>CAXSHQ010000316.1:0-4970 GCA_964236875.1 uncultured Acidobacteriaceae bacterium | reverse complement strand
GCAAGGCCGAAATCGAGGACCTTGGCCTGGAACCCGGCACCAGGTTTGTTGACCAGGATGATGTTGGCCGGCTTGATGTCACGGTGGATGATGCCGCGGCCATGCGCGGTGGAGAGCGCGTCGAGGACCTCAGCGGCGATGCGGTGGACGTCTTCCGCAGGCAGCTTGCCGCGGCCGGAGATGCGGGAGCGCAGGGTTTCGCCCTTGAGCAATTCCATGACCAGGAACGGGTCGCCGGCCACCTCGCCGATATCGAAGATGGTGCAAATATTGGGGTGATTGATGCCGGAGACGGCGCGGGCTTCCTGGAGGAAGCGAGTGCGCATGGTGGGCGTGGCGTACTCTTCGCGGAGGAGCTTGATGGCGACGTCGCGGTGCAGGCGTGCGTCCCAGGCGCTGAAGACGAGGCCCATGCCCCCGCTCCCCAAGCGGCCCAGGATTTCGTACGGCCCAATCCGTTGTCCCACACGTGGGACCATGCCGGGTCTCTCCCCCAGACGTGTCGTGCGCTGCAGTGCGCTTCCGTTGTCGTCCCACAATGATACTGCTTGCGCTAACGATCACACGTCACAAAGGCGCGTAAGGTCGCGCAGGTAACGTGCTGGGGCAATTGCAGGTGTGGACGCCGCGTTATGGCGCACAGGCCAGAACGCGCACGGAGGGTTGATCGACGGCGGCGGGCAGTGTCCCTGGCCAGGCGGAACGCGCCTGCCAGGCGGCGTCCCAGCGGGTCACCACGAGGAACTGCGCCCCAATTTGCCGGCAGAGGCTTTGTGCCTGGGGGGCGACCGGAGTGAGGGCTGGTGATGGCGGGAAGAGCTGTGCAAGAGCGTCCTGGATGGGCGGGCAGGCGGCGCGGTCACCACCGAATGCAGTGCTGCAAGAGGCTTCGGCGGTGATGAGCTGGCGGTTGGCGAAGAGCGGGTGTGGGTAGAGGAAGAAGCTGGTCACGGAAGGGTCGTACTGGATGCGAGCGCCCACAGGGATGCGGGATTGCATGGCGGCATACGCCTCACGCAGAGCGTAGGTGCGCTCGCCGACACCCTGGACCTCCGGATTGCCGTGAGCCTGCTGCCAGGGCAAATAAGTGCGCAGGAGTACGAGCTGGTAGACGCATCCGGCGACACCCACCACCATGAGCACGGTGAGAAAGCGGCGGAAGGCCCCGGTGCTTTCGGTGAAAACGATGGCGCCGAGGAGGAGGAGAAAAAACTGTGGGAGCAGGGCGGCACGGATGCCGTAGTCGTTGGTGAGGATCACGCCGGAACGCACGAAGCTGGCTGCGGCTAGACCGCTGAGCGTGAGCCAGAGCACGGTCCGGCTGCCGGGCTCCAGACGGCGGACGCGGCCGAGCGCTGCGAGCAGGACGACGGCGAAGAAGCCCAACTCGACTCCCCAGCCGGGAAGCAGGAGGATGGAGGCGGCGAGCTCGCGGGCGCGCCACGGGTCGTTGGCAGCTACGGAATGGAACAGAGGTGCGGCAGCCAGCACGACGGGGCTGAGGATCTCGCGGAGGCCGAAGTAAAGGGGTGAGGCGCTGCGGTGGGTGGTGCCTTCGGCACGCGTGAGCTGCCACAGGAAGCCGCTCAGCGTGACGGCGGCAGTAACGGTTGCAAGGGCCAGGGCCTGGAGGCTGCGCCATGCGAGCTTTCGGCGAACATTCACGAGCAGCCAGCCGAGGAGGGTGATCGCCGCGCCGATGGCGAGATACGCCGACATGCCGAAGGAGGCGGCGAGGCTGAAGCCGGCCATCGTGCTGAAGAGGACACGGGTGCGGGGCTGCCCGGCTTTGGCGGCCAGATGCAGAAGAAGAATGCCGGTGAGCGAGGCGACCAGAGCGGCAGCGTGGTGCGGAACCCAGAGGAAGGTGTCCGCCCAGGAGGCGACCTGATCGATGGACCACCACTCCATATCGGCCAGCACGGGCGTGCCGAGCAGATGGAGAGCGAGGGTGACGAGGATGTCGAGGCCGGTAACGAAGAGAAGCGCGGAGGCGGTCAGCGTGAGGCGCGTGAGTTCCCTGCCGCGCCGGCCGAGCACATAGCGGCCGAAGAGCGCGAGCAGCGCAACGACGCCCGGGAGCGGCCAGACGCAACTGGCGATGAGAGCCTGGCGCGCGGAGAGATGCGCAAGGCGGGCTACGGCAGCGCAGACCGCATACCAGAAGTAGTAGTAGCGCATGGGCGCGTCGTGCCCGGGCCAGAAAACAGGGTCGACAGGGGGCAGACCGGTGCGGAGCACAGCGTCGGTAAAGGCCGTGCGCCAGCCGTGGTCGTAGACGGTGACGCTCATCCACAGGTGGTTGTGTGTGCCGATGTCGACGAGGCTGAAGAGGACGAGGCATGCCCAGACGGCGAACGTTACCGCGGTGAGAACGGCCTGGCGAGGGGTGATGTCCACGCGCGGCGGGTACTTGCGGAAAAGCCAGACGGCAGCGGCAGCGAGAGCAAGGAGCAGGAGCGCGCCGACCGTGGCTCCGCCCAGCCAGACGGCGGCAACGATGAGCAGGACTCCCGGGCCGAAGGAGAGCGCGAGCGACCAGGCGAGTTGTTCGCGAAGTCCGCGGGCGCGGAAGGCAGCTGGGTCGAGAGTGTGGGCGAGGCAGTATCCGGGCGCGACGGCAGCGGTGGCGAAGAGGAGGACTCCCCAGGCGGCGCCCGCGAGGTCACGCAACGTGTATGTCCAGGCGGGGTGTAGGGCAGGATGCAGGGTGGCTCGCCTCGTTCGCTTCGGGGTGGATGCCCTTCCGGCTTATGGTCGCATGGGATTCTTTATACTGGTGTTGTGCCTGAAAACGCTTTCCGACCCACCGGCCTGACGCTGCTGTTCGACGCAGACGATACGCTTTGGGAGAACAACATCTACTTCGAACGCGCGATTGCGGCGTTCATCTCCTACCTGGACCACCGTGTGCACACGCGCGAGGAAGTGCGCGAGCACCTGAACATCTGCGAGCGGGCGACCATCGCCAAGCATGGCTATGGATTGCAGAGTTTCCGACGGTCGCTGATCAACTGCTTCGAACACCTGGCGGACCGCGAGATTACGCCGGAGGTGCACGGACGCATTGTGGCGTTCGCGGAATCGATTGCGTCGCAGGAGATTGAATTGATGCCGGGCGTTCAGGAGACGCTGGGAGAACTGAAAGGGCGGCACCGCCTGCTGATGATCACGAAAGGCGATCAAGCCGAGCAGCATGACAAGCTCCACCGGTCAGGGCTGGCCGAGTTCTTCCTCGCGACCGAGGTGCTGCCGGAGAAGCACGAGGACGCGTACAAGATGCTGGCGGACAAGCACGGGTGCGAAGCGCAGAGCACGTGGATGATCGGCAACTCGCCGCGCTCGGACATCAACCCGGCGCTCGCGGCAGGGTTGAATGCGGTGTTCATTCCGCATGACTTCACGTGGGTGCTGGAGCATGAGGTAATCGACCGGCCGGCGGAGTCGCAGCGGCTGCTGGAGCTGGGCGCGTTTTCAGAGCTGTTGCACCACTTCTAGTTCGCGGCGGCGATGGTATACTTCTCTTCGGATTGCCGCTCTTTCCGGCTGCGCTTTTGCGCACGGAATCCAAGCGGAGGTGGCGAAATTGGCAGACGCACTAGCTTGAGGTGCTAGCGGGTAAAACCATAGGGGTTCAAGTCCCCTCCTCCGCACCAATCCACATCTTCCAGCCGCATCCGGCGGCACTTTGAGGCACGCAAGTCCTTCCATGGTCATTCTTCTCATCATTCTTCATGTCATCGTTTGCCTGTTCCTGATCGGCGTCGTGCTGCTGCAGCAGGGCAAGTCGGCGGATGTTGCCGGAGCGTTCGGCGGGCAGGGCTCGCAGACGGCGTTTGGGCCGCGCGGCGCTTCGAACCTGCTGACCAAGCTGACCGCCTATTCTTTTGCGGTGTTCATCCTGACTTCAGTGGGGCTGACGTGGGCGCTTTCGCGCTCGGCGAAGAACCGCTCGGTGCTGTCGGGGACTCCTTCCGCGCTGTCGCAGCCGGCGAAGAAGTAACGACGAAGGCTTGCATACGACGAGCGCGGGCTTCGGCCTGCGCTTTCTCGCGTGAGGAGGTGAAGCGATGATTCGTGAAACGTTTCCTGTGGGCTTACTGGGCTGCAACTGCACGGTGCTGGGCGATGAGGTGTCGCGTGAGGCGATCGTCGTGGACCCGGGATATGATCTGCCGCTGATTCTGGCCGCGCTGGCGCGGCATGAGCTCACTGTGCGGAAGATCGTGGTGACCCATGCACACTTCGATCACATAGGCGCGGCGCTGGAGCTGAAGCGGCTGACAGGTGCGCCGGTGCTCTACAACAAGGCCGACCTGCCGCTGGTGGCCATGATGGAACTGCAGCCCGCGTGGGTGGGGCTGAACCTGCCAACGGGAGAGGTGGCGCCGCCGGACCACTCGCCGGAAGACAACGAGGCGGTGGGCGTGCGCGGAATCGCAGCGGAGGTGCTGCTGACTCCAGGACGCTCGGAAGGCAGCCTTTGCCTTCATGTTCCGGAGGAGAAGCTGCTGCTGGCCGGGGACACGCTGTTTGCCGGCGGCGTAGGGCGGACGGACTTTCCGGGCGGCAGTGCCGGCAAGCTGATGGCCAGCATCCGGGAGCGGCTGCTTCCCTTGCCCGGCGAGACAGTGGTGGTGCCGGGGCATGGCGGCGAGACGACCATTGCCGAAGAAGCGGCTACAAACCCGTTTCTGAGTTGAGGTGTGGGCACAGGCTGCCTAGCCGATCAAGCAGATCAGCGCGGCAGATAGCCTTGCTCCAGCACACGCCCGTCTTCGGCGTCGATTGTGAATCGAGCTTTGCTGCCGCGCTGCGTGGGGTCGGAGTGGATGTCATACGTCTTGAGCTTGCCGCTCCACGACCGGCGCTCCGTCAGGGCAAGGGGCTCGCACAGGCGCCAACCGAGTTCCTGGGCGCGCGTCCTGGCTATCTCCACGGCTTGTTCGGCGGTGATCATTGCGCTTTCG
>CAXSHQ010000315.1:2458-5511 GCA_964236875.1 uncultured Acidobacteriaceae bacterium | reverse complement strand
GGTCGCGGATGTTGCAGGGCATTTCGCCGCGAAGCAGCGCTTCCTGTTGACGGGAGCGCAGGCCACACGCTCGGCTTACATGGAAAGCCAACCCGCGGGCTTCCGGTACATCCACTTCGTGGCGCATGCGACGGCGAGCGAAATCAACCCGCTGGATTCGGCTGTGGTGCTTTCCAAACAGGCCGACGCGCCGGATACGTACAGGCTGTATGCGCGCGACATCATGAACAGCCGCATCCACGCAGACCTGGTGACGATCTCAGGCTGCTTCGGATCGGGTGTGCGCGCCTACTCGGGGGAAGGCCTGGTAGGGCTGGCGTGGGCCTTTCTGCATGCGGGCTCCCACAATGTGGTGGGCGCGCTGTGGGAGGTCAGCGATTCTTCGACACCGCTGCTGATGAACGACATGTATGACGGCCTGTCGGAAGGCAAGAGCCCGGACCTGGCTCTGCGGTCGGCGAAGCTGGCGATGATCAGGCGCGGTGACGTGTTCCGCAAGCCGTTCTACTGGGGTGCGTTCCAGCTCTATGCGGGCGCGTGAAACCCTTTTCTGTAACGGGTGAATGGGTCGCTGCACTATAGCTGCAGGAGACGACCCATGGCACCCGGAGAACAGGCACACATCACACTTTTGCAATCTGAGCGCAAACCCATTGGGGATCGTCAGTACCTTTCGCGAGACGAGTTTGCGAAGGCGCTCGCGGGCGCTGCCCGGCGCGAGAGTGAGCCGCAGGTAGCCGATAGGCTGGAAGTGCTGCCTTTTCATGGCTCCGCGAATGTGTTTACCCAGAGGATGAGTGCCGGCGGGCAGCTGGTGTTCGAGCTTGCTGCGCGGTGAAGCGAGGCGGAGCCCGCGAGTGCGTTTTCCTCACGGATTCGTTCTGCTTCGAGCAAACTACGGAATCCTTCGCTGCGCTCAGGATGACGCCTCTCTCGGCAAGCGAGAGCCGGCCTAGACGGGTTTTCCTCAAGGTGTAGTGGCTCTATGGGCCAATGCGGGGATCCTGAGCTGCGCTCAGGATGACACCCTCGTTTATTCTTAAGCGAACTTTTTGATTCACCACACAAGCTGCGCTCAGGTTGACGCCTCTCCCTGCAAGACAGAGCAGGCCTAGACGGACTGGATGGCGCGCATGAGATCTACCAGGCCGCTGCCTTCGAAGTAGCGTTCGCGGCCAAGGCTGGTGGCGCTGTCCATGAAGATGCGTTTGACTTCCTCGGGCTTGAGGATGTATTCGCGGCGAATGGAGAGGAAGGCTGCGATCGCGCCGGAGACGTGGGGCGCGGCCATGCTGGTTCCGGAGTCGTCGATGTAGGCGAAGGGCGAATCGGGGATTGGGCCGTCGTTGGCCTCGAGGTACTTGCCGGCCGCGCAGGAGGTGATGCGCTCGCCGGGAGCGACCAGATCGGGCTTCAGGCGGCCATCGCCGGTTGGACCTTTGGAGGAGAAGTAAGAGACCCCGTAGGTGTGCGGAGCGTCACGGTGCGTGGCGCCGACGGTAATCGCGAACTGTGAGTTACCGGGATCGTTGATGGTGTTGGAGAGCGTGACCGAAGTTTGGCGCTGGGCCGACGGGAGCGTGCCGTAACCGGTGTTGCCGGCCGCCACCACGACGACCACACCGGCCTTCACGAGGCGGTCGACTTCCAGGCAGATAGGGCTCTGGCCGCAGGCAAACATCTCGGCGTCGAACTCATAGCCGATGCTGAGATTGACGCCATGGACGCGCAGGAGCTTGGGGTCGCCGTTCAACTCCTCACGGATGTAGCTGAGGGCGAGGATCACATCGCTGGCGCGGCCGTTGCCGTCGTCGTCAAGAATCTTGAGGCTGACAATCTTGCACTGCGGCGCCATGCCGGAGATGGCGGAAAGGTCGGTGACGGAGCGCTGCTTGAGGCTTTGCTTCGGCTTGGTTTCGGTGCCGCTGTTGGTGGATTCGAACACGTTCTCGTAGACGTCGACCGTGCCTGCAGCCACCTTGCCGAGGCCGCCGGCAATGATTCCGGCGACATGGGTGCCATGCCCGAAGTTGTCGACGAGCGCTGAGGCGGCGTTTTCCTTGGAAGGCGGTCCGGGAACGGTGAAGTCACGGTGCAGCTCGGCAACGGTCGGGTGGGAAAGCGTGCTGAACTTCGGATTTTTGGCGGCGTCACCCAGCTGGCCGTCGCCGAAGTGGATGTGCTTGCCGTCGATGCCGGAATCGATGACGGCCCAGCAGATGCCGTCTCCGTTGGCGGCGTAGGCGCGTCCGGCGGCGTCGGCCTTGATGGTGGCTACGGAGCGGTCGATGAGAGCCTTAACGGGGAAGTCAGGCCAGATCTTGTAGATGACGCGCTCGGCCGGTGGGTTCCGCTGGTCCAGCTCGATGAGCGCGCGCCACTGCCGCACGCTCATCCAGGCGCGGTAGTAGGTCTTCGTGATCAGCCGGAGCGGATAGTCCGAGATCTGTTCCGCTGGGACCACCTGCACGAAGAGCTTCTCAAACTTGGTGCTGGCTTCGCTCACACCGGAGCCATGCTGCAGGTTGAGCTCGACCATGTAGCAGCCGGGCTCGAACTCGCTCTCAGGCAGACCCCAGCGGAGGCGATGCTCCTTGTCATTGAGGGCCGGCGTGGCGACAGAGCGCGCAAGCGCGGGTCCCACACCGATGACACGCTTCGGCTTGTTGGTCTTTTGCGAAGCAGCCGTTTTGTCGGGGGGAAGGGGGTTCTCCGGTGACGCATTGCCGGCTGGAGTGTCAGACATCGGGAGTCTCCTGAAGACGCACGGTTACCATCGGCGTGCGATAGGGCGCTGATGAGAAACAACTTGACTCACAGGTAACGGTACGACTATACAGAGGGGGACTTCAAAACATCTATCGGGCTTGGTTCGGGCTCCCATTTACAAGTAGAAATCACCCTTTGCAGGAGTGTGTGCTGTGCCGCGTCTATCCAGCCCCATTGAACAGATCAAGCCTCATTACGACGTCGTTGTCATTGGCTCTGGATACGGCGGCGGCATTGCCGCTTCGCGGATGGCGCGTGCGGGCCGCAGTGTGTGCCTGCTGGAG
>CAXSHQ010000315.1:0-2448 GCA_964236875.1 uncultured Acidobacteriaceae bacterium | reverse complement strand
CAAGGAATTCCAGCCGGGAGAATACCCGGATACGGAGCTGAAGGCGGTGGAGGAGTTCCAGCTTCATCTGCCCGACGGCAAGCACATCGGCGATCGGACGGCGCTGTTCGACCTGCACCAGAACACGGACATCAACGTCATGGTGGGCTGCGGGCTGGGCGGAACGTCCAACCTGAACGCGAACGTATCGCTGCAGGCGGAACCCCGCGTGTACCAGGACCCGCGCTGGCCCAAGGAAGTGCTGGCGGATATGGACACGCTGGTGAAGGACGGTCACGACAAGGCGTGGGAGATGCTGAAGCCGACCCCGTATCCGGAAGACTTTCCAGTGCTGCCGAAGCTGAAGGCGCTGGAAGACTCCGCGAAGATCATGGGGCAGAAGTTCTATCGCGTGCCGATCAACGTGACCTTTGAAGACAAGATTAACCACGTGGGCGTGCAGCAGTACAAGTGCAAGCTGTGCGGCGATTGCTGCTCGGGCTGCAACTTTTCAGCCAAGAACACGCTGATCATGAACTACCTGCCGGACGCGACGAACCATGGCGCGGAAATCTTCGTAAAGACATCGGTGCGGTACGTGGAGAAGAAGCAGGACGGCAAGTGGCTGGTGCACTACCAGATGCTCGACTCCGGCCGGGAGAAGTTCGACGCGCCCACGATGGCCGTGAGTGCGGACATGGTGGTGGTGTCGGCGGGCACGCTGGGATCGACGGAGATCCTGCTGCGCTCGCGGCAGAACGGGCTGGCGCTCAGCGACAAGCTGGGGCAGCACATGACCGGCAACGGGGACGTACTGGCGTTCGGGTACAACGGCGACCGCGTGATCAACGGCATCGGCTGGGGGCATCGTGACCCGGACAAGATGGAGCCGGTAGGACCCTGCATTACAGGGGTCATCGACATTCGAGAGCAGGCTGTGCTGACCGACGGCATGGTGCTGGAAGAAGGGTGCTGGCGCTGGGATTGTCGGCTTCCGCGAAGATCGGCGGACGCGAGGAGAACCCGAGCATTCCGGAGCGGCTGAAGGAGATGGCGCGCGAGGCGGAAAGCCTGATCACCGGGCCGTACCACGGCGCGGTGCACAACACGCAGACCTACCTGATCATGACGCACGACGACGGCAACGGCCGCATGTACCTTGCCGAGGACGAGCTGCGGGTGGACTGGCCGAGCGTGGGCAAGCAGGAGATCTTTACCAAGGCGAACAATGCGCTCTACGACGCGGGCAAGGCGCTGGGCGGCCGGTTCGTGGAGAACCCGATCTGGAGCAAGCTGGCTGGGCGGCAGTTGATCACGGTGCATCCGCTGGGCGGCTGCGTGATGGGCGAGGATGCTAGCAAGGGCGTCGTGAACCACAAGAGCCAGGTGTTTGCGGGCATGAGCGGGACAGAGGTGCACGAAGGCCTGTATGTGAGTGACGGGGCGGTGATTCCGCTGCCGCTGGGCGTCAATCCGCTGCTGACGATCTCCGCGATGGCGGAGCGGTCAATGGCGCTGGCGGCACAGGACCGCGGATGGACGATCGATTACACGCTGCCTTCCGCGCCGAAGAAGATTGCCGAGCCACAGAAGGTGGGCATGCAGTTCACCGAAACGATGGCGGGCTACTTCACCCTGGGCGAGAGCGGGGACTTCGCGAAAGGAGCGTCAGAGGGACAGGCGAACAACTCTCCGCTCAAGTTCACCGTGACGGTGCTTTCGGAAGATCTGGAAGCCATGCTGACGAAGCAGGAACACGCGGGGTCCATCGTGGGCACGCTGAACGCGCCCGCGCTTTCGGCCGATCCGCTTACTGTGACGGGTGGCGAGTTTCACCTTTTCATCGACGACCCGGAGCACGTGGGGCAGCGCCTGATGATGTATGACATGGTGCTGACGGCCGGCGATGGGCGGACGTTCCACTTCAACGGCTTCAAGCAGACGCACAGCGACACAGGCTTGAACGTGTGGGGCGATACGTCGACCCTGTACATCACCGTGAGCGAAGGCGCAGCCAAGGGTGGCAACGTTCTGGGCAAAGGAATGCTGCACATTCTGCCGGCGGACTTCGCTAAGCAGATGACGACGATGAAGATCACGAACGCGACGGAAAGCCAGCGCATCGAGGGGCTGGCCAAGTTCGGAGGCTTCTTCGGCAAGACGATCATCGACACATACGGCGGCGTGTTCGCGCACCAGAGTGTGTTCAACCCCGACGCGCCGCCACGGAAGCGACGGCCGCTGCGCGCGCCCGCACCGGAGGTCTATGACTTCTGGTCGCTGGACCGCATTCCGCTGAAGCTGACACGGTACAAGGGCGGCACGAAGGGCCCGGTGATGCTGGCGCATGGGCTGGGTGTGTCGAGCAAGATCTTCACGATCGACACCATCGAGACGAACCTGACCGAGTATCTGACTGCACACGGCTATGACGTGTGGCTGCTGGACTTCCGCGACAGCATCGATCTG
>CAXSHQ010000314.1:0-5530 GCA_964236875.1 uncultured Acidobacteriaceae bacterium | reverse complement strand
GGCCGCTGCACCTTGTTCACATCGATCTGGTTATGCAGCGTCGCGACGGTCGCGTCCGCAGGCTGGTCAGGGATGAAGGTCGCGGCGAAATATTGGTCGCTGGTTCCCACGAACGAGAAGGGGCCATTCAGCGTAGCGCCGCCGCTCACATTCTTGAAGCCCTCATGGTCCGTCTTGCCATTGGCTTGGGTATCCACCTGCGCGCCGGCGTAGTCCTGCAGCTTCTCCATGTCCCCAAAGGCTGCCGGCCAGCTCAGCAGTGCGCGGACGGGCGCGCCGTTGCGCGTCACCACCGCATCGGCGTGCACCACATAATCGGTGCCAAACGTAAACGTCTTCTCAACCGCAACATCGCCCGAGCTGTACTTGTAGCTCAGCGTCGCGGGCGCGGTCAGCGTGCCCGGCGCGGCCAAACCGTTCGCTGACGATACATACAGCGCCTGCGCCAAACCGTTCGTCAGCGCGGGGTCATAGGTGTAGAGCGAAAGCGGAAAGCCGAACTGCTTACTCGCGCTTTCATGCACCAGGTCAAGCGGCTGCCCACCGGTGTCCTTGAACTTCTTCAGGACCCACGAAACCACCTGCGCGCCGCGGTTGGAAAACGTGATGCGGTACAGCTCGTTCTCCACTACCGTCGTGTTTTCGTTGCCGGCCTGTACCGCCGGCACGGCAGCACCGGCCGCGGAACCCTGCGTCATTGAGGCCGCTGGGTTCGGTGTCGCGGACGGCGGAGGAACGGCATGCTGCGCCGTGGCGCTTTCATTCTGTGTCTGGGGGTTGTGCTTGGCGCGCCAGTACTGCAGCCCAAACATTACGCCGAACATCACCACGATCATCAGCAGGAATGACGAGCTGTTCTGGCCGGAGCCACTTGCACCGCCGCCCTGGTTGGGATTCTTGAACTCTGGCAAGAGAAACGTCCTTCTTCACGCGGCGTCGATCCACACGGGCGGTTCCAAACACGCCCAGCCGCTCTTTCTATCGTAAATGACTGGCGTTTCGCTGCGCCGCCCGCGTCGCAGTGGAAGGCATTCTTTGCAGGATGCGTTTCGTCAGGTAGCGGCTTCAGCCGCTACGTCCCGATCCGCCACGAACCTGGGCTTCAGCCCCTGAGGGTAGCGCCGAAGGCGCCCACCCTGCGTAGAATGCCCGCATGTCCACGCCAGCGCATCCCGTCCCTTCGGGAACATTCCTCGTGACAAGCGTGCTGGCTGAACGCAGGACGCTCTTCCGCAACGAAGCTACGGCACAGCTCTTTCTCGACACGCTTCAGCATTACCGCCGGCAGGGGCACTATCGGCTGTACAGCTTTGTCGTGATGCGCGATCACGTACACCTGCTACTCACCCCGCAGAACACGACCCTTGAACGAGCCGTGCAGTTGATCAAGGGCGGCTTCTCGCACCGGCTGAGTTCAAAGTTTCCCGTTTGGCAACAGGGCTACTCGGACCGTCGGGTTCGTGATCGTGCCGAGTTCGATCAGTGCGTCGATTACATTCACCAGAATCCTGTGCGTAGAAAATACTGCACCCAGCCGGAAGACTACCGCTGGTCTTCGGCATGGGCTGGCTACAGCCGACCTTTCCAGACGGGTGAACATGGGCCTGCGGCTAACCTCGGCGGCTAAAGCCGCGTTGTTTTGCGGCGTTTACGGCGGGGCTGAAGCCCCGCCCTGACAAAACGGAGATTTGCTCCGAGGTTCCCTAAGCAGAACGCATGCTCCTGTTGCTCTCCATCACGGCACCGGATCGAATCCGCCTTTGGCAAACGGATGGCACCGCGACAACCGCCGCAGCGACAACCATCCGCCACGCAACCATCCATGCCGGACCACCGCTGCGTAGGCATAGTCGCTGCACGTGGGCAGGTACTTGCACTGCGAAACAGCCGCGCTGTGCAGCGCCGGCGAGATCGCTCCCTTATAGAACCGCAGCAGCGCCCCGGCCACCCGGTCCCGCCGAGCCTCCGCCTGTGGAGTCACCCTTCAGCCCCGGAAACGCGCTTCGCCAGCGCACGCTCCACCGCCGCCTGCACCGCGCGGAACACGCCTGCGACTTCACGCTCCAACGCGGTCCACTCCGCATCCCGCGCACCGCGCCGCGGATGCAGCACCACATCCACAGGAGACTCCTGCAACAGCGGCAACGCACGCCGCACAGCTTCACGAAGCCTGCGCTTGATGCGGTTGCGGTCCACCGCCTTGCCCAGCGCCTTCGGCACCGTCAGGCCGACGCGCGGCCCAGGCGTCTCGCTACGCCGCGCATCGGGCGAACCGAGCGGCGGCCGCAGCGCATAGAAGTACCCCATGCCCTTGCCGAATTGCTTGCGCCCGTTCGCGTACACCCACTGGTAGTCCGCGTGGCGGCGCAGGCGATGACTCGGCTTGGCGGAAACGGCACTCATCGAAGGAAAGGGAACTGGGCTCGCGTGGCAAGCACTGCACCGCTGCAAGCACCAGGCGTTACAGTACGGTCATGCCCCCAAGCACCATGGCCTCGGAAGCGCTGCCCTCGCAATTGTTTCATGTCGCCGGCAACGTCGTGCTGCCCTGCTGGCTGCTGCTCCTCATCCTGCCGCGCTGGCGCTGGACGCAGCGCATCTGCACGTTTGTTGTGCCGCTGCTCATCGCCACGCTGTATGGCTGGCTGCTCGTCGCGCACAAGACACCCGCGGGCGGCGGCTTCAACTCACTCGCGCAGGTCGCCATCCTGTTCTCCTCGCCGTACGCCTTGCTTGCCGGCTGGGTGCATTACCTTGCATTCGACCTCTTCACCGGCGCCTGGGAGACACGTGACGGCCTGCGGCTCGGCCTCTCGCGCTGGGTGCTGCTGCCGTGCCAGGTGCTCACTTTCCTCTTCGGGCCGCTCGGCCTCGCACTGTATTTGGTTATCAAGCTGTCGCTGCGTCGCTCCATAGGCGCTGAAACGGAACTCACCGCATGAGCGCACGGACACTGCTGACCGAGTGGCTCGCCGAGCTCCGAACAGCCCTGCGCGAGAACACACCGCTGCGGCTCGCGCTGTGGTGGCAGCTGGTGCTGCTCGCGATCGGTCTCGTCGCGCTGCCCTTCGACTCCCGCCGCATCCTTGGCATCAATCCCTGGATCAAGCCGCTGAAATTCGAGCTCTCGGTCATCCTCTATCTGCTCACGCTGGCGCTCTTCCTCTACGCACTCGCGAGAGATACATCACGCCTCAGCGCGTGGAAGCGTTCCCGCTTCTGGCTCGGCATCGGCTTCGCCGTTTGCATGACCGTCGAGAACACGGTCATTGCGCTCCAGTCCGCGCGCGGCGTGCGCTCGCACATGAACTACACCAGCCTCGCCGACGGTGTGCTGTTCGGCATCATGGGCGTCTTCATCTTCATCAACACCGCGCTGGTCTTCTGGTTGTTCGTGGTGTGGTGCGTCGCACATCCTCGCGTCAAGGCAGCCACCAAGTGGGGCATCGGCTTTGGCCTCGCCATGCTGCTGCTGGGCAGCGTGGAGGGTGTGATGATCGTGCAGCACGGCGCCCACACGGTCGGCGCAAAAGACGGCCTCGATGGCCTGCCGTTCCTCAACTGGAGCCGCGGGTATGGCGACCTGCGCGTGGCGCACTTCTTCGCCATCCACGCGCTGCAGATCTTTCCGCTGGCCGGTGTCCTGTTTTCCATGACGCGTTGGCGGCGAAGTCTGCAGATCGTCGCCGTCTGTTTATTCGTAGGAGCTTACACCGGCGGCGTGTGGTGGCTGTTCGCCGAAGCTATGCGTGCTCATCCGCTGCTTGCCTATTGACGCCTTAGCATGGACGCCTCAGCCAAGCTGCTCCGCGAGCGACCGTGTCATCGGCGTAGCCTCATCGCCTGTATGCGCGGTCGTCACTGTCTCGATCAGCGCGATCCAGGTCTCTCCCCGCGCGGCGGTCATGTGACGCACGCCACGCGGCACTACGAAGAACTCACCCGGATGCACAAGCACATCGCCGCCATCCACCTGTTCACGGCCGATGCGCAGTTCGCCGCGCAGCACAAGGAACATCTCATCCTCGTCTGCATGCGCATGCCAGGGGAACTCCCCCTCGATGCGCGCCACCTTGATGTATTGGTCGTTCACTCGGCCCACCACTCGCGGCGACCAAAGCTCCGAAAGAGCCTGGCACGCGAGCAGGAGCGAAATGGGATGGGCCTGCATGTGTCCCGATACGGAACTGCCGATGCGAGCAGCGACCTAGTCGCGGTAACCGGCGGAGACGGCAATCTTGTGCCGGCCCTTGGCGCGGCGGCGGCTCAGCACGGCAGCGCCGGCCTTGGTCTTCATGCGGGTCAGGAAACCATGCACTTTGGAGCGGCGGCGGCGGTTCGGTTGGAAAGTGCGCTTCGGCATTGTCTTATGTCCTTTATGCAGCCGTGTGTTCGCACGCAAGTGGCGAGCGAGAAGGTCGCTCCGGCTGTTACGAAAGTGTGTTCAAAGTGGTGTTGCGTAACCGCTGTTTCCAAGCGGCGATGCACGCGATACGCATGCACAGCAAACTGCATTCAAGTATAGCGGAGCTGAGGAAATCCGGCAACGCAATGTGCCTTTCCAAGCGTCCCCACGCCGCTCCATGCGCTGTTCACTTCAAGAACAATGCGTGTCCTCATAGCCGAACCGAGGTTCTTCACCACGGGTGGTGCAACGCCACCTTTTCTTTCATCGCAAGCTCGTTTTCGCTTGCCAGAGACGACTAGGTTGCGTGCTACTATCGACTCCGTTCCGTGATGTGCTCTTACGCCTTCACGCACTACTGGATTCGGGTTCTTTGCACTGCTTCTCCTCTCCTCTGCTTTGTGCGCTTGAGAGGTTACCAAACGCAATCTCGGCCCTTCGTCCTCCACAGCCCTTCCGCTGCGGAGCCCAGGATTCGTGTGCGCGTTTTCGCTTCACCTGCTGTCTTGCCCAGAAAGTCCAAGATTGAGTTAAGGAAGAGGTACGATGTCATTTGTTCCGGTTCCAGCCGCCACGCTGAATCAATGGGTACGCATCCTTGGCGCGCTCGAGAAGAAGATCAATCGACAGTCGTTCGAGACCTGGCTGAAGCCCACCCGCTTCTCCCACATCGTGGAGCGCACCCTGTATGTGCGCATCCCTTCCGCCGAGTTCCAGCACATCGGCGATCGCTACGGCGATCTCATCGGCGAAGCCATCGACAACATGGGCCTGGAGATCGACTCCGTCGTCTTCCAGGAGCCCGCACCCGATCCCAATGCTGCCCGCGTGCGTGAGGACGGCGGCTTCGCTCCGCAGTCCGCGCACGCCACCGGCGCGCCGCGCAGCCCGCGCAACGGCTCCCTGCATGGCGGCCCCGAGCAGGCACGCTTCGACTGGAACTCCGCCGCGCAGCTCAACCCGCGCTACCAGTTCGATAGCTTCGTCATCGGCTCCGGCAACCAGTTCGCTCACGCGGCCGCGCAGGCTGTCTCGGAGCGCCCCTCCAAGGCCTACAACCCGCTTTTCATGTATGGCGGCGTGGGCATGGGCAAGACGCACCTGATGCACGCGATTGGGCATGAG
>CAXSHQ010000313.1:0-5611 GCA_964236875.1 uncultured Acidobacteriaceae bacterium | reverse complement strand
GCGTCTGCAACTCGCTCAGATTGGCAGCATAGCCGTTCTCCAGCACCAACCCGTCCAACTCGATCGTGAGAAACGCGTGACTCTTCTTCTTCGTAGGCTGTGTAACCGATGTCACCTTGCCCTGCAGGTAAGTGCCCACTGGGATCGCGACGGCATCGCCAACGGTGACCGGGTAGATCGTTTGCAGGTAGAGTGAATCTCCCGGCGCCGCCGTCTTGGCCTGCAGAGGACGCAGGCTCACGAAGCCCACCTTCGTTCCCGCTGGCACCGTAACCCACGTCGCCACCGTTGCGGAAGCCGCTGGTTTGGCGCTCCGCTCAAGCAAACGCCGACAGCGATTAGAACGCTCGTAACAACTCTGGATCGAAGCATCGCGTACATGTCTCCGTCTCACCAACATGCAAGAGACGCAGCGCCGGTCGACCGAGTCTCATTCCAACGCACTGATTTTGGGTAGCACCACCGGTTCTCTTCAGCCGGTTACTCCGTCATCCGCACACGCATATCCCCGCCCGTCATCTCCTTCGGCAGCTCGAAGTCCAGCAGTCCAAGGATGGTCGGCGAGATATCCCGCAGCGAGCCGTCGTGTCGTACGCCCACATTCTTCCCATCGGGTGTCACCAGGATGAACGGCACAGGATTCGTTGTGTGCGCGGTATGCGGCCCGCCCGTCGCCGGATCGATCAACAGCTCGGCATTGCCATGGTCCGCCGTGATGATCCAGCTAGCCCCCGCCGCGCGCACCGCGTCATACACCCGCGCCAGGCACGCGTCCACGACCTCTACCGCCTTCACCGTCGGCTCGATCTTCCCTGAGTGCCCCACCATGTCCGCGTTCGCGAAGTTCACGATCACCACATCGAACGCCGTGTCTCGCACCGCGCGCTCCACTACCTCCGCTATGCCGTTGGCGCTCATCTCCGGGGCAAGATCGTACGTAGCCACCTTCTGCGACGTCACCAGCTCGCGGTCCTCGCCCGCAAACGGCTTCTCGATCCCGCCGTTGAAGAAGTACGTCACGTGCGCATACTTCTCCGTCTCGGCCACCCGCAGGTTGCGCAGCTCATGCTTGGCCATTACATTCGCCAGCAGGTTATCCATGCTCTCCGGCGGAATCACCATCGGCAGCGTGTACTTCGGGTCATACTGCGTCATGGTCACGTAGAGCAGATCGCGCGGCGTACTCTCCACCGGCATTTCCTGCTCCAACTCCGCGGCCTTCGGCAGCCCCACACCGCCATCCGCCGTCAGCCCGGACCGCCGCGCCAGCACGCGCGTGATCTGCCGAACGCGATCCGAACGGTAGTTGAAACAAAGCACCGCGTCTTCATCCTTGATCGGCCCCACCGGCTCGCCCTGCTCATCCACGCACACGAACGGCTCAACGAACTCATCCGTCACGCCGTTGTTGTAGCTCTCCCGCACCCGCGCGGCGGCATCGCTGTACGCGCCGCCTTCCGCCGAGCCCTTCACCATGGCGCGAAACGCCTTGGCTTCCTTTTCCCAGCGCAGGTCGCGGTCCATAGCGAAGTACCGCCCGCTCACGCTCGCGAGCTTGCCCACCCCATACTCCGCGAACTTCTGCAGCAGCTCTTCCAAGTACCCCGCGCCCGAGGTCGGCATCGTATCGCGGCCATCCATGAACGCATGCACATACACGCGCTCCACCTTCTGCTCCGCCGCCCGCCGCAGCAGCGCATGGAGGTGCCGCTGGTGCGAGTGCACCCCTCCATCGCTCACCAGCCCGATCAGGTGCAACGCCCGTCCTTCATGCTTCGCATGTTCGGTCAGCCGCAGCAGCGTTTCATCGCGAAAGAATTCACCCGAAGCGATCGCCTGGTCGATGCGCGAGATATCCATGCGCACCACGCGCCCCGCACCCAGGTTCAAGTGTCCCACCTCGGAGTTCCCCATCTGCCCATCCGGCAGCCCCACAAAGTGCTCGCTCGCGCGAATCAGCGTGTTCGGATACTCCCGCAGCAGCTTGTCATACGTCGGCTTCCGCGCCAGCGCGATGGCATTGCCATGCGTCTCCGCGCGGTAACCCCACCCATCGAGGATCGTCAGTACAACCGGTCCGGTCTTCGCCACGCCATGCTCCTAGTTGGGTTGTGGCGGCGTAGCCGGCCGGGCGTTCTGCATATTCCGCTGGATCTCCTCGGCGTACTTCATTCCCACACGCGTGCCGATGTCCTTCCCAAGCTCGAACCCCTTTTGGCTCATCTCGTTCATCACCGCCGAGGAAACCATGATCGCGTGCTGCCCCGCCTCCGTCCCATAGAAAGCGATCATCTTCTCGGCGTCGTCCTGCGACAGGTACTTCTGATATACCGGCGTCGCGATCGCCACCCAGTCGATCTTCGCCATCTCCACCTCGAAATCGGCCCAGAACCCGGCGGGCAGCATTGGAGTCGTCTGTCGCTGCTGCTCGATCATGGTGTGCATCGCGCTCTGCATCAGGTCGGTGGTATGAGTCTCACTCATAAGCCGCCGCACCTGCTCCGTAGTGACTGGATGAGCCGGTGGCGGAGGAGTCGCTACGGCTTGGGCATGCAGAGTCTGCAGCCCTGCGAAGAGTATGCCTGCGAAAGCACCTGACCTGACAACCTCGAGCAGTTTCATCGTTTCCTCGTTAAAGTTCTAAATCTCACTCCGCACAATTAACCGCTTCACGGCCCAGGAACTCCGCCGTTTGCCCGAGCTCTTCTTCGATCCTCAGCAGCTGGTTGTACTTCGCAATACGGTCGGTCCGCGAAGCCGACCCCGTCTTGATCTGACCCGCGCCCGTGCCCACCGCCAGATCGGCGATGAATGTGTCTTCCGTCTCACCCGAGCGGTGCGAAATAATGCTCGTATACCCGTTCCGCCGCGCCAGCTCAATCGCATCCAGCGTCTCGGAGATCGTGCCGATCTGGTTCACCTTCACCAGGATCGAGTTCGCCACGCCTTCCTCAATGCCCTTCTGCAGGAACTTGGGATTGGTCACAAACAGGTCGTCGCCCACCAGCTGCACACGCTGTCCAATGCGGTCCGTCAACTGCTTCCACCCAACCCAGTCATGCTCCGAGAGCCCATCTTCCAAGCTCACAATCGGGTACTGCCGCACCCAGCTCTCCCAGTACAGAACCATCTGGTCGCTGGTCTTCTCGCTCTTGTCGCTCTTCTTGAAGGTGTACTTCCCCGTGTCCTTGTTGAAGAACTCGCTCGCCGCCGGGTCCAGCGCAATGGCGATGTCTTCGCCGGCCTTGAAGCCCGCCTGCTCAATCGCTTCGAGGATCACCTCGATCGCTTCCACATTCGACTTCAACGACGGCGCGAACCCACCCTCATCGCCTACTGCCGTGTTGTAACCCTTCTTCTTCAGCACGCCCTTCAGTGTGTGGAACACTTCCACCCCCCAGCGCAGCGCATCGCTGAACGTCTCCGCACCCAGCGGCATCACCATGAACTCCTGAAAGTCCACGTTGTTGTCCGCATGCGCGCCGCCGTTCAGGATGTTCATCATCGGTGTCGGCAGCGTCGACGCATTCACGCCACCCAGATATCGGTACAGCGGCAGGCCAAGAGCTTCCGCGGAGGCGCGCGCACACGCCATGCTCACCGCCAGAATCGCATTCGCGCCCAGCCGGCTCTTGTTGTCCGTGCCATCCAGTCCCAGCATCGTTGCGTCGATCATCCGCTGGTTGCTCGCATCCATGCCCGCAAGCTCCGGCGCGATCACGCTCTCCACGTTCTCCACCGCCTGCAGCACGCCCTTGCCCAGGTAGTGCTCCTTGTCGCCGTCGCGCAGCTCCACGGCTTCGTTCTCGCCGGTCGAAGCTCCGCTCGGCACCGCCGCGCGTCCCCGAATGCCATCCTGCAACACAACATCCGCTTCTACCGTCGGGTTCCCGCGGCTGTCCAGTATCTCTCGCGCGTGTATCGACACAATCTCAGTCATGGTTGCTCTCTGCCTCATTCCGTTTCGTTGACTCTGTCCTGCATCCAGCCGTGCAATGCGGTGCTGCAGTCTATCCCGCAGCGCAGGTCTGCGGTCCACGGCAATCGTCTGCCCTGCCGCTCCCGCAATGGTGCTGATGAAGTTGCCCAAGCGCTTGGCCCCACCGCGCTCATTCTAACAAGCTGCCCACATAGAGTGCGCCCTCGACGTGTACCGCATTCACACGCCTTGCAGCGGCATCACTAATCGCACCCGCGTTCCCCGTCCGCGGCGACTCTCCATATGCACCTGCGCCGCATCGCCATACAGCACCTGCATCCGCTCCCGCACGTTGCGCATGCCAATGCCGGAGCCCTCGCGCACCAGTCCGCTCACCGGCGCCTGCACCGCCGCACCCGGCTCCATGCCCACGCCATCGTCCTCCACCTCGATCACCAGCCGCCCATCCTCCAGCCGGCTGCGCAGCGTCACCGTCCCGCCGCTGATGCGTGGCTCCAGCCCATGCTTGATGCTGTTCTCGATCAACGGCTGCAGCAGCATGCTCGGCACCTGCACATGCATCGTGTTCTCCGCGATCTCCTTCACCACCCGCAGCTTGTCGCCGAACCGCACCACCTCAATATCCAGGTAGTCATCGGTGAACGTCAGCTCCTCTTCCAGCGCCACGAAAGCATCCCGGTCGCGCAGCAACACGCGCAGAATGTTTCCCAGCTTCACGATCATCTCCCGCGCCATATCCGGACGCGAGCGTACCAGCGAAGCGATCGAGTTCAGCGTGTTGAACAGGAAGTGCGGGTTGATCTGCCGCTGCAGCGCATCCAGGCGCGCCTCCAGCAGCAGTCTTTTCTGCTCTTCCAGCTTGCGCTCGATCCGCACCGCGTTCCATATCTTCAGCGGCAGTCCAATCACAACCGGCGTGCACGCGCAGATCGCCACCTCCACCCACCATCGGTCCGAGTGCAGATCGAAGTACTCGCGCGGATACTCATGCGACAGCAGCCCAGAGACGAACTGTACTCCTACGATCAGCAGCAGAAGCAGAATCTGCCGGTCCCAGTGCGGCCGCAGGAGGTTCCGCCGCACCCAGCGATAGATACTCAGGTCGATCAGCGGCGTGAACGACCAGACGTCCTCTTCCTCCGTGAAGCGCCGGTATGCCGCAAAGATCAGCCCCACCGCCATGTTCGCCGGCAGCGCCAGCCACTCTTGGTGGAACATCGCCGGCAGCGCCAGCGCCGCCCCACCCAGCATGGCGGAGCCGGGCCCGATCAGCAGTCCGATCAGCGCCGTGGCCTCCAGCGACAGGTCCGCCGCCAGGAAGTCGTGCACGTGCACCCGGATCGCCACACCGCACATCAACGGAATGCAAATCCACGCCAGCAGCTGCAGCGTCTCGCGGCCATTGCGCTCTTTCAGCAGCAACAACCGCTTGAACCGATTCGCCCGCGCCAGCGAGCTCGCCCACGCCGCCGCCACGCCCAGCTCCACCAGCAGCGTTATCAGGATCAGCTTGGGGTCGTAGGCATGCACGCCTTTACTCTATCGCGGGCCATCCTTCCTGCCCGCAAAGTGTCGTTCTGATCGGAGCGCGCAGTCTTGAGCAGTTCTCCTTCTGGTGTAGTCCTCTCGTGGAAAGAGGCGTCATCCTGAGCGTAGCGAAGGATCTCCGTA
>CAXSHQ010000312.1:0-5623 GCA_964236875.1 uncultured Acidobacteriaceae bacterium | reverse complement strand
ACTTCAGCCTTCAGCTCGCCGAACTTCGCGGCGCTTGCCACAAAGTCATGCACCTGCCGCGTGCAGTACGGGCACTGGTATCCCGGATACCCGCGCAGGATCACCAGCACCACCGGCCCCTTGGCAGTCAGCGAGCCCAGCTTCGTGGACTGCCCTTCCGGCGAAGCCAGCGTGAACTCCGGAGCCTTCTGGCCTACAGCGGGCGTGGATTGCGCGGGACTCGCGACAGCCACAAAAGCTGCCAGAGCAGCCGTAAGAATTGCGGAAAGACGAAAGCGCATCATGAGTTTCCTCGACCGCCAGACTACGCTAAAAGTTAGACGTTCGTCGAAATATCTTCCCGGAGGCAAACCAGCGACAAGTAGCCTCTGCTTGCAAAGGGGTCGAGGGTCATCGTCGCAGTCGGAGCCCCCCTCCCCTCCTCAACCAACCCCGGGTTTCCTGCATCCAAGCCGGCAACCGGACTCCGCCGATGCTCTCCCCCACCGCCTACTTCGGGCACCTCAGCCTCACGCGCCTCCTCCTCCAGCGCGGCATGGCCGCCATCTACTTCGTCGCCTTCCTCTCGGTCCTCAACCAGGCCAAACCCCTCCTCGGCTCCAACGGCCTGCTACCCATTCCCGACTTTCTCGAAGGCGTTCCCTTCCGTCAGGCTCCCAGTCTCTTCCACTGGCGCTACTCCGACCGCCTGCTCGACTTTGTCGCCTGGACCGGCCTCTTGGTCTCCGCCTGCGCCATGCTCGGCCTCACCGACGCCGGCCCCATCTGGCTCTCGGTCGCCTCCTGGCTGCTCCTCTACATCCTCTACCTGTCCGTCGTGAACGTAGGCCAGACCTTCTTCGGCTTCGGCTGGGAGTCCATGCTGCTCGAGGCCGGCTTCTTCACCGCCTTCCTCGGCCCGCGCCATGTCACACCTTCTGTGATCCCCATCCTCATTCTTCGCTGGATGTTCCTCCGCACCGAGCTCGGCGCCGGCCTCATCAAGCTCCGCCACGACCCCTGCTGGCGCGACCTCACCTGCCTCTACTTCCATTACGAAACCCAGCCCTTGCCCAACCCGCTGAGCTGGTACTTCCACCGCCTGCCCAGAGCCTCGCACCGCTTCGGCGTTCTGTTCAGTCACTTCCTGCAGGTGGTCTGTCCTTTCGGCATGTTCGCCCCGCAACCCATCGCTTCGGTCGCAGCCGGCCTCTGCGTCGTCCAGCAGCTTTGGCTCATCATCTCCGGCAACTACTCATGGCTCAACTGGCTCACCGTCGTGCTCGGCGTCGCAGGCTTCTCTGACGAGATCCTCCAACACGCCTTCCCGCTCATCGCCACGCCCGCGCTCCACCCGGCGCCGCTCGCCTTCACCGTTCTTCTGTGGCTGCTCGCGGCGGCTACGCTCGCGCTTAGCATCAAGCCCACCCTCAACCTCTTCTCACCCCACCAGGTGATGAACTACAGCTACAACCGCTATCACATCGTCAACACCTACGGCGCTTTCGGCTCCGTCACCCGCGAGCGCCACGAGATTATCCTCGAAGGCACGACCGACGCGGTTCCAACGCCCGCCACCGTCTGGCAGGAGTACGGCTTCAAGGGCAAGCCCGGCGACCTCCGCCGCATGCCGCCGCAGGTCGCCCCTTACCACCTCCGCTTGGACTGGATGATATGGTTCCTTCCCTTCACCGTCAGCGTCACGAGCCGCGGCATCCACGTCCGCGGTTACGAGCGCTGGTTTCTCCGCTTCATCAAAAAGCTTCTGGCCAACGACCCCGCCATCCTCCGGCTGATGCGCGCGAATCCCTTCCCTGACCAGCCACCCGCCTGCATGCGCGCCCGCTTCTACCGTTACCGCTACACCGACCCAGCCACCAAGCGAGCCACAGGCGCCTGGTGGACGCGCGAGCTCCTCGGCGAATACCTGACTCCGGTAGACATGCAGTCCTTCCCCCGCGTTTAGCCGAGCGCTCGCACTACCTTTGCCGTCGTTACGGCCTGGCCTACATGCCGCGCCGTGTGCTCCGCGCAGTGGATCAGCAAGCCCGTGACGGTCGTCGGGAGCCGCTGCCGCCCAACTCCCCGCTCCAGCTCATAGCTTGTAGGCTCAAAGCTCTGGACTCGTTCCTTCGCCGTCCTCAACCCGCTGCGGAACTCCTCCATTACCTCCGCCCCACTGCCCGGGGCCTCCTCGGTTCCGAGCCCCGCAAGCTGCGCCTCATCGAGCCCCCGATCCTCCGCGTACGTCAGCAGCCGATCCAGTGATCGCGCGATATGCCGCAGATGAAACGCCACCGCCGGCAGCCCCGCCGGCCTGGCGAACATCTCCGCATCCGTCAGTCCCGCGCACCACCGCTCGACATCTTCTTCCGCCAGTTCCAGCGCATGCACCACCGCCCGCCGCACCGCATCCAGCTCCCGGTGCGTCCCCCGCATCCACGGCTCCGCCGCCGCCTTTGCCGTCAACTGAGAACCCACCACTCAACACTCCTGACTGGAGAGATCACGCCTTCCCTCTCCCCGCCTGCAAAGCACAGGGGGAGGATCAAAGCCCCTTGCGCTCCCGAAACGCCCGAACTACCTCGCCCGCGTCCTGATGCTGCTGTTCCACCGCCAGATTCATCGCACGCATCTCCTCATCGCTCACCTTGCCCGCCAGTCGCTCCACCGCAGCACTGATCTGCGGCCAGCGGCGCAGCGAGTCCTCCCGCACCAGCGGCACAGCCTCGTACGGCGGAAAGTAGTGCCGGTTATCCTCCAGCGCCACAAATCCCAGCGCCTTGATCGCCCCATCTGTGGAGTTCCCCGCCACAATGTCTACCTGCTTCGCCGCCAGCGCCCTGTACAACAGCCCCAGTTCCATCGTCCGCGGCGTCCCCACGAACCGCAGCCCATACGCCGCGCTCAACCCCGGAAGCCCATCCGGCCGCTCCGCAAACTCATACCCCACGCCAAGCCGCAGCCCCGGCACCCGCGCTACATCCGACACCGTACGCAGCCCCAGCCGTTGCGCATCCTCTCCCCGTACCACCATGGCGAACGTGTCCTCGAACCCCATGCCCGGGCCCACCCGCACCCCATAGCGCTCCCCGTACAGCCGAGCCACCGTCGCATGCACCGCCTGAGCGCCACGTTGCCCCGGTGGGGGGAGAGGCTGCTTCAGAATGGCCGTGAGCGCCGTGCCCGTGTACTCCACATACGCGTCGATGCGCCCACTCACCAGCGCCTGTTGACACAGATAGCTGCCCGCCAGCCAGAAGCGCCGCTCCACTGGCCCACTGCCCGCGGCTTCGATCTCCTGCGCCAGCAACTCCCCCAGCACCACCTGCTCGGTAAAGTTCTTCGCCCCGATCACCACATGCGAAGACCGCGGCGGGGCACACGCACTTAGCGTGATCAGCAGCGACCCTAGGCTCACGCAGATTGCGAACTTGCTGACTCGCTGACCTGCTGACTTGCTCTTCCTCACCGCCGCACCGAGAAGCGCTTTTCCGCCAAGCCAAGCAGACCATCCGCTGCCAACGCCAGCAATGCTGCTGGAACCGCTCCCGCCAGCACCAGGCTATTGTCCACGCTCGCCACGCCGCGGAAGATCAGCTCTCCCAGCCCGCCCGCGCCGATAGCCGCCGCAATCGTAGCCACCCCAACGCACGTCACCGTCGCCGTTCGCAGCCCAGCCAGAATCACGCTTGCCGCAAGCGGAAGCTCGACCTTGCGAAGCCGCTGCGCACCCGTCATCCCCAGCGCGTTGGCAACGTCGATTAACGCAGGATCAACGCTGCGGATACCCGCATAGGTATTTCGCAGGATTGGCAGCAGCGCATAGCCAGTCAACGCCACAATAGCCAGCCGCGCCGCCCTGTCGCCCAGAAAAGGTACCGGCAGAAGCAAGCCAAACAGGGCCAGGCTCGGAATCGTCTGCAGCACATTGGCTATGCCCAGAACCGGTTTCGCAAGCACCTCGCGCCGCGTCAGCAACACGCCGAGCGGCAATCCAATGAGCGCCGCAAAGAGCATGGCACTCAGCGTCAACCAGAGATGCTCGAACGTGAGCCGCCCTATCTCCGCGCCATGTCGATGTAGAAACTCGTTCACGCCGCCTCGCTCCTGTGCGTGGCTGCGACATAGGCCTGAATCGCCTGGTTGTCTGACTCCCGCACATCACCACCAGCGAGATCCGCCACGACGTGCCCACCCTCCAGCAGCACCACGCGATCCGCAAGAAACAGAGCCTCCTCCAGATCGTGGGTAACGATGAGCGTCGTCACCCCTACACGGCCGAGCAGGTCTCGCAGCATGCTCTGCATCTCCGCGCGGGTCAGCGGGTCCAGCGCGCCAAAGGGCTCATCCATCAGGAGCACTTTCGGGTCCGACGCCAGCGCCCTTGCCAGGCCCACACGCTGCCGTTGTCCTCCACTCAACTGCCACGGATAGCGCTGCGTCACATCCGCCGGCAAGCCGACCAGCCTCAGCATCTCCTCAGCTCTGTTCGTGATCTCCGCCCGCTGTTTGCCGGCCAGTTCCAGCGCCATCCCCACATTGCGCTCCACGGACATATGCGGAAAAAGGCCCGTCTCCTGAATGACGTAACCGATGCCGCGCCGCAAGGCAACAACATCCTGTTCCGAGACATCCTTGCCGCCGATCAGCACGCGTCCGCTCGACGGCTGAACCAGCCCGTTCACGGTACGCAGCAGTGTTGTCTTCCCGGAGCCGCTGCGTCCCAGCAGCGCTGTTGTCGAGCCTGCAGAAACCCGCAGCGAGACCTCGTGCAAAAGCTGACGGCCACCCGGAACCGTGAAGCTCACCTGCGCGAACTCCACATCCTGAGTGGCCATCGTGTTCCCGTCTAACTGTTGCTAACCCTCTACCGCTGCCTCGGGTGCATTCTCCGCCCCATCTTCCGGCCCTTCAGCCGAGCTTGGCGTCATGCCGGGCTCCACCTTGACCGTCGGCCCCGCACCCTTTACGCGCACCACCGTGATCTTGTCGAAGCCCTCTTTGAACGCCGGCGGCCGCAGCCGTTCCGCCATCCGGTGCATCACCTCATCGGTCACCTGGCGGTCGCGCTTGGAGTTGCGCTCCAGGCAAACGCTCAGCGGCACATCGAAGAACACCGCCTGCACCTCGTACCCGAAGCTCTTGGCCATCTTGATCCATTGGCGGCGCTCATGCGGGCTCAGGTTCGTGGCATCCACATAGTTCCAGGGCATCTTGGCAATCAGCCGCGCACGCAGCAGGCTGCGCAGCGTGCTGAACACCAGGCCCTGATAGCGCTGGTCCGTAATGTCGTCGAAGAGGATGGTGCGCAGCATCTCGCTCGAAAGCGGCTGCACCCCGCGGCGCTTGTACCACGTCGTCTTCCCCGACCCAGGCAGGCCGATCGTCAGCACCACGTATCCTCGCGGCGAGCGCGCTGGCACCGCCACAGGCTCTGCCGGAGGCGTCGCCACATCGGCCGGTTGCGTCTCCACTACAAGCTTTGGGGCCTCGGGTGCAAGCTCCGTCTGAGGCGCTGCCGCAGGCTCGGCCTCACCCGGTTTCAGGCCGTGCATTTCGGCTTCCACATCAGGCTGCGGCATCGTGGCAGCCGTCTGCACAGGCTCAGGGTAGGAGGGGCGCAAGGGCGCCAGTTGGTTTT
>CAXSHQ010000311.1:0-5661 GCA_964236875.1 uncultured Acidobacteriaceae bacterium | reverse complement strand
TTCGGTCTGGATCTGACGGATGGAGCGCATATTCTCTTTGGTCGGTCCGCCGCCATGATCCCCTATGCCGAAGAACTCCATGTTTGTGCGCTCCGGCTGGCCGGCAAGCGCTACAACTGTGCGCTCCATGTGATTGCGGACGTTGCCGGGGTCGTCATAGAACAGCGGGATACGGAAGGTCAGCGCGCGCGTGCCGTCGATGCCCTGCCACTCAAACAAGTTCTGGCGGATGACCGGCTTCTCGATCGCATTCGGCCGCATGAACACGTACTCGCGCAGACCCTGAAGTTTGAGGATCTGGGGAAGGCTGCCGGTGTGCCCGAAGGAATCCGGGTTGTACCCGATGGTGGCGCGCCGGCCGAAAAGGCGTTCCAGGGATCGCTGGCCGTAGAGGCCTTGGCGAAGGAGGGATTCGCCGCTAGGGATGTTGACGTCGGGCTCTACCCACCAGCCGCCCACCAGGTTCCAGCGGCCCGCGTCCACCTGCTTGCGTATCTCCGCCAGCATGGCAGGGTCACTTGCCGCCACCCACTCGTAGAACTGCGAGGAGCTGGTGGTCATGGTGAGCTCCGGGTCTTCCTTCATGCGGTCGAGAGCGGAGCGAAAGGTGCTGTGCACCACGGCTCCGGCTTCTGAAAGGGGCCACAGCCAGGGCGCGTCGATGTGGGCGTTGCCGATCATGTGCAGACGCAGCGTGCCAGCATCGGAGGTCCAGTGGGGCGTGTCGGGAGCCGTTGCAGCTGGGCCACTCGGAATGGTGGCGGGATGCGCGGAGGCCTGCTGCGCGCCGCTTGCCTGCGGGGCGAATGCGCCGAGCAGCCCTGCCAGGATCCATCCCGTCCGGTACACACGCGGTGTTGTCAAAGGGGGATCTCCGATCAAGCGCTTCGGCCGGAACCAGGCAGGAACCGGACAGCGAAAATCTCTGCGGGAGCGCTGTGCCATGGTATCGGTTCCAGTTCCGCGGCAAGGCAAACTGTAGCGGCACGCTCCGGGCGTGTCAAGGGTGGACCCGCGGAACCTGCCGATATGGACGGGAAAGGCTCGAGAAAGCACGGCAACGACGGGAGTTTTCGAAGGAACCAAGAAAATACTTGACACAGGCTTTCCCCAAGGAGCATCGTGTTGTCGCTCCTGTAAACTGGAATCGATTCCAAAATTAGTGTGCACAGGCACAAAACGTACTATGCAATCCCTCTTGAGGTCAGCACTATGATTCGCAAACCTTTCCGCCCCATCGTCTTTCAAGCCCTCCTGTTCGTCGTGGCTTTGTGTTCCGCGGGTGCACTCCGGGCGCAGGAAAGCCGCGCCACCTTGAACGGCCACGTGCAGGACAGCGCGGGTGCGGCCATTCCGAACGCTGCCGTTACGATCCACAACGTGAAGACCGGCGTGGACACCAAGACCTCGACTGGCGGCGCGGGCGACTACACCGTTACGTCTCTGCAGCCGGGCACGTATACCGTGACGGCCAGCGCGCCGAACTTTAAGGAGCTGGTGCGAAACAACGTGGAGCTCCATGTGGGCGACAAGCTGAGCGTGGATCTTGCACTGCCGGTGGGCGCCAATGAGACGGTCACGGTTTCTGCCGATCCGCCCCTGCTCGACCAGGGCAGCGCGACACGCGGCGGCCTGATCGACAACACCAAGGTAACCGAGCTGCCTGTGATCGGTCGCAATCCATTGAACTTCGCTGACCTGGTTCCGGGCGTGGTGTTCGCCGGAAACCCGGCCTCCCGGCGGCCGTTCGACAACGGCGACGTGGCGAACTTCTCCGTGAACGGCGGCCTGCGCCAGACGAACGCCTTTCTTATTGACGGCGCTCCCGATGACGCCTACTCAGACACTGCGGGCGACCGTTCGCACGCCAACTTCAATGTGGCGTTCATCCCCAGCGCGGAAGTCACGCAGGAGTTCAAGGTCGTTGCGAACTTCTACGACGCGCAGTACGGGCGCACCGGCGGCGGCGTGTTCAACATCGTCACCAAGAACGGCACGAACGCATATCACGGCGACCTCTACTTCTTCCTGCAGCGCTACAACTTCAACGCAAACAGTGTTGGCAACAAGTTCACGAACACGCCCCTGTATGCGATCGACCCGATTACCAAGGGCTTCGTTGCCGCACCGCGCCTTGACCAGTACGGTCTGCAGGTGGCCGGCCCAGTTCGCATCCCTCATCTCTACAACGGGAAGGACAAGACGTTCTTTCTTTTCGGCGTGGAGCAGTACAAGGAAAACTCGCCAAACGTGAACCTTACCGGCGTTCCGACGGCAGCGGAGCGCAACGGCGACTTCTCCGCGTCGGGCGTGAACATCTATGACCCCTACACCACGCGTTTGGATGCGAACGGCGTTTGCTGCATTCGCGATCAGTTCAGCTACAACGGCGTGCTCAATGTCATCGCGCCGTCCCGGCTGAACGGTCCCGGCGCTGCGTTGTTGCGGGCTTTTCCGCAGCCGAACATCGCCACCAACACAGCGACGCAAAACTTCAACTCCGGGGCAAACCTCGGCACTGATCGCTATCGCACCTTTATCGGCCGTGTGGATCAGAACTTCGGGCAGAAAGAGCGTGTGTACGTCCGGTACGCGCACGGGCGCCGCAATCAGGACGACCCGGGACCGTATGCGTTTACGGGGCCGCTGATCGACGCACAGGACCCGCTGCAACGCGTGAACGACAATGCAGTGGCCGATTCGCTCACGCAATTCACCACGCGGCTTTCCATGGATCTTCGCGCTTCCTATACCCGGTACTACGAGTTTGTAGATCGCCGGCGTTCCTCGGTGGTGGACATCACGCAGCTTGGCTTTTCCTCAAATTACACAGCGCAGCGCTTCGTGAACGTGTCGCCGAAACTGTCGTTTGACAACAACAACGGGGATACGTTGAACGCCAACGGCCTCGGATCGACCGGGATCGGTTCGCGCGCTCCGCGTTACGGGATCAGCAACACGATCGCCTTCCAGCCAAGTGTGAACTGGCTGGTGGGCCGCCATTCCCTGCGCATCGGCGCGGACCTCCGCGACTTCGACTACAACACGGGCGGAGGCTCGTTTGTGCTGGGGCAGGGTGGCTTCAACTTCACGCGCGCCCAGACGCAGCAGAATCCAAACGCGAGTCAGAGCAGCACGCAGGGCTCTGCTCTCGCCTCCCTGATTATGGGCTTTCCGAACAACGGCATCATCCAGTACACCCCGCGTCTGGGTTACCGGTGGCGCTACTCGGCAATCTATGTCCAGGACGACTTCAGGCTTTCGAATCGCCTGACCATCAACGCCGGCCTTCGCTATGACATCGAAGGCTCGCCGCATGAGATCAGCAACCGTGAGAACCGCGGCTTTGGGTTCGACCAAGCGTCACCACTGGCCGGCGCGGCGGCTGCCGGCGCGGCAAACTGCCCGGCCTGCGCTTCGCTCAAGGGCGGTCTCTTGTTTGCCGGCGTGGGTGGTCAATCCACTTCGGCCTTCAACACCCGGTACGGAAATATCCAGCCTCGCATCGGCGCAGTGTTTCAGGCTGCCCCGCTGACAATCTTCCGTGGCGGTTATGGGCTTTTCTATCTGCCTGAGGCGGCGTTTGGCGCAGCCCAGGGCTTTGCCCAGGACACGGCTATGATCCCCACCAATGCTGCTGCGGGTACAGCGGCGGATAACTTCCGTCCCCGAGGCAACAATCCCGCGGCTCAGCCTTTGAACGACCCGTTTCCGACGGGTGTTCTCCAGCCCACCGGTGCCTCGCTGGGTCTTTCGACCTTCCAGGGGCAGAGCATCATCTTTAACAACGTCAACCGCTATATCCCGTACGTTCACCAGTTCTCGTTCGGCATGGAGCAGCAGCTTCCCTACAACGTGAAGGTGGATCTTTCCTACGTGGGCAGCCGTAGCAACCACATCAACACCAATGACAATCAGGCCGGCGGGGCACGCAACCTCAACGTGTTGACGCCCACTCAGCTGCGACTCGGGCAGGCATACCTGACGCAGACCGTTGCAAACCCGTTCGCCGGCTCGCTGCCAGGCAGCAGCCTGAATGGTGCGACCATCCAGCGCGGCCAGCTCCTGCTGCCATTCCCGCAGTTTCTCGGGGCGTTTCCAGGCAATTCCAACGGTGGTTCAGTGAACTACGGACAGGAGTCTGTAGGGAAAGTCTGGTATGACTCGGCGCAGCTGTTCGTTGAAAAGCGCTACTCTCAGGGCTTGTCGGTAAGTGGTGCGTTCACATGGTCGAAGACCATCGAGGCATTGGCGTTCCTGAACAACCAGGATGCAGCTCCGTTCAAGAACGTGGGCGCGCAGGACCGTCCTTTCCGCTTTACGCCGGCATTGGTGTATGAGTTGCCCTTCGGTCGCGGACATCAGTTCTTCTCGCACGCCCCGCGTGCAGTAGAGCTGCTGATCGGCGGATACCAGGTGCAGGTTTCTTACGTGATCCAATCGGGTGCTCCGGCAGGCCTGAACGGAAACTACAACCTGATCGCGGACCCACGCATTAACAGCCCGCACACCAAGACGCAGTACTTCAACAAGTGCGCCATCAACACCGCAGGCCAGCAACTCAATGCGGCGAACTGTGCGGCTTCCGGCGGCATCGTCGCGTTCCAGCAGATCAATACGTCCAATGGCGATCTGCGCGCCGCGCCTTTCTACTCGGGCTACATTCGCAATCCAAACGCTCCGCTTGGCAATGCATCTGTCAGCAAGCGGCTGAACATCACCGAAGGCATCAATGCACAGTTCCGCTTTGAGGCTTTCAACTTCACCAACACCTACGTCCCGAACGGGCCTGTGACCGATCCGTCGAATGGAAGCTTCGGCACAATCAGCGGCAACACGGCTGTTGCCAACGGCGCGTCGAACCAGCCTCGTGTCGTGCAAATGGGCGCAAAGATCAACTTCTAACCGCAAGGTCTCATCAAAATGGCTGGAGAAAAAATGGCTGGAGAAAACTTTCTCCAGCCATTCCTTTTGCATTCCTTGCGCGAAGGGCGCAGACTTCATCGCGATGGTCCTTTCCCGCAGACAGTTCGGCCGGCAGGCGATGGGCGCGACGGCCGCCGGGATCGTTCTTCGCGGCGGCGGCGGGCTGCCGCTGTTGGGGCAGGATGCTGCTGCAGCGCGTGACGTAGAACTGCAGCCGCTTGTCGCGCAGGTGACGCGTTTGCTCCAGGCGCTCCAAGCTGTGGGCGCTCCTCTGAGTGCGGTCGACGCACGTGCGATTCGTCAGGCGTCTGAAGCAGGGCATGAGCGGGAGGGTGTTGCGGCCATCGCGGCGGTGCTGGACGAGTATGTGTTGCTGCAGGTAAACATCAACCCGGAAAGCCGTTTGAGCATTCAGCGCGGCTCGGCTCCGGCCGTGCTGGTGCAAGGTGGCTGGCGTACGTTTCTGGTCAAGGTAGTGAACCAGGCCCACACCACCGCACCGCTGGTGATTCGTTCACCGCAGGGTGGCTCCATGGGCCGGCGGTCGTCGTTCGCCATCACGGGCGTGCATGACTTTACCAACGGCGCGGTGGACGAAGTGGAAGCGCGCGCACGGTGGATCGCGCTAGCCGCCTCATGCCGCAGGTCGCCGCGGGCATCACCGCGATCAAGGACGCCGTCGACATCAACGTCGCCTGCTCGCTGGGCATGCTGACGCCCGAGCAGGTCGACGAG
>CAXSHQ010000310.1:0-5731 GCA_964236875.1 uncultured Acidobacteriaceae bacterium | reverse complement strand
CCTCGATCGCCACACTCAGTGCAGTCGCGCGGTGGCGCGCTCCTGCGCCATGCGGTTGAGGCGGGTCTGCTCGAAGCGAGGAAGGCCGGAGTTGGCGGGGTCGTCCGAGTAGGGGCGGGCGAGCGCGGCGGTGCGGGAGCCGAGCGAGCCATCCATGTAGGCCTTGAGCATGGCGGTGTGGAGCATGGGGTCGGGCTCGCCGTTGACGAGCTTGTGGTGGGATCGCATGGCCTGGAGAGTGGCCAGGGGCTGATCGAAGGCGAGCCACTCGGAGACGCGGACGGGCAGCTCGCCCTGCTGCTCCGTCGCTTCCATGACGAGGAAGTCGTTCCAGTCGGAGAAGTCCTGCACGGAGGTGACACCGTGGGCGAGGGCATCCTGGAAGGAGAGCTGGAGAGCGCGACGGCGCTGGGCCGCCTCGGGCTTGGGGATGTGCTGCTGGAGGAGAGCGAGGGCGGGGGCTTCGCGGATGATTCCGGTAGGCTGGCCGGAGGCGTCGAGGTCAATCTTACCGCCCGCCGGGGCGACTGTTTTGCCGGTGATGCCTGCGGCCTGTAGCGCGGCGGTGTTCACGACGGCGATGTGGCCGTCGGTGCGCTCGAGAAAGGCAGGGTGACCGGCCGTGACGGCGTCGAGGTCCTGGCGGGTGGGGAGCGTTTTGGTGGGCCACTTGGTGTGGTCCCACCCGCCGCCGAGGACCCATTGGCCGGGGCTAAGCTTGTCGGCGTAGGCCTTGATGCGGGCCTGCGCGTCGGCGAGCGTGGCGGTGTTGTCGAGATCGACGGAAAGGCGCTGCTCGCCGGCTTGCGCGATGTGGGTGTGGGCGTCGTTAAAGCCCGGCATGGCGAAGGCGCCGTGGAGGTCGATGACCTGCGTCTGCACGCCTTTGAGGGCAAGCATGGCGGCGTCATCGCCCACGGCGAGAATGCGGTCCCCACGGATGGCGACGGCGGAGACACGCTCGGCGGCAGGGCTGGGTCCAATGGCCTGGAGACCCTTACCGGTGAGGATGTTGCCGTGGAGGAAGATCGTGTCCGGCGCGGGCGCCTGGGCGTGGGCTGCGGCGGCGAGGACAAGGGCCAGGAGGCCGGGAGCTAGGCGTGTAGGGGGCACGCTGGCAGTCTAGCAAGGGTGTTCGCTCCGCGGATGACAGCGGCGCTGGTCCGTAATACAGGGTCTCTCCACTCCGCTTCGCTCCGGTCGAAATGGCAGGCTGTGTGGAATGGCGAAACGCTAGCTGCACCTTAGCTTGCTGCCGAGTGTAGAGCGCCTTCGGCGGCGAGTTGGCAGGTGTCGAGGAGGAAGAGGAGGAGGCGGCGAAGAGCGAGGGTGCGGTGGACGGGGTCGAACCACTCGGCGGTGGTGTGGATGCCGCCGCCTGTGCCGCCGGCGCCGAGGGCGAGGGCAGGAATGCCCAGAGCGAGAGGGAGGTTGGCGTCGGTGGAGCCGATGCGGGATTCGGTCGCGAGCTGGAGGTGACGGTCGACGGCTGCAAGACTGCCGAGGAGCGGGGAGGCGTCAGGGAGTTCACCGGCGGGCCGGTCGCCGATGCGCTGGATGTCGAGAGTGAGGGTGCCGGTGTCGGGAGTGGTCTCGGCGGTAGCCTGTGCGATCGCTTGCTCCTGGGTGCGAAGGACGGCAAGCTCGATACGGTCGAGCTCCAGAGAGGAAGCGGAGCGGAGGTCGAGGTCGGCGGAGGCGGAGGCTGGGATCGAGTTGACAGAGGTGCCGCCGGCGACCGTGCCGCAGTTGAGGGTGGTGCGGGGCTGGGTGGAAAGCGGTAGCCGGGCGAGGGCGACGAGAGCGCTGGAGAGCGCAAGGATGGGGTTGGGACGGCCGAAGTCCGCCCAGGAGTGGCCGCCAGGGCCCGTGACGGTGATGCGGAGGCGGCGGGTTCCGAGGGCGCGGGAGATGACGGTGGAGGTGCCGGCGCCTTCGAGCGCGATGGCGGCCGCGATGCGCGGGGCATACTCCGAACCTCCCGGCGACGCGGCAAAGAGGTGGCGCATGCCGCGTAGGTCGCCTTCGCCCTCTTCGCCTACGTTGGCGGCGAAGAGGATGGGGCAGGCGGGCTTGACTTCCGCAGCCCGAAGCGCGGCGGCGAGGGCGAGCAGCGCAGCCAGGCCGGCGCCGTTGTCGGTGATGCCGGGGGCGAGGAGGCGGCCGGCGTCTTCGCGGGGTGTGGTGTCGGTGCCTGCAGGAAAGACAGTGTCGAGGTGGGCGGAAAGGAGGACGAGCGGAGCGTCCTCAGCGGTGGATGATGCCGGGAGCTCGGCGAGGGCGTTGCCTTCGGCGTCGATGTGCGGGTTGGCAAGGCCGAGCTCGGCGAAGCGGTCGCGGAACCAGGCGGCGCGGGCGCCTTCGCCGAAGGGGGGCGCGGGGATAACGGTGGCGGCGAGCTGCCACTGGCGGACCTGAGGCTCGTGCAGATGGAGCCAGGCGAAGGCGCGGTGGACGGCGCGGTCGGCGGCGAGGGACGTGATGCGCGCGTGCGGAGTCTGGAGGCCGGGAGGGGTCATTGCGGCGGTTCCGGCGGGGCGGAGGGGAGAGAGCTGGAGGCGCAGGTGATGGGGTACTCGGCTGGGGTGTCAGCCGGGTATTCCACGGAGCGCAGATAGAGGCCGCGGGCGGGGGCGGTGGGGCCGGCGGCGGTGCGGTCTCGAGCGGCGAGGATGCGGGGGATGTCGTCAGGATCGAGGCTGCCGCGGCCGACGTCGACGAGGGTTCCGACCACCGTGCGGACCATGTGGTGAAGGAAGCCGCTGCCGGTGACCCGGTATAGCAGGAGGCCGTTTTCGTGGCTCCACGTGGAGTGGAAGATGGTTTTTGTGGGATTCGGCCCAGAGGAGGCTTTCGGGTCATCTTCGTCACGGAGACCGCGCTCGGGGTCGGAGGCGGCGAAGGAGGTGAAGTCGTGCGTGCCGCAGAAGAGGGCGGCCGCGGCTTGTAGGCGGTCGAGAGCGAGAGGCCAGCGGCAATCCCAGGCGAAGGGCGCTAGGAAGGGCGAGCAGATGCGTTCCGGACCGGGCGGAGCGGCGGGGTGGCCGGGGAGCGCGCGGCGGCGCTCGAAGATGCGGTACTCGTAGGTTTTGCGCTCGGCGCTGTGGCGGGCGTGGAAGCCTGCGGGGACAGACTCGAGGGCGTGGACGCGGACGGTGGGGGGAAGGACGCGATTGAGGGCGCGAAGGAGGTTTTCCGGTGGGATGGCGACGCTGAGTGCCATGGAGGCGACCTGCGCCAGGGCGTGGACGCCGGCGTCGGTGCGGCCGGAGCCCTGGGGGAGGACGTCTTCGCCGGTGATGGTGAGGAGGGCCTGGGCGAGTGTGCCCTGGACGGTGGTGAGGCCGGGCTGCACCTGCCAGCCGTGGAAGTGCGAGCCGTCGTAGCTGAGAGTCAGCTTCCAGTGGGTCAGCTTCCGGTGGGCGGGGCTCACGCTTTCGAAGCTAACACTTTGTGAAGCGGGAGCTTCCCTGGGACATCCAAGAAGGCGGGTTCGTTACCTGCGGTTGGTTGCCGGTTCGGCAGAAAGCCTTGACGCCATGTACGCCAAGGGGCGCCAAGGTACGCGATGACTGCATGGGTGCTCGCGGCGGGGATGCCGTGCAACGGTTTCTGGGCGATCGGTTCGGTGGCTGGGGGCGCGGCTTATACTAGGAGCCGGACTCCTGCACTCTGAAGGGCCGCTGGAACCTCCGTGGGGCCTGGCTCGTATTGTGTATATCGCTGGCTGGCGAATGCGAAGACGTGTGTGTCGGCGGGGACGTTGTGAAAGTGGAGAAGCGAACGGTGATGGGTAAGCATTGGCAGGCAGCGGCGTGCGTCGCTTTGACGCTGGCGAGCATGACGACGCAAGGCTGGGCTCAGGCGCCTGCGCAGGCTCCTGGGGCGGCGCAAACGCCGGGCAGCACGCAGACTCCCGGATCGATGCAGGCACCGGGAACGATGACGCCAGGTGCTGGACAGACGCCCACTACGACGCCTGGGCAGACAGGCGTGCAGGGTACGGGTGGGCAAACGGGCGCTCCGCAGAATGGGGCGGCGAACTCGGGTCAGGCGAACTCCGGCCAGGTGGCGGGGCAAACCAACCCCACGGCTCCGGCGACGCCGCAAGCGGTGCAGAACGATACGACCGGGCAGCCGGGGCTGCCGCAGGCGCCGCAGCCGCGTGAGGTGGGGCCGCTGTATCTGCGGTCGACACCGCACGATTATTCGGAAGCCAAGCCGTTTCTGCCCAACCCCCTGCGTGATTACACCAAGACGGATTATCCCGCGCCGCGGCTGAGCAACACGCCGCGTTTGACCGATCTGCTGCGCGACGGGAAGGTGTTCCTGAGCCTTGCGGACGCGGTGACGCTGGCGCTGGAAAATAACTACGACATCGCCATCGCCCGTATCAACCTGGATATTGCGGATACGGACCTGCTGCGCGCCAAGGCGGGCTCGTCGCTTCGCGGTGTATCGACGGGACTGGTGACGAACACGCTGGGCGGATCAACGACGACGATCACGGGCGGCGGCGGACCTGGTGGAACGGCGAGTGGCTCGGGCGGTTCCGGCACGGGCGCGAGCGGCCTGGTGCTGAGCACCAACGGCGGCGGACCCACACCGGAAACGCTGGACCCGGTCATCACGGGGGAGGCGCAATACGAGCGCCAGACCACGCCTAGTGGCTCCTCCGGATTCAACACCTCCGGCACAGGGACGGGCACAGGCACCGGGACGGGCAGCAGTCTGGGCAGCACCGCAACTGCTTTTACTTCGAAGACGGGCACTTACGACATCCGCTATGACCAGGGCTTCCTGACCGGAACGGCGATCCAGGCGATCTTCAACAACACCCACGTCAGCACCGATAGTCCGTATTCGAGCTACAGTCCCAGCCTTTCGACCACGTTTCGCGTGCAGGCCACGCAGCACCTGCTGCAGGGTTTCGGCACTTGGATCAACGGCAGGTTCATCATCCAGGCCAAGAACAACCGGCGGATCACGGACTCGGCGTTTCGGCAGCAGATCATCTACACGGTCACGCAGGTGGAAAGTATCTACTGGGCGCTGGTGAGCGCGTATGAAGACGAGCAGTCGAAGGAACGCGCGCTACAGCAGTCGACGCAGTTGACTTCGGACAACCGCAAGCAGTTGCAGATCGGTACGCTGGCCCCGCTGGATGTGGTGAACTCGGATGCAGCGGTGGCGACGGACAAGCAGTCGCTGATCACGTCGTCGAGCAACCTGGAGTACCAGCAGTTGCTGATGAAGCAGGCGATTGCGCGCAACCTGAACGACCCGCAACTGGCCAATGCGCCGGTGGTGCCGACCGACCGTGTGGGCCTGGACCGGCTGGCCGAAGAAGACATGCAGGTGGAAGACTTGGTGCGGCAGGCGTATACAAACAACCCGCAGGTAGAGCAAGCGACGCTGCAGATGAAGAACAACCAGATCACGATCCGCGCGGAAAAGAATCAGTTGCTGCCGATCGTCGACGCGTATGGTTTCTATGGCGGCCAGGGCATCGGTGGAGTGCAGAATCCTCGTTACGGCCAGACCAGCACTCCCCCTGTTCCGGCGGGTACGTTTCCGACGCGGGGCTACGGCACAGTGCTGGGAAATGCGTTCAACAACTCGGCGCCGGATTATGGTGTAGGCGTGAATGTCAATATCCCGCTGCGGAACCGCCTGGCCCAGGCCGATCAGGTGCGCTCGCAGATGGAATTCCGGCAGACGCAGATCCGGC
>CAXSHQ010000309.1:0-5731 GCA_964236875.1 uncultured Acidobacteriaceae bacterium | reverse complement strand
ACCCAGTTCCGTGCAGAGTTCTACCGACCGCTCTTCCTTGCTCTCCTGGTGCACCGTCCCCAACGCCTGCGTCCCTTTGCCGCCGTCCGAGCCGTGACTGGTCAGCGTGCCCCCTACGATGCGCCGGTAGATCTTCGACTCCAGCACGTTGTAGAGCTTCTCGTAAACATCCGCATTCATCGGCCGAGCCGTCGTCAGCAGCTCCTGGACGAAATGGAAGCTCTCCGGAACCGCCACTGCAACCTGCTCGATGATGGCCTGTGCCGCCGCTAGCGCTTTGCGACGCTCATCATCCCCCGCGCCATCCTTGTGGGTGACAACGGCCGTGCCCGGCCCCTTCTCGCCGTACCGCAACCAGAACCGCTGAATGTTCCGCTTGAACCAGCTCGGCCAATAGACCTCGCGCAGGATCGGTGAGCCCATGCGATTGCCGTGGCGCGGCCGAGAGCTCCATACGAGGAACTTCGTTTCCGGTACGAGGTCGCCATCCAGTGAGTACGCGAACTTCTTGAGGCGCAGAGGGCCGATCTGCGGTTGCATCTGCGGGTTGAAGCAGAACAGCTCCTGCGGCGCGTCCACAGCATCGGTCAGCGACGCCTGGCCCATGGAGGTGTCGAACATCAGTTCGGTCACCGTGTAGCCATAGGACGGCGCGTCCAGCATGGCGCTGAGGACGTTGCGCCAGCGCGCCACGCCGGTGATCTGCGAGCGGAAGAAGTCGGCGGCCGCGGCGGCCTGCGCCGACTCGTCGCCAGGTGTGACCGTCCACGAACGCTTCAGTACCGACAGCTTCGCTTCGGCTATCGCGGAGCAAACATCGTCATCCTTGGCCTCGAGCTCGCGGTAATACATCATCGCGGTCGGCTGGTTATCAACCATCTGCTGCCACACGGCCGTGGGGTTGGCGGTGCCCGCGAACGCGATGCCGAGGCCCGAGGAGCTCTGATTCTGAAACAGGATCTCCGGCGTGACCAGGCGGCCCACTTCAGGCGGCGCCGGATTCGGATCGGTGACGGGCGGCCCCTGCATGCCGCCGCCTTGAAGAATGTCGGCCATTAGAGAATGCCTCCCGAGGCGGAGTAAGTGCTTGCGCCGTCGCCGGCGGTGAAGTCCGTGGAGAGGACGTGCGTCTGCGCGGCAAAGGTGGAGAGCGCCTTCGCCCAGAACGCATCGGCATGCGCATACCGTTTCTTCTTGGCCCCGCCGGCGACGGCCGAGTCGGACTCTATCCGTGGCGCGTCGAAGCGAACGCCGCCGCCCGTGTTCTCCCGCTTCACGCTGGAAAACTCATTCCGGATCTGCTGCGAGCGCGGAATCCGGCACTTGGCGGCTTCCATCTGGTTCTTCAGGTCGATGGCCAGCTTCACCTTCAGCCGTATGGACCGGCCGGCTTCTTCGCCTTTGACCGACTGCGCAATGCCCGCTTCCGGCTTAGGCATGGTGCCGGCAAAGTTCACGCCGATGACCTTGCCCGGATGCGCCTCGTTCAGGTAGTCGTACAGTGCAATGCCCATGCCGGTGGAGTCGATCGCGCCGCGGTCGCACATCGCCACGAGCGGAGAGAGAATGCGGAACTGCTCTGGGAAGCTGCGGCCGTGGAGCCAAAGAACGTGCCGGGTCCACTGCACATCGCCGATCGTCTCATCCATCCAGAAGCAGGTCGCGTCGTGATCGCGCGCCACATCGATCCCACATGTCACGAAGCCGCGCATACGCTGGGCCGTCTGCAACTCAACGCTGGCCTCATCATCCTCGCGGGAGATGACGAGCTCCGGCGAGAGCCAGGCCCCAGCAGCTTTCAGGAACTGACAGCAGAACTCCTGATCCCACGTCTCCTGATCCCCGACACCGGCCTTCATCTCTTCGATGTTGATGGGACAGCCCTGCGCGACAGCCATGTACACATCCACCCAGTGCCAGCTCCACGGTCCGCGGCGCACGGGATTCGTCTCCGGCGCGAAGCCATCCGCAAGCCCATACTCCTTCGCAAGATCGAAGAACTTGCCCTGCTCGCCGTTAGGAGTGGATAGCGCTCGCAACTTATGACCGAGGGCGGTCTGCCGGATGACGGCCGCCCAGATTGCGTAGCTGTGCTCGTGATGCGCGAATTCGTCGAGCACCGCATTGCCTGGATAACCGCGGGCTGTGCGCGGGTTGGCCGGCAGGGCGATGATGCGTGCCCCGTTCGGAAAGGCCACCCGCATTTGGTAGTGCTCCGAGCCGTCGACCGCATCCCTGAACGTTTCGTTCTCGTAGATCTCCGCTACCGCGCCCATCAGTTCGCGATGCGCATTGCAAGTAGCCACAAACTCAACCGACTGATCCTTACTCGCGCTGAGCACGGTCCATGTGGTCTTCGGGATCTCGATGCTGTCGAGCACCGTCTCCAGCGCTGTACCGAAGGAATAGCCGATCCGGGCCGATTTCACCGAACCCTTGAAGCGCGCATGATCGGTGACCCAGTCAACCTGGTACGGCCGCAGCGGCATTGCTGCTGGCAGCGTGATCTCCGCATTGATGACTTCCAGCGACATCAGAAACCAAACGTCTTCTTGCGGACATCCGCGAGGTCTTCGGGTGTGATCGGCTGCCCGCTGGATGCCTTCTTCGTGAGCCGCTCTGTTTCAGCTTCGAGCTTCTTCACCGCGAGCGCCTCCCGCTGCTCCAGCAGCTTCAGCTTGCGCTCGTCGGCTGCCACCTTCTTCCGCGTGAGCTGCAGGCGCCCGAGCCGCGCCAACACTAGACTCGTTTCGTTCAGCGCGCCGATGAAGCGCGTGCGATCACCCGTGCCGGTGGACTGGATGAGGTTGAAGACCTCGCGGCTCATGGCGTTCATCACCGCTTCGTCCATGCCCTCGATTTCCTTGCCCGCGATAGCCGCAATGAACTTCTGCGCTGCGTCGCCCTCCTCCAATACATCCTGCCGCGCCTGCTGCAGGCTGTTGAAGAACCATCGGTGCAGATTGCTCCGCGGAATCCGCAGCTGCGGGAAAAGCTGCAGCACATCGATAGGCAAAGTGTCCCAATCGACAAAGCCCTGCCGATCCTGCTTCCACTTCGCGGAGTATGGACGCGCGCTCCGCTCCTCGATCTGAGCCCATGTCAGGCCGCCAACCTCCCGATCGCTGCGCAGCAGGCGTATTGCGTCCTGCACGTCTTCGGGCAGCCGATCGATTCCGAACGGCTGGTGCGTGACGCGTGGCTCTCCCGTCTTTGGTCTCGCCTTGGGCATTAGAAGAACGTCACCGCCGGATGAGTGGAGGTTTGATCGACGAGGTCCTGCCCCTCTGGGCAAATCATGATGCGATGCAACTCTACCCGGAGCGTCACCGGGTTGCGCAGATCGCCGTACGTCAGCCAGCCTCGCCCCTTCATATCCTGGCAGATTGTGACCACGTCCTTCAGTTCTATGTCCGTGACGCCCACGCGCTGCAGTGCCGCGTAGAGACGCAGATCGTCCATGCGCGACTGCTGGTTGTTGTGTACGCCGGCCAGCATGGTCAGTACTTCGCCGCGGAACTTCTTCTTTCGCTCCGGATGCCAGTCGCTCATCATCGCTACACCTCCTCCGCGTGCGGTCTCTTCACCATTCCAACGTGCTCCGCGATCCGCTCGACGATCACACCGATCCTCTTGATCTCGTTGGTGAAGATGTGGCCCTGGTTCACCTGGTACGTCTGCACGGTTTGCACTTCGGTCAACTGCCGGTCTCCAGTCGCGGCCACGCGTTCCATCACCGCCGTCTGCTGACGCTGAGCTTCGGCGAGATCCCGTTGCGCGAGCGCACCCGCCTGCTGCGCTGCTGCCGTCTCCGCTGTGCTTGCCGCCGTTCGCTCAGAGCTCTGCGCCATGCGAGACATCGCGCCCTCAAAGGCTGAAACGAACTTATCGGCAATGGTGCCGAAGAGATCGAGGAAGCGATTCGCGAGCACGCCAAGGATGCAAACACCCAGGATGTCAACGATCAGCTTCGGCCCCATGCTGGCCAGCAGCTCCGGTTTCGTACTCAACGCCTTCAGGTAAATGAACGTGATGCGGACCGCCACGAACGCCACGCCGCCGATGGTCAGGTCCTTCACGTACGCGCTCGGCGCAATGCGTGCCAACAGGCGTCGCGCCCGGCGTTCCCGGGCCAGCTTCTCTACGGTTCCTGCGGCATCCACGCTATGAGCCCCCTCAGCGGGGTCTGCCCGCTCTTCCCGATGCACCGCGCCGGGCCGACAAAATAGCTGCCAGCCCCGGCGAGGTATTTCCTGCTACTACCCCAGCTAAACGACGTCGTAGCCGTTCTGGACAAAGATATTGCGGATGCGCGACTCGCACAGCGACTTCGGCAGGAGCAGGGGCGCGTGAGTGACCTCTACGGCGAGGTTCGCCTGGCCGTCGTACTTGTAGGCGGCGGTGACCCCGCGGCTGGTCACCGTTCCACTCGTGCCAGAGATCGCAAGTCCTTCCTGCTGCACCTTCGCGGCGAGCTCCTCATATTGCTGCGGAGTGACCTTGACCAGAATCATGCTGCTCTCACTTTCCTCCACGCTCCGCGTGCGGCGTGACCCTCTGTGCCCCATATATGCCGCGGCAAGGGCGGCCGGGGAGGGCGCGCCGCACTTGCCGCAACGCTTGTCGATCGTGCGGACCTTCGCCACGGCTCAGAAGCCTAGCGATGTCTCGTACCCAAACACAGCACTGAAGCTGTGTCCGGTTTCGCGCTCGACCATCGCCCTGTCGAGATAAGGCTCGATCTGCCGGAGCTTCACCGGTCGCATCGCAGTCGCGGCTTTGACCTGGCTCCTCGACTGGGCGGACTGAATAAGGCCGTCGATGATCAGCAGCGCCGTCTGCAACCCGCCGAGGTACTCCATGGCCTTCTGCCGGCTCACGGGATCGACGATCCTTGCGGCATCCAGCAGGGCGCTCGCACCGGAATTGATCAGCCCGGTGATCGTCGCCTGGATGCTCTGCCACGCGGTGTCGCTGGGCGAGGCAGCATAGGCGGAGCAGAGCGCGCCCACTCCACCTAGGCCGGCCTGGATGAAGCCGCTCGCGCTCGTGATGATCGCGGCGTCTGCAGGCAGCATGTTCGCGGCCACCGATTCCGCGGCCTGCAGGACGGGCAGAACCTTGGGGATCTCCGCTCCGATCCGAGCGACCACCTGCTTGACCTGCTTCTGCTCTTCCGACGTGCATCCCAGGGGCGTCATTGACAAGCACCCCAGCAACGCCAACGCCACGCATGCCCGGGCGGACGTGCGCACCTTCCTGATCCGATTCAGCACTCTCATGACAACCTTTCTGTTTTGGGGCGGCTCCCGCCGCATGCCCGAATCAACTCGCGCCATCGCCTAAGAGATGGCAAGCGCCAGCGCAGCCAACGCTCCGCCCGCAACGCGAAGCATCCAGTGACGAATCACGTTTCTCCTCTCCGCTACACATCCTTGTCGTACTGCAGCAGCCCATACCGCTCGATGAAGTCCCGAATGAATCTGCCGTAGTTGGGTGTCGTGCTGTAGCCGTCTCGGCCCAGTTCGACGGCGAAGTCATAGGGCCGCGCGACCAGCCGCATGGCAGGCGCGTAACGCGGCGCCGTGGCCAGCAGCCGCCCGTGATCCATGAAGCTTTCTCCGGCATCCGTGTAGCACTGGAAGTGCTGCGGCTCGATCAGGCGCTTACCGTTGACGTACTCCGGCGTATCCATCTCGACGTAGTTGTCCGGGCTGCCGAGATGGTGGAA
>CAXSHQ010000308.1:0-5776 GCA_964236875.1 uncultured Acidobacteriaceae bacterium | reverse complement strand
AGTTCCGCTGGCACGTTTGCCGCCCGCCCGAAAGGCCTCTGCCCTGCGCCAGCTCGGGTCGGTACCTCTGCGCGAAGACATGCGCTGCCTGACCCTGCTGGCCACGCGCGGCCTTGAGCCACAGTGGAACCAGGTGGAGGACTCAGCCGGGCACCAAGCCATTCCGCTGCCCAGCGTGGAGGTCATTCTGAAGGCGCCCATGATCGCGCGCCTGCTGTTGCAGATGGGCATCCGTTATGAGCACGTGGTGGCGCCGCCCGAAGGTGGAGACTTCCTGCTCGACCGGCCCGGCGACTCGCTGAACATCTTCCATGTGGCCCGCGCGCGCGGCAGCCAGTACATTCCGGCGCAGGCCTCCTTTGTGCACAAGTATGGCGTCCGCAGCGTGCTTGGCTTCGGCGGGCTCTCGTCCGCGGGCGAAGTCTTCGCTACGGTGCTGTTCTCGCGCGTCCAGGTCACGCGCGAAGCGGCGGAACACTTCCGCGGCCTCGCGGAAACCGCGCGTTCCGTTCTGCTTCGCTTCACGCCCGAACAAACGTTCCTGCCGGCGCTCTAAGCGAAGCTGTTTCTCTTCGGTAGCGCGAACATCTTTCCATGCTGCGCAATCCTTCTTCGCCCGCTGCCTCGGCGGCATGTGCTTCGGCGCATCCCACCAGAGAGTGTCGAATGCGAGCCGGCACATACATATTTCGGGCTCGGCAGAGGAGCGGTTGCGTCATGGGTAAGGCTGTGGAAGTGAAGGGCACAAAGGTTCGCTACGCCGTGGTGGGCATCGGCTGGATTTCGCAGACGGCGTTCCTGCCGGGCGTGGAGCATACCGGGAACAGCGAAGTGGTCGCGTTCGTGACCGGCCACGAGGAGAAGGCGGCAAAGGTCGGCGAAAAGTACGGCGTCAGCACCATCTACACCTACGAAGAGTACGACGCGGCGCTCGCCTCCGGCACCTTCGACGCGGTGTACCTGGCCACGCCCAACTTCGACCACGTGGACCTGAGCGTGCGCACGCTGGACGCCGGCATCCACCTCCTGCTGGAAAAGCCGATGGCCACCTCCGTAGAGGACTGCGAGCGCATTTCGGCGGCCGCGGAGCGCTCCGGTGCGAAGCTGATGCTGGCCTACCGCCTGCATCACGAGCCCGGCACGCTGCGCGCTTTCGAACTGGCGCGCTCGGGCAAGCTGGGCCATCTGCGTTACTTCAACTCCAGCTTTTCGCAGCCGGTGAACGCGCAGAACCACCGCGCCAAAAACGGCTATTGGGCCGGTCCTGTGCCGGACATGGGCCCCTATCCCATCAATACCGCGCGCAATCTGTTTGCTTCCGAGCCGATCGAAGTCAGCGCCATGGGCACACGCACCGACCCGGAGCGCTTCCGTGACTTCGATGATCAGGTGGCGGTCAACCTGCGCTTTCCCGGCGACCGCATCGCCACCATGCTGATGAGCTACTCCGGCGCCGATCTGGACGACTACCGCATCGTGGGCACGCTGGGTGACATATTTTCGCAGCCCGCTTTCGGCGTGGGGTCGGCGATGAAACATGAGGTCACCATCAGCAAGAACAAGAGCTCGGAAAGCTTTCCCAAGACCGATCACTTCGGCGGCGAGCTCAAATACTTTTCCAATTGCATCCTGAACAACCGGCAGCCCGAGGCGGACGGCGAAGAGGGCATGCTGGACATTCGCGTGATCGCGGCGGTGGAACGGGCCCTGCAAACCGGCCAGCCGCAAAAGCTCGAGCCCTACATCCGCAAGCGCCGCCCCACCGAAGCGCAGGTGGAAAAACTCAGCGCTGTGAAGGAACCGCAGCTGATCGACGTGCATAAGCCCGCCGAAGGGCGTTAGGTGCGCTGCTTCCTGCGTTGAAGCACAATGGCGGCCAACTCTGCCGCAGGGCGTCCACTCTCACTAGCTGACGTGCGCAGAGCGCGCCACAGGATTTTCTGGAGATAACCATGGCACTGAAGGACGTTCTCATCGACGAACTCCGCGATATGTACAGCGCGGAAAACCAACTGGTAAAGGCATTGCCCAAGCTTGCCAAGGGCGCAAAGAGCCAGGAGCTGAAAGATGGCTTCAAGCAGCATCTGGAAGAAACCAAGGGGCAGGTTCTTCGCCTCCGCGAGGTCTTCGAGCATCTAGGCAAGAAGCCGACCGGCAAGCACTGCGAAGGCATGGAAGGCGTGGTGAAAGAAGGCGAAGAAGCGCTCGGCGAGGACATGGACGATGCGTCCTTTGACAGCGGTCTCATCGGCGCTGCCTTGCGTACGGAGCACTACGAGATCGCCGGATACCACGCCTGCATCGGCATGGCCAAGACGCTCGGCATGGGTGAAATCGTAGGCCTCCTGAAGCAGAACCTGGAAGAAGAGGTCAACGCCGCCAAGAAGATCCAGGCCGCGTCGAAGTTGATCTTTAAGCAGGCCACGCAGGAAGAGGAAGAAGACGAGGACTCCAAGCCGGCCACAAACAAGAAGGCCAGCGAGAAGACCTCGGAAACTAAAAGCAAGGAAGACGAGAAGAAGGCCGCAGCCGATGTGAAGGCCAAGGGGAGCGCGCCCAAAAAGGCCGCCACCGTAGACGAGGAAGAGACTGAGCCCGTCGGAGAATAGTCCGCTAGCCGGGCAGAGTTGCACCATCGGTGAGAGGGGCGTCCAGCGGACGCCTCTCTTACTTTGTGCAGCTTGGGAACACGCATCGCGCCCCCTGCGTATACAACGGAAACCCCTCAGGGAAGGTCTCCGTCCATGCCTCGCTCTTTCTTCTCCGCTTTGCTTTGCTCCTGTCTCGTTTCCGCGATCTCCGCAGCTGCCCAGACTGCCGCGCCTGTCCCGCCCACGTCCGTGATGATCGTTGGCGGCTTCCACATGGCGAACCCCGGCCATGACATCCATAACGTCACCGTGGATGATGTTCTGCTTCCGAAAACTCAAGCGCAGATCGTATTCACTGTGAACGCGCTGGGCACGTTCCATCCGACCAAGGTGATGGCGGAGTGGCCCGCCGCCGTGGCTTCCACGCGCTTTGCCAGCTATCTCGCGGGCACGTTGCCGCCCAGCCGCAACGAGGTCGTTCAGCTCGGCTTTCGACTGGCGAAAACCGCTGGGTTGAGCCGCTTCTACGGTATCGATGCCGACGGGGACTTTCCTTACGATGCGGTTCAGGCCTACGCGAAAGCCCACGGGCAGGAGGCGTTCCTGAGCGGCGCGAATAGTGAAATCGAGGCCGCCGTCCAGAAACAAGCGGAGCTGCTGCGGACCCAGGGTGTCGCGGCGACGCTCCGTTTCCTCAACGACCCAAAACTGTTGAGCCGCGGAAACGAGTTCTATCGCCAGACTCTGCGCATCGGCGGAGGCAAGGAACAACCTGGCGCCGACCTGCTGACCGCGTGGTATCGGCGAAACTTCCTGATCTGCGCCAACATCGTGCAGAACAGCGCGCCCGGTGACCGCATCGTGGTTTTCTACGGCTCAGGACACGCGTTCCTGCTGCGCCAGTGCATCCAGGAAACGCCCGGCTTCGTGCTGGTGGAGCCCAACAGTTATCTCCCCAAATGAGCAACGCGCGCAAAGCAAAAGGGAGCACCTTTGCGGTGCTCCCTTTCGTTGGTTGGAAGCGCTGATTACGCCGCGACGGTTTCGCGCACCTTCACCGGCGTGAGCCAGTTGTAGCAGTCGGGCCCGAGTCCGTGCACGATGTCGAAGAAGGCTTTGTGCAGCGCCGCGGTAATCGGCCCCATCTTGCCCTCATCGCCGATCAGGATGCGGTCCACCGAGCGCAGGTGCGTGACCTCCGCGGCCGTGCCGGTAAAGAACGCTTCATCGCAGATGTAGAGCAGCTCGCGCGGCAGCGCCTGCTCCACCACGGGAATGCCCATCTGCCGCGCGAGCACCAGAACGGAGTCGCGCGTAATGCCGTTGAGCACCGAGTTCGCCAGCGGCGACGTGTAGAGCGTGCCTTTGCTCACCAGGAACAGGTTCTCGCCCGAGCCCTCGCTCAGGTAGCCGTTGGTGTCGAGCGCGATGCCTTCGGCGTAGCCGTTGATCTCGGCCTCCATGCGGATCAGCTGCGAGTTCATATAGTTCGCGCCGGCTTTCGCCAGCGACGGCATCGTGTTGGGCGCGAGCCGGTTCCAGCTCGAAACGCACACATCCGCGCCCACATCGCCGGTGAGGAAGTTGCCCCATGGAAAGTTCGCGACATAGACTTCGACGGGCGAGTTCAGCGGATTCACGCCGATCTCTCCATAGCCGCGGAACGCGACTGGGCGAATATAGCAGGGCGCCACCGCGTTCGCTTCCACCGTCTCCACCACCGCCTTGGTCAACTGATCGAGCGTGTAGGGCAGCGGCATGCGGTAGATCTTGGCCGAATGGATGAACCGCTGCATGTGCTCCGGCAGCCGGAAGATCGCGGCCGTCCCGCTCTCCTCGTGCGCATAGCAGCGGATGCCTTCGAACACGCTGGAGCCGTAATGGATCACGTGGCTCATCACGTGAATCTGGGCTTTCTCCCAGGGAATCAGCTGACCGTTGTGCCAGATACTGTTCGTGGTCTCGAGCGGCATCGAATCTCCTCAGTAAAGCGATGGAAAACTCGATTGTAAATGGTGCGTCCGTTCACGCCCTGATATGCATGGCTGGCGTAACGTAGGTCACAGGACAGTTCTTCAGTGCATAGTCTCTTTCATTTCGAAAGCTCCGCGTATGTGCGCTTCTCGCTGCTGGCGCTGAGCTCGATCTTCTTCCTGGTCGATCCGTTCGCCGCGCTGCCGACCTTCCTGGCCGTGACCGCGGATCAGGATGCAGCCAGGCGCGTCCGCACGGCGCGCAAGGCTTCGCTCACCTCGTTCATCATCCTCACCACCTTTGCGTTGGTGGGCAAGTACATCTTCAAGCTCTTCGGCATTACCATCCCGGCGTTCGAGATCTGCGGCGGCATCATCCTGCTGCTGATTGGGCTGGACATGCTGGAAGCTAAGCGCTCGCCCACGCAGGAAGCGCCCGGCGAAGCGCAGGCCGCATCCGCGAAAGAAGACGTGGGCATCGTGCCCATGGGCATCCCCATGCTCGCGGGGCCGGGCGCCATCACCAGCGTCATGGTGCTGGTGGGGCAGGTGGAAGCCGCCTGGCAGATGGTGGCCGTGCTCGGCGCCATCGGGATCACGGCCATGATCTGCTTCGTCGTGCTGGGCAGCGCCACCCGCGTGGCTCGGCTGCTGGGCGACACAGGTATCCGCATCCTGGTGCGCATCATGGGCCTGCTGCTGGTCGCGCTGGCCGTGCAGTACTTCGTAAACGGCCTGCAGGATCTGGGTGTGATCGGCAGGGCGTAGGTACTCGGCAGTTCAACCGGCGTGGCAAAGCATAGAAGCGTCATTTCGAGATGACGCTTCAACGGACGCCGCACTCAGTCCGGGATCTCAGCCACGGAAGTGGGATGCACGATCTCTCGCGCGTTCCGTTGCGCCTAGTACGCCTGCGCCTCTTTGTACGCCTCCAGCCGGGACCGCATGATGCCGCCAAGCGGACGGTGCGCGGCCAGTGCGTGCCAGGGGCTATAAGTCACGGCTTTCAACTCGGCAAAGGTTTCCGCCTCACCGGCTCGAGCTTCTCGACATCAGGCGTATAGCGCAGAAAGGGCAGCTTGGCGGTGTCCATAATGTCCTGAGTTGGATGCCCGAACGGAAGCGATTGCCAGGAGCATTTTCCCAACGAGAAAGCTTGTCATCTCGACCGGAGGCCGCGCTTTTGCGGCCGCAGTGGAGAGACCCCTGTAT
>CAXSHQ010000307.1:0-5778 GCA_964236875.1 uncultured Acidobacteriaceae bacterium | reverse complement strand
GCCGCCGCCTGGGTTGGCCGGCGCAGGGCTTTCACGCGCGGCTCTCCCCGCAGTTGCTTGCCGGCTTGCCTGACACCTGGCAATCAGTCTGGCGCGCGGGCATGCCGCAGCAGCCGAACCTCTCCCTCGGAGAGCTCCGAGGCATCCACCCCGCTCTGGCAAAGAACGCCGCCGTGACCACGGCCACCCCTGAAGGCCCGCGCCGGCTCTTCCCCTTTCGTGACCGTCGGCTGGTCCGCTTCGCGGCGGGCCTGCCCGGCCGTTTCGACGAGCACAACGGCGAGGACCGAGCGATGGCGCGCGCCATGCTGCGTGGACATGTACCGGAAAGTATTCGGCTGCGCAGCGGAGGTCTGCCCTTCTCTCCCGATTACCTCCAGCGCATGAAGGAACAGGCCGAGGAGGCCCGGCAAAGAATTCACGCCTTCCGGGAAGCAGGCGCCGATCGCTGGCTGGATCTGGACTGGCTCTCCGGCGCACTGGATCGCCTCTCCACCGGCGTGAGCCCGTACGCCCCCGAGCAGGCGCAAGCCCAGACCACCACCATGGCAGGCGAATTTCTGCTGTGGTGCCGCGAGCAGCGAATTCAGATCTAGAAAACCTGTGAAGGAGTCTCCGTTTCGTCAGGGCGGGGCTTCAGCTCCGCCGTAAACGCCACAAAATCAACGCGGCTTTAGCCGCTGAGGGAATGCTTGCGGACTTGATTAGACTTCCCTGAGCCGTAATTACGAAGACGGCAGCGCTCGCCAGCAGAGCCGCAGCGCCTCTTCCGCAGCCCGCCGCCAGCTACCTTCATCGCGTGCCTCCACGCACGGCATGCCCAGCACCGGAACACCCCCCGCCACCGCGGTCAGGCGAGAAAGCCTGTCCAGGTACCGGAATGACGCAGAACGCTCTTGGCCGGTAGAAGTGAGGTAGCAGAAGCTGCGTGGCCGCCCCATGCCCCGCAGGGGCAGCAGCTTCCCCAAGCACAAGGATCGCGGAGAGCGGCACAGCCCGGCCGGCCTCCACACGCGGCGGCGCCACCAACCGCTTCGCCTCCGCGGCAGCCGGCACTTCCTTGACCGCAACTGCTTTGCCCAGCCGGTCGGCCACATCGGGAAAAAGCCGCAACGTCCGCCGTCCGGCAAACAGCACCGGATCGTTGCCGGCCGGCCCGGTGTGCAGGACCGAAAGATCGTCGGAAACAAGCCGCGCGCCGGCAGCGATCAGGGCGCCCGTCAGCGTCGACTTCCCTGCACCGGAGTGGCCGCACAGCAGCGCTCCACGCCCATCCATCTCCACCGCCGAGCCGTGCATGGCCAGACCGCCGCGCCATGTCATCACCGCTGCGGTTACGGTTCCGTAAAAAGCCGCAGGCAGGCTGTCCATCCCGCCCGAACCCGGGAAGACCTCCACGCGGCCTCCTCCGTAGCTGTCGAGGACGGTGGCCTCCTCCGCCCTGTACCGGAGCCCGTCTTCCGCCAGCGAAATCGCTCCCTTGGAGCGCATGAATACCCGCTCCGGAAGGGGATCGAAGCGCTGGGTGACGCGAATCTCCGGCCACACACCGGCGCCGGCATCGCTCTCAAACAAGCTCAACGGAAACGCGCTTCGCCACCGGCAGCCGTACGCCATCGCGGCAAAGGGCGCCGCCGTGTCGTGAGGAGCGGTCAAGCCGCGGAACTCACCGGCGTGTCCATCGTCTTGGGGGAAATCAGGCCTGCTTCCCGCAGCTTATCCAGCGTGCGGTCCACCGAGCCCCGGCAGCGCTCCGGCGTCACCTCATAGCGCTGGCAAAGGCTTTGGACGATCTGCTCTGCCGAGCTCGGCTTCTCCAGAAGCTCCCAGATGGAGGTCGCCGTCTGGTTCAGCGAGTGATAAAGAAGCGTGTCCAGGTCCAGCAACACCAGCGATTGTTCTACCTCGGCGCTGACGCACTCGCGGCGCTCCCATGTAACGTCATTCACAGTCCCGTCCTCCACAATACCGCCCCACAACAGCCGGCCTAAGCCAGCATAGCGAGCGTCCGCCAGTCCATCCCGCCGTCGGTTGAGGGAGGGGCCGCCCGCCGAAACTTCAAAGAATATACCGGAACAGCCTGAGCCACAGCAGCCCACAAAGGTAGCAGATGTCCGCTTCGGCCCAGCAGCCACGGGATCCGGGGCCGATGCTGATGCCGCAGCAGCGTGAGGAGGGCATCCGCCCCCGTCAGCTTCGTCAAGCCCAACCCTGCTGAGCCGGACATCGACGCTTCCGGGACGGGCTCCAGCACGACCACCGCTCCGAGCTTCGCAGAAGCCCGGCACTGCCGCCATGGCACCGCCGCCACCTGCCGGTCCGCACCGAGCGCCGCGCCAGGAGAACGCAGGTGTAGACAGGCCGGTAGACCGCTGCCCTCCACTCCCCCCTCCCGCATGCGCACACACAGGCTGTCCTCCGCAACCACGTCCCCACCCGCCGCCACGATGGCCTCGAGAACCGTCGACTTACCCACCCCCGAACTTCCGGCCAGCACGACGGCCCGCTCCTCGCCTGGCAGCACCGCCGCCGCTCCATGCATCATCAGGTCGCCGCGGGTCCACAACACCGCCGGCAGCACCGTCGCCACCAGGTAGGCGGCGACCTCCTCGCGATCCGCTCCGGTCGAGGATTCCACCGACACAGACTCCCCCGCCGGATCGCACAGAAAGCGCGCCACACCAGGCTGCTCGAAGAGAAGCCCCTCAGCCCCGACCCGGTAAGGACCCCAGCCTCCCCGCCCTGGGCCCTCTCCCGCGCCCAGCCGCGCTGGCCCTGTCCGAACCACCACATCCGGCCTCGGCTTCGCATCCGGTAGAGCCTCCAGCGGCATCGCACCGGGGATCGGCATCTCCGTCTCGACGATCAGGCCGAAAGCGCGGCACAGGTCTGGCATCGGGTTTCTTGTCTCCATTCTGTGTCCGGGAGTACCCGGATACTGTGTCCAGGAGTACCCGATGGTTGCAAACCGGGCAGCGGCTCGATGCCGTATCCTATAGCAAGCCGGTAGCACGCCACGGCCTCCCACGGCCCCACAAGATGACGACCGGGCACAAGGACTTCATGAAACGCACGCTCGGCACGATTTTGCTTTTTTGGGCTGCAGGACTTTCCCAGGCACAGACCCCAAGCTCCTCCCCGGCGCAGGCCCCAAGCGCGCAGTCCCCCAGTTCGCAGGCTCCAAACAAAGGCGCGGCTTCCAGCCCTGCCGGCACTCCCTCTCAGGCAGGCTCTCCCGTTGTCATTCGCAACGATGCAGGCCAGCTCGTAGAGAACGCACCGGCCGACAGCCGCGCTAACGGTTCCGATGGGACCAACAGCCGCACCACAGGCGCTGACGGCAAGTCCATAGTCGGCTCCAACCTGAACGCTCCCGCGGCGGCTCCCAACGGATTCCAGCAGTTTGTCCGCGAAGCCCTGGGACACGACCTCCCGGTTTTCGGCAGCTTTCTCTTCGGCAGTGGTGCCTTCACACCCTCCAGTGGAGTCGCGCCCCCCGCCGACTATGTCCTCGGCACAGGCGACCAGCTCATCATTCGTGCCTGGGGGAAAATCGACATCGACGTCAGTCCCACCGTCGATCGGAATGGGCAGATCTTCGTGCCCCGCATCGGCATGCTGACCGTCGCCGGTCTGCGGCTGGACCGCCTCACCGAGTTCATTCACAACGCCATCTCTCAGCAGTTCACCGGCTTCGAGCTCTCGGTGAGCCTCGGCGACCTTCGCTCCATCCAGATCTTCGTTCTCGGCAACGCCCGCTCCCCCGGCGTGCACACCATCAGCTCGCTGAGCACGCTGGTGAATGCGGTCTTCACCTCCGGCGGCCCTTCCTCCACCGGCACCCTGCGCGACATTCAATTGATGCGCGGCGGCCAGGTGGTCTCCCATTTCGATGTATACAAGCTGCTGCTTTCCGGCGATAAATCCGCGGACACGCGGCTGCTTTCCGGCGACATCATCTTCATTCCCCGCCAGGGCGCGCAGGTCGCCATCGACGGGGACGTAGGCACGCCCGCCATCTACGAAATCCGTACCGGCGACACTATCGGCACCGTCCTCAACGAGGCCGGCGGCCTCACACCCATTGCGGGGACCTCGCGAGCCATCCTGGAGCATGTCATCGAGCACTCGCGGCGAAGCATTGAAGAGCTCGCGCTCGATGACAAAGGGCTCGCCATCAAGCTGGAACCGGCCGATATCCTGCGCGTATTCCCGATCTCATCCAAGATCACCGGTGTGGTCACACTGCGCGGGAATGTGACCGGGCCCGGGCGCTACGTCTGGCGTCTAGGTATGCGCATCACCGACGTCATTCCCAATCGAGACTTCCTGCTCACCCGCGCGTACTTCGACCGGCTGAACGCGATGGGTTCCAGCTTCGGCAATGAAACACCGGCCGCTGCCACACACGATACCGAGATCAATTGGAACTACGCGGTCATCGAGCGGCTCGATCACAGCGACCTGACCACCCGTCTCGTTTCCTTCAAGCTGGGCGAAGCCCTCGACAACCCCGCCTCGCCGGAGAACAAGGAGCTGAACGCAGACGACGTCGTCGTCGTGTACTCGCAGAGCGACGTTGCGCTTCCGGCCGAGCTGCAGGCCAAGTTCGTCCGTATCGATGGCCAGGTAAAGGCGCCCGGCGTGTACCGCGTGCGTCAGGATCAAACCCTGCGTGAGCTCGTGGAGCAGGCGGGCGGTCTAGTCTCTCACTCCTACCTGTATGCCGCGCAGCTCTCACGGGAAAGTGTTCGCGCCCAGCAGGCCGCCCGCATCAGGGACTTCGTGGCCCGGGAAAGCCAGGAGATCCTTGCCCCCTCCAATCAGCGAACCTCCATCGGCGGCGCTTCCGACATCGGGCTCCGCCAGGCCTATATCGCGCAGTTGAGCGCTCTTCAGCCGGACGGTCGCGTCCTGCTCCGCATGCCGGTCAATGCCGACAAGGTCGCGGATGTGCCGCCCATTCCGCTGGAAGATGGAGATCACTTTTTCGTGCCCGCCGTGCCCACCACGGTGGACGTGCTCGGCGCGGTCTACAACCCTTCCGCCTTGAGCTTCTCCACCGGTGCGCGAGCCAGTAGTTACCTGAATCTGGCGGGAGGCGCTACGCGCGCGGCAGACCGCAAACGGGAGTTCATCATCCGCGCCAACGGCACCCTGGTCAGCCGCCAGAACGTAAGCGACTTCGGCCGGGCGCAGCTGTTCCCCGGCGATGCTCTCGTGGTTCCCTCCAAGTTCAAGACCGGCTTCAGCCCTGCCGATATACTCAGCCTTTCCCAGGTCCTGAGCACCTTCGCGCTGGGCGCTGTGGCGATCGAGGCGGTGCGATAAATCCGATGAATGATCCCGCCCCATCGCTCGAAGAGCAGATGCTCCTCGGCACGTCGAGCAAACCGATTGATTTCCATGGCATGCTGCTCGCCATCATCCGCAGCAAGTTCCTGATCCTGCTCTCGGGTTTGGCGGGCGTTTTCGCCGTGTGGCTGCTGCTGCTGCGTGCTCCCGCAACCTTTCAGGCCCGTGTTGAGATCCTTCCACCGCAGATCACCCGTGGAAGCAATGTCGCCGCGCTGCTGACGGGCGCCACGGGCGCCGACGCTCTTGGCGCCCTTGGGGCCAACATGCAAGGCAAAACGCAGTCGGATGTCTTCGCCGTGATCCTCGTCGCGTGGCCGCTTCAGGACGCCGTCGTCCGGCAATTCGACCTGGTGAATGCCTGGCACGCCATTGACGCGACCGATGCCCGCTACAAGCTCGATACGAGCACCACCATTAGGG
>CAXSHQ010000306.1:0-5790 GCA_964236875.1 uncultured Acidobacteriaceae bacterium | reverse complement strand
CTGCCGCTGAGCGCGCCGTTTGTGGATGACACCGGCAAGCCCGTGACGCTCGGCACCAATTTCGACGGCAAGCATCCGGCGGTGCTGGCGCTCGTGTACTACAACTGCCCCATGCTCTGCTCGGAGGAGCTCGACGGGCTGACCAGCGCGCTGGAGATGGTGCACCTGCAGCCCGGCAAGGACTTCCAGGTGGTGGCCATGAGCATCGATCCGACGGAAACGCCGGAGCTGGCGGCCAAGAAGAAGGCCTTTTACCTGAAGCGCTACGGTCGGCCGGAGACCGCCGGCGGCTGGCACTTCCTGGTGGGACAGAAGCCCGCGATCGACGCGGTGACGCAGGCTGTCGGCTTTGGCTATGTGCAGGTGCCGGGACCGGACGGCCGGCTGGACCAGTATGCGCACGCCAGCTCCATCCAGATCGTGACGCCGCAGGGCAAGCTCGCGCAGTACTACCTGGGCGTGGAGTACTCGCCCAAGGACATGCTCCTGGGGCTGGTGGAGGCTTCGGATAACAAGATCGGTTCACCGGTGGCGAACATCCTGACCTACTGCTATCACTACGACCCTCAGCAGAACAAGCACTCCTTGATGGTGGCGCGCGTGGTGCAGCTGGGCGGCATGGTGACGGTGGCGGGGCTGGGCGGCTTCATGTTCCTGATGTTCCGGCGCGACTTGCGCATGGGCCGCAACTGGGACAAACAAGGTGGCAAGCGGCAGCACAACGGCGATCTCGACGATATGGACGACTCGGATACGAACGGCTTGAATAAGAACGGCTTGGGCGGGAGTGCGAACCGGGTAAGGACCGACGGAAGGTATAAAGGCTAACGATGGGGATCAGCTCAGTCCTATGGCAGTTTTTGGTGAAGTGGCTGCACAACTCAGCGCTGTTCCCGGCTGAGGCGAGCACCATTGCGCCGTGGATGGATGCGTTGTACTTGTTCCTGCTTGGGATGACAGTCACCGGCGTGGCGCTGGTGGGCGCAATCGTATTCACCTTTGCGCTTAAGTACCGCAAGGAAAAGAACCCGGTCGCTACGCAGGTCGAAGGCTCGACCGTGCTCGAAGCCACCTGGACCATTATTCCGCTGGGCATCTTTCTGCTGGTGTTTGTGTGGGGCGCGGTGCTGTACTTCCGCATCTACGACCCGCCAACCAACGCCATGAACATCTACGTGGTGGGCAAGCAGTGGATGTGGAAGGCGGAGCATCCGGGCGGGCAGCACGAGATCAACGCGCTGCATGTGCCCATTAACCGCGATGTGCAGCTCACGATGATCTCGCAGGACGTGTTCCACAGCTTCTCCATCCCCGACTTCCGGGTGAAGCGCGAGGTCATCCCGGGCCGCTACTCAACGGTCTGGTTCAACGCGACCACGCCCGGCACGTACCATATCTTCTGCACTCAATACTGTGGCACCTTGCACTCCGGCATGATCGGCGAAGTGACCGCGCTGACGCCGGACGACTATGCGAAGTGGCTGCAGCAGTCCACCAGTGGCATGAGCCTGGCGCAGAACGGCGAGCGGCTGTTCGCTTCCATGGGGTGCATCTCCTGCCACAGCGGCAATGCGGCGGCGCGCGGCCCGAATCTGTTCGGCGTTTACGGCTCGAAGTTGACCCTGGCAAATGGAAGCCAGGTGCTGGTGAACGATGCGTACCTGCGAGACGCTATCCTGAATCCGAGCCAGCACGTGACGGCCGGTTTCGCACCGATCATGCCTACCTACCAGGGGCAGATTTCGGAAGACGGCCTGATCGATCTGGTCTAGTACATCAAGAACATGCAATCGAATTACCGGGTGCAGCAGACGCAGATGACCTCTGACTCGAACCTTGCCGCTCCCACAACGCCCCCTGAGGGCACAACGCAGGATTCGGTGAAGCCATGAGCGCGACAGCGAGCACGATTGTTTCCCTGCCGGACCAGGCGACGGCCCGGCTGCCCAAGAAGAACTACATCAATGCCGAGCACGGCATGTTGAGCTGGCTGCTGACCGGCGATCACAAGCGGATCGCCATGCTGTACCTGTTCTCGATTACGTTCTTCTTCTTTATCGGCGGTGCGTTCGCGGGCTTGATCCGTCTGGAACTGCTGACGCCGCAGCCCGATCTGGTCGCGGCCGATACCTACAATAAGTTCTTTACGATGCACGGCATCATAATGATCTTCCTGTTCCTGGTGCCGAGCGTGCCGGCCACGCTGGGGAACTTCCTGATCCCGATCATGATCGGGGCCAAGGACCTGGCGTTCCCGAAGATCAACCTGCTGAGCTGGTACCTCTATGTGGCCGGCGGCATTCTGACGCTCACGGCGTTGGTGCTGGGCGGCGTGGATACGGGCTGGACCTTCACGACGCCGCTTTCGACGCACTACCTGAACACGCACGTCATCACCGCGGCCACGGCGATCTTCATCGCCGGGTTCAGCTCCATCTTCACGGGCCTGAACTTCATTGTGACCATCCACCGGATGCGCGCACCGGGCATGACGTGGTTCCGCATGCCGCTGTTCTGCTGGTCGCATTATGCGGCGAGCATCCTGATGGTGCTGGGCACGCCGGTACTGGCCATTGCGATTGTGCTGGTCGCGCTGGAGCGGACGTTGGGCATCGGGGTCTTCGACCCGGCCAAAGGCGGCGACCCGCTGCTGTTCCAGCATCTGTTCTGGTTCTACTCGCACCCGGCCGTGTACATCATGATCCTGCCCGGCATGGGCGTGATCTCGGAAACGATCTCCACCTTCACCCGCAAGCGCGTGTTCGGCTACACAGCCGTCGCGTTCAGCTCGGTGGCGATTGCGCTGTTCGGCTTCTTCGTGTGGGCGCACCACATGTTCATCATGGGTGTGTCGAACTACTCGGCGCTGGTGTTCAGCCTGCTGACGATGCTGGTGGCCGTGCCTTCGGCCATCAAGATCTTCAACTGGGCGTTCACCATGCAGAAGGGCTCGATCACATTCGAGACCCCGATGCTGTACTCGTTCGGCTTCATGGGGCTGTTCACCATCGGCGGGCTCACGGGCGTGTTTCTCGGCTCGCTGGGCATGGACATCCACCTGACCGAGACCTACTTCATCGTGGCGCACTTCCACTTCGTGATGGTGGGCGGCATGCTCATGGCGTTCCTGGCGGGTGTTCACTTCTGGTGGCCGAAGATGACGGGGCGCATGTACCCGGAGTCGCTCTCGAAGCTGGCCGCGGTGACGACCTTCATTGGCTTCATCCTCACGTTCATGCCGCAGTTCATTCTCGGCTATCTCGGCATGCCTCGCCGCTACCAGGCGTATCCGGCTGAGTACCAGGTGCTGAATGTGCTCTCGACCGCGGGTGCCACAGTGCTCGGCGTTGGATACATGTTGCCGCTCCTGTACCTGGGCTGGTCGTTGAAGTATGGCGCGATCGCGGGCAACAATCCCTGGCAGGCCACCGGGCTCGAGTGGCAGATTCAGTCGCCGCCGCTGACGGAGAACTTCATCGAGACTCCGGTGGTGACGCAGGAAGCCTACGACTACGAGTGGCTGGAAAAGAAGCAGAAGGAAGAGGTGACCGCTCTTGGATAACGCTATCCCAGCCAACGCCGTCACAGCCGCCGGGAATCCCACGCTGCATCCGCACGTGAGCGAAACGGCCATCCCGGCCGTGCACGAGCATGTGTCGCTGCCGCAGCACCGCCATCACTTCGAAACCGAAGAGCAGCAGCGTGAAGCCGGCAGCTTCGGCATGTGGCTGTTCCTGCTGACCGAAATCATGTTCTTCGGCGGGCTGTTCTTCGCCTACCTGCTGTACCGCAACTGGTACTACGACGCGTTCTTCACGGCTTCGAACCAGCTCAGTGTGCCATTAGGCGCGGTAAACACCGCCATCCTGATCACCTCGGGCTTCTTCATGGCGCTGGGTGTGTACTTTGCCGAAATGCGCAACCGTCCGATGCTGGTGATTACACTCATTCTGACCACTGTCTTCGGCGTGGCGTTTCTCGGTATTAAGTACGTCGAGTACAAGGAGAAGTGGGAGAAGGGTCACATCCCGGGCGCGAACTTCAATGTCTCGGAGTTTGTGAACCCTGCCGCTCACGGCATCAAGGAAAAGCCTCTCGCGCCGGATATGGCGCAGCGAACGCAGGTCTTCTTCTTCCTGTACTTCGCCATGACCGGCATGCATGCGCTGCATATGATCATTGGCATCGGCCTGCTGTTCTGGCTGATTGCCCGAGCGCAGCGAGGGGAGTTCAGTGCCGGGTATGTGGCGCCCATTGAGAACTTCGGGCTCTATTGGCACTTCGTCGATATCGTGTGGCTGTTCTTATTTCCTTTGCTCTACCTCATCAACCGACACTAAATGAGACATACAGGCAACGGCACCGCACAGGCAGCCAGCCGGTTAACGGCACAGTAGAGAGGGGTCATGGCAACTGCACACGAACATCACCAAGGCGACGCGCAGGATCCGTCGAACATAACAAATCCGGAGCACGCCGAGCACCACATCGTCACGCCTCTCCAGTACTGCATCGTCTTCGGTGCGCTGCTGATAGGCACTGCCATTACGGTCGGCGCGGCGTACTTCAACATGGGACCGCTGAACCCCATCATTGCGCTTGCAATCGCCTGCACCAAGGCGGTCATCGTGATCCTGTTCTTCATGCATGTGAAGTATCAGTCGCGGCTGATCAAGATGACGGTCGGCGCAGGCTTCTTTACGTTCCTGATCCTGGTCACCATGACCATGGCGGATTACATTTCGCGTTCGTGGGGACTCTGGTAAGCCGAAGCCCGTTTCACCTTGAACGACAAGCCCGCCAACTGGCGGGCTTGCTTTATGCCCAAGTCACTCGACCTTCGGTTCTCCGGCCCGCGTGAGGGCTTGCCGCAATATCCCAAGCCAGGTGGCAGCCTCCTCGCGTGTCTTGCCAAGCTGATGCGCCAACCGGCGGACAACGGTCTCACGGGCATTGGCTGGAAAGCGCCGGGTATACCCGGTGGCCTGCATCAGTTCAAGCAGAAGCTGGGTCAGCCGCTCCCGATCTTCCCCCGTCGCTGCGGTCTGGTGAACGACAGGCAGTTCGCGCGCGCCTTCCATGCCGCCGCGCACCAGCTCATAGAGGCACACCGCCACTGCCTGGCCGAGGTTCATGGAAAGGTGTCGGCCGCCCTCCGGGGCGAACAGGGGAATGGTGGTGAGCATCTGGCAATGGCTGAGCTGCTCCCTGGTAAGTCCCGTCTTCTCGGAACCGAACAGCAGCGCTACCCGGTGCCCGCCGGCCGCCGGCAACGCCGTCTCCGCCTGTAATGCAGCCACCACAACCGGTGCGGCGGCCTGCAAGGCCAGGATTTCTCGCGCAAGCTCACGTCCACCGATGGCGGTGGTGCCAACCGCCAGGGTCACGTCCGCAAGTGCCTGTTCCAGCGTCGCGAAGGCCCGCGCCGAAGCCATGACTGATCCGGCGCCCACAGCCGACTTGACGCCCTCCAGTTGCGCAGCCTCGAACGGCGCGGTGTACGGGTTCACGAAGCGCAGGTCGGAGAAGCCGAAGTCCTGCATCGCGCGTGCGGCGGCGCCGATGTTCTGTGGGTTGCGCGCGCCTACCAGCACAACGGCCAGGCGGGCACGCGCCGCGGCGGAAAGCATGTGGGTGATTGTAAGCGCGGACCCGGAGCTCGCGGCTCCTCGCCACTGCAAGGTAAAGTTTCCGCTGGAGGCTAGGGAAGGTCCGATCAAGTCCACAAGCATTCCTCAGCGTCTAGATCATTTCTCCATAGGGTATAGCTCTTGATTCTTTCCTGGGCTG
>CAXSHQ010000305.1:0-5827 GCA_964236875.1 uncultured Acidobacteriaceae bacterium | reverse complement strand
CTTGGCGTGGGCTGCGCAGCATAGATGCGCAGTGTCCAGTTTCAGCGAGCTGACGATGGATCAGGCACGCCGGCTCATAGACGCAGCGCAAGGTGAAATCGGGCACCGCGCTCCACTGAAACGCGCCGCTCGCCCCAAGTCTTCTGCCGAACAGGCCCGTCGCCTGGGGATCGACGGACGAAGCGACGGCGGGGAGTTCGCCGATCTGCCGCAGATGGTCGACGGCGAGCAGCTGGGCAGCATTGCCGATCGCTATCTACGGCTGGGCTGGACCGCGGAGCGGTACGACCAGTGGCTTGCCTCGAAAACGTCACCGATCAAGCCCGCCCGCGCGGTGCGCACCGTGGCGCAAGCGAACCGGGTTCTGTGGGCGCTAAAAGGCATGCTCCAAGCCGCAGGGCTTTGGGTCAACTTCGAGGAGGCGTGATGCCCACCAATTACATGCGCGATCGCCTGCACCGCAACCAGATGCTCATGCCGTGGGTGCCCTCAGAAACGATCAGTACCGTAGACGCCGCCGCAATGATGCAGAGCTGCGTTGAGAGCGTTCGTGCGCTGCTCGAAGAGGGGAAGATCAAAGGCTATCGCATGCGTCCTGACAAGCCGCACAGTCCCTGGCGAGTGTCACGCAAGAGCGTCGAGTTGTATATCTCTGCCGTGAAGGAGGAATACGCGCTGGACAACTCTGCGGGTGTAGCGGATGGGCCGGGAGCAGCGGGTCCGGCGAGGCGGACAGGTCGCTAGCTTGTTGAGCAGGAGACATATGGGCACTCAGACCACAATTACGGCGACGGGCATCAAGGACCTCTCTGGAGAGGTTCTTGGGCGGGGTAAGATCAGGTTCTTCGGACCTGTCGATCAGAACGGCTTCTCAAGATCAGCGGTCGATGCTGATGGACAGCCGATCGTTTGTACCCACGTCTATTTCAACGTCGTCGACGGTGAGATCACTGGACGCGCCGATGGTGGTGAAGCAAAGGTCTTCGACACTGCGAACACTGTGCCCCAAAACATCGGATATCGCGTGCAGATTCTTGATGCGGACGACGTCGAGGTCCAGGGTCCCGGCTATGAGTGTGTGCAGCCCACCGGCGAGTCCTGGCAACTGGCTCCGGCCCCTGGTGCGCCGCTGTCTGCAAACCCGTTTCCTTTGAACGACGCCAGCCTGGCCGCGAATACCTCGGCTATCCTCGCTGTGAACGGCAAGCTGCCAGTATCAGCTGTGGGTTCACCCTGGCCGGCGGTGAAGACCTTCGGCGACTCGATCAAGTTCGGTGCCGGCAGCACCTTGGACGGCGACACATCGACCAACGGCGTTACCGGCGCGGTCGTCGGGCCGCGCGGTAGAGGCTTCGGCGCACAGGTGGTGAATGCGTTCGGCCCCGGCTCGAAGAACTTCGCGCGGGGCTCCGACATGTCGGAGGACATGGCCTTCAAGGTCTACCTTAAGACCTCGCCAAAGGTCGCGCACAATTCTGCGGTGACGATGATGATCGGCACCAATGACGTGAACGTCGCAGGAAACACCACGAGTGGGCTCAACTTCTATCGCTCCGCGCTCATGCACTCCGCGGCCTGGGCGTCGATTCCGGACGTGGCCAAGGTTATGGCGGACAGCCCGCTTGCGATCTCGACCGGTACCTGGGTCGCCGACACCAATCCCGTCATCCCGCACGGCATCTACTCGACCACGAACGGCTCGTCGAAGACCTACAGCGTGACGCTGTACGGCTCGGTGCTCTACGTGGGTGTGCAATTCCTGAACGGCTCGTCAGGCACGGCGACGGTGAAGGACGGAACGACGGTGCTGGGCACAGTGAATTTCAACTGCCCGATCGTGACCGCGAACGGAGCGGCCAATACGCTGGGTCTGCTGCGTTTCACCGGGCTCACGCCAGGCGCGCACACCATCACGGTCACTGTGACATCCACAACCGGAGCGGGCAACACCGTCTATGTGACCTGGCTAGGCGGCCCGTATCCTGCGGCCGCATCCACAGTAGCGCCACCGGCGGTGTTCCTGTGCGGCGTGCCGTACACCTACAACGATGTGAACTCCGCGGCGACCGCGGCCTACAACACCGCCGCGCACGATGTGGCCACCACTCTCGCCGGAGACGGCTGTGATGTGCGCTGGGTGGACACCCGCGCCCTGACCAACGCGACGACGTCCTACACGGGCGGCTCGATCGGACCGAACGGCACATACTATGCGCCCTCGCCTTCGGACCTGATCGGGCTGCACTGGGGGAACTACGGCCACTTCCAGATGGCCCAGGGCCTGCTGTCTGCGATGGGCGTGGCGCCGGTGCGATCGCAGCCGTACGGCCCGTCGCTCGGCTACGCGCAGGCGGCGACCGGCTACATCGCAGGGCAGGACCGGCCTGCGCTCTTGCTCAACTCCGACCCGCGCGACGGCTCCCGCGCCGGTGTGTACTTCGACGGAACGAACACGTTCATCGAAGCGCCGCCGGGCGGAGTCGTGGCATTCCGGGACGACGGCGACACCACAGGCGCGATCAACTCGCTCACCTCGGATAACCTGAGCGGCGGCGTCCTCAAACTCCGCAACAAGAACGCCGCCGGTGTCTCCACCGTTGAGTTCTGGGACAACAACAACACCCTTCAGGGAGCGGTCGGGTACGAAAACCCCGCCGGCGACTTGATCCTCGCTTCGGTCAACGGACCCATCCGAATCTTCGTCGCCGGTGTGCTGGTCGGCGGCTTCGGCTTCTCAACCGCGCCGAGCGGCAGTTGCGGAGGCCAGGAGGGAGCGTGGGTGTTCTCTAAAGACGGTCACATCACGTTCGCCGACCCGAGCACGCACGCGTGGGTCAGCAAGGTCTAGCTCGCGCATGGCGGGCTAAGAGGACGGCTCTTTGACAACTGAATCCGGTGGGACAAGGCCCAGACCACTTGCCGGCAACCCCACGCCAATCGCAGGTTTTCGTGGGGCGATCCGGTGAAAGTTTCACTGGATCGGTGACAAATAGCGACTTCCGCAGCTAGTCTGAATTGGAGCGGGAAAACACGCCAAAGACCGCGTCAATCCCCGCGATTTCCCACCGCCGCCCGCTGTATCCCACTAGTGACACTGATTTAACTCACTCACAAAAGCGGCTCGCACTCATCCGGAAAGCACCGATGCCCCTCACCCTCGCCTCCGCACAACGCCGCAACGTCGCCGCACCAATCCTCATCGCCATCGTCGTGCTGGCTGCCATTGGCGGCGCGCTCTTCTATTTCAACCCGCACCACACCGCCGATCTCACCGTGACCGGCACGCAGATCTTCGCCCCGGTCACCGAGATCAAGGCGCCATCGGTCACTGTGGGCGGCATGCACGTGGTCGGCCAGGCGTCCAGCATCGAGAGCACTCTCTACGTCGTGGTCACCGTGCACCTGCAGAACCACTTGAGGCTGCCGCTCTTTCTGGATGGGGCCGAGGGCAAGTACATCGCGCCAGACAACGGTGAACTGAACGCCCTCGCGCCCAGTCCCGACGACCTGGAACGCGTGGAAGCGGCCTTCCCCGCTCTCAAGCCGCTGCTGCCGCACCCGCTCGTTAGCGGGGAAACGGTTCCACCACAAAGCTCAGTGGACGGCCAAGTGCTGCTGCCCTTCGGTCGCCTCAGCGAGGCTCAGTGGAAGGCCCGCAAGCCCGCCCCGCTGACCATCCACTTCCGCCACCAGCAACCCATCCCGGCTACAGTGCAGTAACGTTCTCTCACACAAACGAAAACGCGCGGCCTAAGCCGCGCGCTTTCTTCATTGCAAATACGCCTACTGCACTGAAATCGGCCCAGGCGCATTCTTGGGAGTGCTCAGATATCCCTGCACCTGGTTCTTGCTGATGTTGTTCACCACGATCTCAAATAACGCCGGCGACTTGCCGGAGTAGAACTGCACCGGCTCGTCGAGATTCTTATCCTTCTTCTCGATGTTGCGGTCGTCCGCGTTCACATAGAGCGTGAACTTCGACTTCTTCTGGTCGACTTTTTTCAGCGTCAGCTTGATCGTGCCGACGTTCTGCGCCGCCGCTCCCTTGTTCAGCGTGAACTCGTAGTAGTTGCGGTCACCCCTGTGCTTCAGGACTTCCAGTTCATCGTGGTTGGTCGCGATCAGGCCGCTCATCACGCCTTCATCGCCCTTCATCTGACCCATTGCTGTTTTGGTCGCCGCCAGGTCAGCCTGCGTGGTGGCCACATCGGTCTTCACGCCGCCCACATCAGTCTTCACCGCCGACACATCCGACGCTACTGCCGTTACCTGCTGGTTGGTCGCCTCCTGCTGCCGGGCCAGCTTCACCGTTGCCGCCGAGGCTGCCGAGGCTGTGCGCTGCGCCGCAATCAACTGGTTCGACTTGTCCTCAAGCTGCTTTTGTGTGAGCCCCACGCTTTGCCCAAGCGTCTGCGCCTGTGCCCGCATGCGCTCGTTGGTGGTGTCCAGCTTTTCCGCCAACGCGGCGTTCTGCTGATTGGCATTCTGCAGGTCCCGCTGGGTCGCCTCCAGATGGCTCTGTAACCCGAAGCTCCACGCCAGCCCGCCCAGCGCCAGCACCACGCCCGCAATCGCCACCGCAATCAGCCATCCCGGTGCCGCCGGTTTCACGATGTACTCATCTCGTACTTCAGCCATGAGTCTCTCCTTCCAGCCTGGAACGGGCACGCACACTATGGACGCGACCCTGCCCGGCTTACCACTTTAGACGCACTTTCCGCGGCATCGACTGCCCGCCGCCCGAAAGCCTCTGGTTACAACAGGCCAGCGTGCCTGCTTGCAGCTCGTGTCTCTACAATCGACACTGGTGGCTTCCAGAATACAACCTGCATCCATCCGAACCTCAGACGTCCTGATCGCAGGCGCGGGCATCATCGGTTTGAGTCTGGCCTTCGAACTCCGGCAACGTGGAGCAGCCGTCACTGTTGTCGATCGCCGCCAGGCCCTCGGCGGGGCCTCCATAGCCGCTGCTGGGATGCTTGCCGCCGAAGACCCCCACAACCCACCCGCACTGCTTCCGCTCTCCCGCCACAGCCTCGCGCTGTATCCGGCCTTCCTTGAACGCGTACAAGCTCTTTCAGGCCAGGCCGTGCCCCGGCAGACCAGCGTCACGGTGCAGTACGCCGCCGAGGGCGCTTACCGCATCCCCGAGCACTCCATCGACCCGCGCCAGCTCGCTGCAGCCCTGCTCGCCGCTGCGCACGCTTCCGGCGTGCACATCGCGGAGCATGCGGAGATTGCCGATCTTGAGATCTCCTCCAGCGAAGTGAACCTCCGCACCTCCAACGCGCAACGCTTCGCCGCGCGCTCCGTCGTCCACGCTACCGGCGCCTGGCTCCCGATTACCTCGCCAGCCCTGGAGCTGCCCATCGTCCCGCGCAAAGGGCAGATGCTCCGGGTCGCCGTGCCCGCGGACAAGCCACTCCACGAAGTCCACCGCGCCGGGCACGTCTACATCGTTCCACGCACCGCCGGCCCGCAAGCCGGCACAGCCCTCATCGGAGCCACCGTGGAAGACGCAGGCTTCGACATCTCCACGCACCCCGGCGCGCTTCAGCAACTTCGCGTCGCCGCCGCCGCGCTCGCACCGCAAACCGCGTTCGCCGCCGAAGCACCGCTGCTGGAATCCTGGGCCGGCCTGCGTCCCTCCACGCCCGATTTTCTCCCCGTGATCGGTCGGCTCCGCGAGCGCGAGTTGATCGCCACCGGCCAGCGATCGGCCAGCGATGCCAGGGCCTCCGCCGCCCTGGGAAAGAACCGGAGGCCGCCGGCGGCGACCTCGAGGTAGCGGACGGCCTTGCGGGCGATCATGGCCTCGACGCGCTCG
>CAXSHQ010000304.1:0-5873 GCA_964236875.1 uncultured Acidobacteriaceae bacterium | reverse complement strand
GGGTGCGTGGTGGTGGCGTGCGAGGGGCCGCGGGGGAGTGAGCCGGCGGCGGCGGTGCTTTGGGATGGGGGCGAGGAGGGCTTGGCAGCGGCTGTGCGGTCAGCGAATGCTTCGCTGGCGGAGTTTCAGCAGGTGCGGCGTTTTGTGCGGTGGCCGGCACCCGCGTTTCCGTATACCTCGACGGGGAAGCTTTTGCGGCGCGAGGTGGCGGCGTGGACGCTTGCAGGTGGTGCGGAGGCGGACGGCACCGTTGGGGGCGATCCGCTGCTGGCCGCCATTGCGGAGGTGATGCGGGAGCCGGTACTTCGCTCGGAGGATGGGGCTCGCCTGAGTGAGGACTTTCGGCTGGATAGCCTGGGCCGCGTGCAGCTGGGGGCTTTGCTGCAGGAGCGGTTTGGGGTGGAGTTGGAGGATGACGCGGTCGCGGTGGTGGAGACGCTTGGGGAGCTGCGACGGCTGATTACGAGGCGTGGGGTTGACAGTGTGAGCGGCGGAAGTAGTGATGCGGCCGGTGCGGCGGGAGCGGAGCCCACCCGTGGCGATGAAGCCGCTACCGGTGGGGCACCCGGAAGGATTGGTTCAGAGTCTGAGGGGTTGAGACTGATAGCTGCAGGAAGGGCCGGTGAAGAGCTTCGCCGGAAGGAGGAGCCTACGTATCCGCGCTGGCCCTGGAGTTGGCCGGTGCGGATGGCGCGGGTGGCGTTTCTGGAGCTTGCGGTGCGGCCGCTGGTCTGGCTGCTGGCTGCGCCCGTGGTTCTTTGTGAAGCGGGGCTGGCGGGGAGCGCGGAACTTGGCGCGGGTTCGGCGGGGCCGCTGCTGATCGTTGCTAATCATGTGACCACGTATGACCTGCCGCTGCTTCTGTACGGGCTGCCCGGGCCGGTGCGGCGGCGGGTGGCGGTGGCGATGTCCGGAGAAGTGTTGATGGATATGCGGCGTGCGCGGGAGCAGGGTGGGTGGTTTCTGAACGGGCTGGCGCCGCTGGCCTACTGGCTCATCACGGCGCTGTTCAATGTGTTTCCGCTGCCACGGCTGCGCGGGTTCCGGCGGAGCTTTGCGCATGCGGGAGAGGCGATGGACCGAGGGTATTCGGTGGTGGTGTTCCCGGAAGGGCGCCGCAGCTGGAGCGCGGAGGTGGCGGCGTTTCGTCCGGGGATTGGTGTACTGGCGAAGGAGACGGGCGCGACGGTGGTGCCGGTGCGGCTGCATGGGCAGGCTCTCGTTGGCAAAGGAAAGGCGCGGTGGTTCCGGTCGGGCAAGCTGCGAGTGCATGTGGGAGTGCCGCTGCGAATCGATGCAGCCGCAGACCCAGCGGAGATCACGGCCACATTGGAGGCGGCGATACGCGCCCTGTGAAAAGCCGTCTACAGCAAGTCTGTGACAACACGGAGGTTCGCGCATCCAATCAGCTATGCCCCAGGCGTACGGCCAAGTCAGCACTGATGCCCAGTTAACCGCAAATACGGACCAGCCCGGACGGCGGCTCTCCATCTGGAGCCTGTTGAAACCTCATCGCACGCATCTCTCGTGGGGGCTGGTGGCAGTGACCGGCGAGGCGATCGCGGATGCGCTGCAGCCGTGGCCGCTGAAAATCGTGCTGGACAATGTGATCGACCGCAAGGAATTTCCCAAGCACACCCATGGATGGCTGAACCAGCTGATCCACAATACGGTGGGCTTCGACCCGTTGCGGGTGCTGTGGTTCGCGGTGGGGCTGGTGATTGCCGTGGCGCTGCTGGATGCGGTGTGCAGCTACGGCGAGAAGTGGGTGACGACCACGGTGGGACAGTGGGTGACGCACGATCTGCGGCGGCTGATGTACGCGCAGATGCAGCGGATGTCGCTGGCGTTTCACGATCAGTCGCAGACGGGCGACCTGTTGAGCCGGGCCACGGATGACATCGACTCGATTCAGTCGTTCATCGTGTCGGGGCTGCTGAGCATCGTGGTGGACATTGTGACGATCGTTGTGTTCATCGTGGTGCTGTTCCACCTGAACTGGCGGCTCACGCTGATCACGATGGCGGTGGTGCCGGTGCTGTTCGCCATTGTGTACACGTACACGCGCAAGGTGAAGAAGTTTTCGCGCGACGTGCGGAAGCGCGAAGGCAAGATGTTGAGCGTGTTGCAGGAAGTGCTGGGCAGCATCCGGGTGGTGAAGGCGTTTGCGCGCGAGAACTATGAGGTGCAGCGGCTGGAAGGCCAAAGCCTGGAGACAGTGGAAGCGGCGCTGAAGGCGCGCAAGCTGAAGGCGAAACTGACGCCGACGGTTTCAGTGGTGACGGCCGTGGGCACAGCGCTGGTGCTGTATTACGGCGGAAAATGGGCGCTGGACTTCCATGGGATGACGCCGGGGTCGATCTATGTGTTTCTGACGTACATCAAGAACATGTACAAGCCCATGCAGGACATTTCCAAGATCATGGATTCTTACACCAAGGCGGATGTGGGGTACGAACGGATCAAGGAAGTGATCGAGAGCGAGGGCGAGCAGCGAGATTCGCCGGACGCGAAGGACGCGCCGAAGCTGCGCGGCGACATCCGCTTCGAGCATGTGGACTTTGGCTACAACCAGCAGCAGTGCATCCTGAACGACGTGAACATGCACGTGGTAGCGGGCATGACCGTGGCGCTGGTGGGGCCGACGGGCTCCGGCAAGTCGACGCTGGTGAACCTGATTCCGCGCTTCTATGACGCGATCAAGGGGCGGGTGCTGGTGGATGGACAGGATGTGAAGCTGCTGAAGCTGAAGAGCCTGCGCGACCAGATCAGCTTTGTGCTGCAGGATACGGTACTGTTCAGCGGAACGATCTGGGACAACATCCAATATGGCCGGCCGGACGCGACCTCCACGGAGATTGTGGACGCGGCCAAGGCGGCGAACGCAATGGAGTTTATCGACCGGCTGCCGGAGAAGTTCGATACCAAGGTGGGCGAGCGGGGGGTCACGCTTTCAGGGGGCCAGCGGCAGCGCATCGCCATTGCCAGGGCTATCGTTCGGAATAGTCCGGTGCTGATCCTGGATGAGCCGAGCTCCGGGCTGGATGCGGAATCCGAACAGCTGGTGTTCGACGCGCTGGATCGGCTGATGCAGGGCAAGACGGCGATTGTGATCGCGCACAGGCTGTCGACGATTCGGCGGGCGGATTGCATTTATGTGCTGAAGGAAGGGCACATCGTGGAGAGCGGAAGCCATGAGGAACTGATGGAACGGCCGGAAGGGCTCTACCATCACCTGCACGATGTGCAGTTCACGAACCCGACACCGGATGGCGCGATGGTGAACTGAGTTGCGTTGGGCTGCTGCAACGCCTGGTGGGCGTTTGCTGTTGATGTGTCGATCTGTTTCGTTCCGCGCCGAAGCTCGAGGTCCGGTGAGCTTTACAACTGTTGCCCCAAGGTGTAGTCGCCCTTATCTGAGGCGTCCATTCCGCTGCGGGAAGAATACGGAGATCCTTCGCTGCGCTCAGGATGACGCCCTTCAGAGGATCGACCAAAGCAAGACATGAAGCAGCACAGTATCGTACTAAGACTTAGGCTGAAGGTTCTTGAGATCGGCGATGCGGCTTTCGACGATGCTGACGTACTCGTCTACAGTGGCTGCGGGGAAGTTCCCGGCGTGGAAGGCATCTACGATCTGCTGGTGGGTTAGCTGGCCGAGGAGGGAGCCGATCCATTGGGCGTCGGCGATGGGGACATCGTGACCAATCCAGTCAAAACCCATGCGGCGCATGTAGTCGCCGGTGAACGCGTCGCCGATAGCCGCGAAGCCGGCAGGTGGGGCGGGGGTACCGAAGCTGACCGTGTCCTTCTTGATCTTGGTGATGAATTTCGATTGCTTGTAGCTGGTGATGTTGCCTTTGTCCTTGGCGCGGGTGCGGATCTGGTTGGACGCGAAGGTGGCGCCTACATCGCTGACCAGAAAGAGCTGCCCGCCGGTCTTGTCGTCGGAGTAGACGGCGTTGTTGACGTCTTTCAGGTCCCAGTTGTTGAGCACGGCCATCATGACGCGGAGGCCGTTGAACTCACGCGTGCCGTTGAAGGGATTGTCTTTCCACTTCCAGATGCCGATCTTTTTCTGCCCGCCCGGCTTGCGGGCGAAGCGCGCGTCCGTGATGTTTTCGCCTTGAATTGCGTAGCTGCCGCGCTTTATCTTGAGGCCGGGAATCGTGGCGGTGGGAAGAACGTAGTCTTCGTTGACGAAGTACCCGGTGGCCCACAGGAAGCGGGAGGCGACGACCTCGGGACGGGGCTCTTCTCCTACCTTGACACGCCACTTGGTGTCGTTGGCGTCGCGGACATCGAATTTGGGATTGGTGCCGCTGAGGTCCTCGCTTACGAACTTGAAGGGAGCGTCCGGATGGTGCTTTTCTCCACCGCGGCCGTTGAGCATGTCTAACGAGGCGATGTTCTCGGGCTGCTTCCAGAGCACCGGGTTGTGGATGGCCGACTTGAGAAGGACGCTGTGGTGATCTTCATCTTCCTTGGAAGGAGGTGTTTCGCTCTTCTGGGTGTTCTGCGGAGCGGCAAGCAGAAGCGGCTCGTGAGCGGCTCGGGAGACGTGGGCCGTTTGCGCGTGGGTGTTCAGAGCAGAAAGGGCAGCGAGGGCAACAAGAGAGGTGAAGCGGTGTTTCACGTGCATAGGTCTCCGAGCGGGGCAATGAGGACGAAGTGATAAGAGTGCCGTATTGGGTTAGAAGCAGGAAAGCGTGGATGCGATTCCATGCGCTGGAGGAAAAGGTTCCTAACACATCCCGACCGACCGAAACCGCATCCTCTGTTGTAGATGCCGAAGGGCCACACACAAGGACGACGCCGTGAGACTCATTACCCAGCCTGACGACGGCATTGAGCCTGTGCTCCAGGCCCTGCGAAGCGCAAAGAAAAGCATTCACATCCTGGTATTCCGGCTTGACCGCGCTGAGGTAGAGAAGGCGCTGGTGGATGCCGCGGCGCGGGGCGTGTCCGTTCACGCGCTGATTGCGTACACGAATCGCGGCGGCGATAAGAACCTTCGCCGCTTTGAGATGCGGCTGCTGGAGCGCGGTGTGACTGTGGCGCGTACGGCTGGCGATCTGGTGCGGTACCACGGCAAGATGTTCATCATCGATGAGCGCGAGCTCTGGCTTCTCTCGTTCAACTACACGCACCTGGACATCACGATGAGCCGGTCGTTCGCGGTGGTGAGCGCGCGCAAGGATGTTGTGGATGAAGCTCTGCGGTTGTTCGACTGCGATTCACGGCGGATACCGTACCACAACAAGTGCGACGACCTGGTGGTGAGTCCCGTGAATGCGCGGGAGCGCCTGATGGACTTCATCAGCGGGGCGAAGAAGCAGCTGCTGCTGTACGAGATGAAGATCAGCGACGGCGACTTCATCAAGCTGCTGAACGAGAAGGTGTCGCAAGGCGTGGACGTGCGGGTGATCGGGCATACGACTGGCAAGGGCGCGCTGCCGGCGCGGCGGCTGCCGATCCGCCTCCATACCCGGGTCATCCTCCGTGACGGCAAGGAAGCGTTTGTGGGGAGCCAGAGCCTGCGCAAGCTGGAGATGGAAGCCCGGCGCGAAATCGGCATCATCGTGCACGATCCGAAGATCGTGAAGCAGATGATCGAGGTGTTCAACAAAGACTGGCGGAGTGCCTCGCCAGCCGTGCAGCAGGATGCGATGGCGAATGCGCTGGACGTACAGGCGAAGCGGGTCGCCAAGTCCGTGGCCAGGCAGATCAGCATGAAGCCGATCATTGAGCAGATCATCGACAAAGCCATGGAGAGCGAGCATGAGGGCGCCTTCGAGCCCAAGGAGATGGCGCAGACCGTTCGTGAGGCCTTCCGCGAGGAAGTGCACGATGCGGTTGTGCATGCTCTGCAG
>CAXSHQ010000303.1:0-5887 GCA_964236875.1 uncultured Acidobacteriaceae bacterium | reverse complement strand
CTCCCTGTCCAGTGTCTCTCTTATCCACTGGCACATTTCAAGCCGGGCACTCCACATTTGATTGTCCGCAAATATAAACCAGAAGAGCCCGAATGGCCACATGAACTTCAGTGAAAAAACTGATCAAGAGGTCTGGCGCTCATTGGGCACTTGAGAGTGCAGTTCTGCAAGCTCATTCAAGGTCGCAACAATTGACGTCCAAGCACAGGTCCCCTTAGCGCGACTTGTCGTAGGAATCCTACCAGAGGTTCTCAATTGATGAGAACAGGCCAATTGCACTCATTGACCGTCAGCAAAGGCATAGCGCCTCAGCCAGAGATTCCTACGGCAAAGCTGTTCCACAACCCATTCCACAAAACTATGCGTCTTCTGCGTCTTCGCGTGCTTGGGTAGCCCTCGCGGTTTCTGTAAGTTGTTGAAAAACCAATCAAGGTGCGATTCACACGGTGGAAGTCGTAGGTTCGAATCCTGCTGTGCCCACCATCAAATCAACAACTTACAGGCAGTGCCGCAGAAAAGTTTGTGGCATTTTGTGGCAAATCCGCGAACGACTGTTTTTCCTCTCCTCCCTTCATCAGCACTCCACCGTGGGAGAACGGCTACTGCGAGAGCTTCAACTCCAAGCTCAGGGACGAGTTCCTCAACGGGGAGATCTTCTACTCGATGAAGGAACTGCGCGTGCTGGCCGAACGCTGGCGCGTCCACTACAACACCGTCAGGCCGCACTCCTCGCTAGGTTATCGACCACCGGCACCGGAGGCGTGGCTGACCTCAACCCTGGGGCGTGGAGAAGTGGAAACCGCTACGCGCTTCCCACTTCTCCACCACCCCCGACGGCGGCTACTTGAACTCAAAAATAGCTGCGCTACACTAACTCAACCAACGGCACAGAGATCGGGCACGCCACTCAGCTGACACCGTCGCTTAGCATCACGACTGTGCCGGACCGCATCGCTGCTTTGGCTAGCGCTTCACAAGTGAACCGTACGTCAGCAGTTGTTCCTATATAAACAAGGTGCCAACCGAAGATTGCAGGTGACACAGGCGAAGTGCGGGGATCCTCACTTCGCTCAGGATGACACCATCGTCTCTTCTTGAGAGAACTTTCGACTCACCACATTAGCTAAGCCTTCCGAAAATGTGGCTTCTGCGTTCCAAGAAGGTCAGGCTAGCCAACTAACGCAGCTTGCGTTCGTTTAGAAGGCCAGACGTAGACCTACCTGAATCATCCTGGGAAGATTTGCCTGCGACGTCACCGTGCCGAAGGCACTGCTGGTGGGCGAAAGGTTGGGGGCGGCGAACTGCGGGTGGTTGAGCGCGTTGAAGAAGTCGGCACGCAGCTGAGCCGTCACCTTCTCCGTGATCCTGTTGTTCTTGATGAGAGACATGTCGAGCGCGACGATGCCGTCCTGACGTGCGTGCGCCACCTGCGTGGGGAGCGTGCGGATGTGGGTGCCGGTCACGGGTTGATTGGCGGAAACGCGGTCGAACTGAGTGACGTCGAAAGCGCCGTCCGGCGCGTGAGGATTTACGACGAGATTGTTGAGGCTGGGACCCTTGTAGATGATGTCGCCGAAGGCGAGAGGAGCGCCGGAGGGCTGGAAGGTAAAGACGTTGCTGATATTCCACCCGCTGACAATGTAGCTGACGCCAGGTATGTGGACCGGATAACGCCGGCCTTCGCCGACGGGAATTTCCCACGTGCCGGCAACGACAAGGTGCTGCGGACGGTCGTCGGCAGCGATGCGCTTTTCAGGAGCAGGGTCCTGCGGGTTTAGGTAGGCGACGCGCTCGAGGCGCTTCGACCACTCGTAATTGGCGAGAAAGCGGACGCCATAGGACAAGCGCTTTTCAAGCCGGGCTTCCAGTGCGTGGAACAGGGCGTTCCCTGCGGGAAAGCTGGAGAGGTTGACCGTGGTGAACTCCGGATAAGGCAGCAGCAGCTGCTGGCGAGTGGTGGTCGCGCCGTTCATCGCCGAGCCCGCAACGCCGCGGAAAGGATTGGCGACATTCGCGGTGAGGAACGGATAGACCACGGGGTCACGCGACTGGCCGACGTTCAGGTATGACGCGGGAACATAGTTGATGTTGCGCGTGACTCCGCCGTGAACGCCGTGCTCGCCAACATAGCCTACTTCAAACAGAATGTGAGCAGGAAACTCCTGCTGCAGATCGAAATCCCAACGCTCGGCGTAGTCGTTGAGCAGCATGTTGGGAAAGGAGCTGACCGACTGCCCGAGGTTGGTGGCGAGACCGAGGGAGCTGCCCGGCGGCGCAGTGACGCCGGGGGGAAAGGGATTGGAGAGAGTCGAGTTGGGAGTGAGGTAGCCATCGAGTGAGGCTTGCAACACGGTGGTCTGGTTGAAGCCCGGCGCTATGGGGTCTACGCGACCCACACTGTTGTTGAAGATGCCGAAGCCGCCACGGAGGCTGAACCGGGGGATGGGTGCGTACGCGAAGCCAATGCGTGGGCTGAAGTTTGTGGCCGCTGTTTGATAGAGGGCGCGGTGGGCAGGGTCGGCGAAGACCAGGCCACCGGTGACGGTGGATGGGAAGCTGACACCGGACACGGGACTGGCGGCAAAGTTGGCCTGAGCCTGGGTATTCGTTGGATTGGTCGCACTGGTATCGAAGCCGATGACACCCTCGTTGTGGCGCTCGGTGGTCGGGAGATCACGCTCATAGCGCAGACCGAGGTTGAGTGTCAGCGTCCTTGTGATGCGGTAGTTATCCTGGGCGAAGATGCCGATGTACTTCGACTGGGAGATCTGCTTGCCGTTGATGTCGAAGCTCCCGGCCGTTGGCAGACCGAGAAGAAGTGAGGCGAACTCCTGGCCGATGGTGGCCGCGGCAGAGTTGTCGTTTGGCCCGTTGGTGAAGCCCTGACCGCCATTCAGACTGAACTGGTAGAGGCCGTCAGAGTTTCCGTAGCGGAAGCTGTACTCCTTGGCCAGGCGGAGATCGGCTCCAAGGGCGATGCTGTGGCGGCCGATGGTGTGGCTCAGCACGGAGAAGTACTGGAAGCTGTCGTACGGGATGTAATCGCCTCTGGAGTAGCCGAAATCTACGTACTTGGTTCCGCTGGTGACAGGAAAGCCAAGCGTGGTGGAGGCGCCGACGAGGGAGGCTGGAAAGCCCAGTTGGGAGAAGTCGTAGCTGTTGGCCAGCGGACGGGACTCCGTGTTGCGGGTCCAGTTCGCACGGTTGTCCCAAACGGTGCTCGAGTTGAACGTATGGATGTCATCCACAGTCGAGCCCCAGTTGGGCTGGATAAGAATGCTGCCCGTCGCGACGTTGTTGAAGGCATTGTTGGCCGCGTGGTAGCGGTCGTTATGCCGGAAGGCGTAAAACACCTTGTTGCGCGACGTAATGTTGTAGTCGATGCGCCCCATCTCGCTATCGAACGTGTCCGTGCTGTTGCCTGGATAGAAGTAGTTCAGTTCTCCATCCGCCTTTGCGGCCGGAGTGTTCGGCAGACCGTAGAAGTTCGCGAGAGCGACGCCGACCGGGTTGAGACGGGAAGCCGGAATGACGTTGTTCTTGAACGGTTGACGCACCACGCGCGAGCCGCTCTTGACACCGGTAGCGGGGTCGTAGATGACGATGCCCAGTGGCAGCAGTGCGGAGAAGTCTCCGGTGCGCTCAGCGGCGGTAGGAACGGTGATGATGCTGGGTGAGGGAGTGTTGTCGGTGATGCCTTCATAGGCGAAGAAGAGGAACAGCTTGTCGCGACCGCTGTACAGGTGCGGAACGGAAATGGGTCCGCCGAAGGTGCCGCCAAACTGGTTGAAGCGCGTGACGGATTTGCGGATGGGCGTGCCGAGCACATGCTTGTTGAAGTACGGTGTGTCGTTGAGCGCCGAAACCTGCAGGTACTCGTATGCCGAGCCGTGGTACTGGTTGGTGCCGGAGCGGGTGACGTGGTTGATCGTGCCGCCACTGGTGTGCCCGTAGGCAGCATCGGCCTGGAAGGTTTCGACCTTCAACTCCTGGATTGCGTCCATCGGTGGGCTGTAGGCGAGCGTTCCGTCAGCACCACCGTCGGGCGCGCCATCGATGAGGATTTCGTTCTTCTTGGAAGCGCCGCCGCCGAGCGAGATGCTGGACGGTCCGCTGTTATCGAAAGGATGATTGAACTGCGGATTGCCGGTGGAGATCGCGCCGTATGCCAGCTGGCCCAGGATCATGGGCGTGCGGCCATTCACGGGAATATTCTCAATGTCCTCCGCGTCGAGTACCTGGCCGGTGGACGCAATGGAGGTCTCCAGCAGAGTGTTGTCCGCCGTGACACTGACGACCTCCGACAGCGAGCCCACGCTAAGCACGATGTCCACCGCAACATGCTCGTTCGAGCCTACGATGACGTTCTCGTGGAGTGAGCTCTTGAAGCCTTCCGAAGTGGCTGCGACCCGGTAGGTGCCAGGCTCCAGGAACGGGATGGTGTATTCCCCGGTGCCGTTGGACTTTGCAGTGTACTTCGAGCCGGTGGAAGTCTCGGTGGCCTCAATGCGGGCTCCGGGCACCAACGCTCCGCCTTGGTCTGTCACGCGACCGTTCACGGTTCCGCGGAACACCTGCGCCTGGAGGAGTGAGCAGGAAAGCCAAGCGCAAAGGCCAAGCAATACAGCACGAAGCATTCGCGACAAAGATGCCATGGAGGAGCCCTCGGTAGGGAAGAATCTGCCGCATCGAGGTCGTTGTCAAGGTCGTTTTCACATTTCTGGAAAGTACCGGATATTTACTGGTGTGGAGAGCACTTCGTAGATGAAAGTGCTGTCATCGAGCTTTCTGGTGCAGACCAGGCAGCTTCGAGGGCCGAGTGGCCGCGTGAGAACGCAGGAATGGAGCCGCAGCGAGCGGCTTGACAAGCCTGGAGGCGGGTCGCTAGCTTATCTTGAAATAATTTCAGACCTGAAACTCATGTTGCGGCAGTACAGTTCGCGAACAGGCGTGAATAGAGGCCGACCGACGCAACGGACAGGTGAGGAGACGACGTGAGTCACGCAACCCGGCGAGATTTTTTGAAGGCTGCCACTGCACTTGGCGCGAGTTTTACGATGCAACCCTTTGCGGACGGCGAAGAACCGGCAGGCACGGTTTCGACCCAGGCGCAAGCAAGCGCAGCTGCCTTGGCCCCCGGCGAGGTTTCGCTTTCGTGGGTTGGGGAACAGGGGTCGGTTGCGAAGGGTGAAGCCTCCGGAGTCAGCTGGGGTGTGCCGTGGGCGCAGGGCGCTGTCGCAGCGGCATCGGCGTTTCGCCTGAGCGCGGGCGGCAAGGATCTGCCTCTGCAGACGTGGCCGCTGGCGTACTGGCCGGATGGGTCGTTGAAGTGGAGTGCGTTTGCTTCCGTGGTGCCGGGGCAGACGAACAGTCCGTTTGTGCTGGCGAAAGGCTCCAGTGGGACAGCCTCGGGCGCGGCTGCACTGGTTGTTCACAAGGATGCGAAATCGGTAACGGTGGACACCGGTGTGCTTACCTGTTCCATTCCGTTGAGCGGACCGGACCTGCTCCAGTCGCTAAGCGTGGGCGGAAAGTCGGTGGGCGGCGCTGCGCAACTGGTCTGCATTCTGCAGAGCGGCACGGCGGGCGGACCGGAAGATGCGCCGAAGCGGGAACGGTATCTCAGTGATGTGAAGCACGTCACAGTGGAGCAGACCGGGCCCGTGCGTGCGGTGGTGAAGATCGAGGGCATGCACCGTGGCACCGTGTCCAAGCGTGAGTGGCTGCCCTTTACGGTGCGGTTGTACTTCTATGCCGGCCAGGCGGATGTGCGGGTGGTGCACACGATCGTCTTCGACGGCGACCAGGAGAAGGACTTCGTGCGCGGACTGGGCTTGCAGATCGACGTGCCGCTGCGCGATGAGGCGAAGAACCGCACCGTGCGCTT
>CAXSHQ010000302.1:0-5890 GCA_964236875.1 uncultured Acidobacteriaceae bacterium | reverse complement strand
ATTGCTACAACTGCAAAACCCTTTTTGTAAAAGCGGCGGGGTAAAAATAGCCGTCTCGGAACAAACATGCGAGCTGCCGCGCGTTCAAGTGAGCGCGGAGTGCTCAGGAGCGAATCTTTATGGTGGAAACCCAATTGCTACGAAGCTTGGAATTTAGGGCGGCGAAGTGCTCATGGACGGCGCGGCAGGTTCAGCTTTCTCCTTCTGCCGCTGCGCTTTTGCTGCTACTGATCACGGCAGGCGGGCGAGCGCAGGGTACGGCAGGGGCAGCCTCACCACCATCTTCGAGCGCGGCACAGGCGCCTCCGGCGCCATCGGCGGCGTATACACCTGCGCCACCGCATGTGAACGGGCCGCTGCCGCCCATCCAGCGCATGCCGGGCGATGGCGCAGGGGCGTACAAGACGGGCAGGTACCGTGATCTGTTTGCGGAGAACGGGCATCCGGCTGCGGAGACACAGGCGAAGCTGGAGAAGGCCTTTCAGCAGCGGTTTAACGGGGACGCTGCGTCCGAGCGTGTGTAGTTGGAGGCTGGGTCCAACGCGAGCGGACCGCTGGGGTACATGACGGATTGGGCTAATAACGATGCCCGTACCGAAGGCATGAGCTACGGCATGATGATCGCCGTGGAGATGAACAAGAAACGTGAGTTCGATGCGTTGTGGAACTGGTCGAACACATACATGCTCATCACCGATCCGAAGAACCCGAACGTGGGGTACTTTGCGTGGTCGATGAACACGGATGGGACGCCGCGCTCGACAGGGCCCGCGCCGGATGGCGAAGAGTACTACGCGATGGCGCTGCTGTTCGCGGCGCATCGCTGGGGCAATGGGCAGGGCATCTACAACTACCAGGAGCAGGCGAACCGCATTCTGCACACGATGCGGCATCACCTGATCGTGACGGAGACCGGGCCGTTCAAGATCCATCCGGAAGACTCGCCGTACGAGCCGATGCGCGGCTTCGGCAGCTTGAGCAGCCCGAACAACACAGAGCGTGCGCAGGCGCAGCATAACGTCGGCATCGAGATGAAGGGTGAAGGCAAGACGGCGCCCGATCCCGGGGCGATGATGCGCCGCTTTGGCGGTGGCGGAGGCACGCCACGGCCGAGCTCCGCCGGGCCGATGCTGGAGGAAGAGCACACCATGGTGCGCTTTGTGCCGGATGTGGGACCGGTCGGCAACACGGATGCTTCGTACCATTTGCCGGGCTTCTATGAGTTGTTTGCGCGCTGGGGGCCGGAGGAAGACCGCGAGTTCTGGGCCAGGGCTGCGGATGTGAGCCGCGAATTATTTGAGCGGGTGACGGCGCCAAAGACGGGCCTATTGCCCGACCGCAGCAACTTCGACATGACACCCATTGTGGGGCGGGATGGCCAGCCGACGCCGTTCAGCTACGACTCCTGGCGCACGGTGAGCAATTGGTCGGTCGATTTCGGCTGGTGGCACAAGGACGCACGCGAGACGGTGCTGAGCGACCGCGTGCAGGGCTTTCTGATAAGCCAGGGCATCACCCAGTTTGCGGACCGCTACACGCTGGAGGGCAAGCCGCTTTCTACGCGGCACTCCGTGGGGATGATGGCGGCGGCGACGGTGGGCGGGCTGGCGGCGACGCCAGGCACGCAGGAGAAGGCGTTCGTCGAGGAGCTTTGGCGGACGCCGATTCCGGTGGGCGACCAACGCTACTTCGACGGCATGCTTTACCTCATGAGCATGCTGCATTGCAGCGGGCAGTTTCAGATTTGGGGAACGAAGTAGAGCCGCAGGGTTGAAGGTTAGAGTCTACCTAGAGGGCCGTGCCGCTCCAGGCGGAATGCGGGGAACCTTCGCTTCGCTCAGGATGACACCCCTGATGAGTAAGAAGCCGCAGGGGAGCGCTTCTACAGCGAGGGTTCGTGAAGGATGCCGCGCATGAGGCGGTCGACCCGGACGATGCCCTGGAAGACGCCGTGGCTATCAATGACTGCAAAGGGATCGAAGCGCGTGGCTGCGGAGCGCGTGAGGGCGCGGCGCAGCACCTCCACGGGATCCGTAGAGAGCTGGCTGATCATGAGCTCAGGGAGCGCGCGCACGCCGAGATGTGGATGGCGCTCAAACAGGACGAGCGGGCGCTTGAAGGCGTCGACGACCGCGGCCACATCGATGTTCGGGCTTGCGTGCATCGATTGCTGAGCCTGCTCAATGCCGGCATACGCCAGGCACTGCATCATGTGCGGACCAAGAGACGCACAGCCTGACGTGAAGTCCGAGGGGCGCTGTCCGGGGAGGTCAAGGATCGTGCTGGCAGGCATGGCAGCCTGCGGGCGGCCTAGGAGGTAGCCCTGGCCGAGCGGCACGCCCAGGCGGCAGAGCTCGCCGAGTTCGCCGTGCTCCTCGATGCCTTCGGCGATGATCCAGGAATCCATGCGGCTGCCGGCGCGGCCGATCATTTCGATCAACGCGGCCTTGGCTGGGTCGTGATGGCAGTCCTGGACGAAGATGCGGTCGAGCTTGATGAAGTCCGGCTTGATTTCGAGCACGTGCTTGAGGCTGGCGTAGCCGGCGCCCGCATCGTCCACGGCCACCATGCCGCCGGCGCGCTGCACATCGGCAAGAGCCTCGCGGACGCGCGTGTAGTCGGAGATGGCCTGCTGCTCGGTGAGCTCCAGCACGACGCCCGAAAGGCCGGACGACGCGCGGACCAGCTTGCGCCAATGCGGCGAAAGCAGGAAAGCGGCGGTCATGTTGATGCTGAGAAAGCAGTTCTCCGGAAGGTGAGCCCGCGCTGCGAGCGCCTGCGCGACGACGATCTCTTCAAGGGGAAGCAGACTGCCGATCTGCTCCGCAGCGCCGAAGACGCGATCGGGCGAGAAGCCTTCCTGACCCGGAAAGCGCGACAGGGCTTCAAAGCCGGTGATGACGCCCTGGGCTAGATCGACGATGGGCTGAAAATGCACGACCACGGACGCCTGCCCGCGCAGAATGCGGGTGACGTGCTGGTGAAGGGGTTAATCCGTGATGCGGTGCACCCCTTCAACGGACGGCAATGCAAGTGCGGATGATGCCATGGTGCTGTAACAACCTCTACGCGGCTAGGGGAACGGAAGAAATATGGGCGCGGACTTGCGCGATGAGCGCCACGGGAATGTCAATCATTCCGTGGTCCTGCCGGGCATGGCGCGCGACGGCGTTGAGGATGCCGTCTTCTGTTTTGTCGCGAAAAATCGCCTTGCAACCGGGAACAACATCACCACAACAGAACTGCTTCATGGAACACCTCTCCAGGACGACTGCATCGCCCGTCCTCTACTGTACGAAGGCGGTGAGGGAGGCTGATTGACACGAAAGGTGTAACGGTATCGCCGGTGATCGCAGAGTGCTATGGGATGAAAATCCGACCGGGACAATGTCCGCGTTGTGCAATCAACGGGACATGACCTGCCGCGCGAAGCGAACCATCTCCTCATGCTGGGGTGAGCTTTGCAGCAGGACGAGCGAGCAGCCGGCGGATTCGAAGTCGGCGAGGCGCTGTTTCACGGTTTCCGGTGTGCCGATGAGGCCAGATAGCAGGCCGCGGTTGGACACCGAGTAATCGCGCAGGGAGAGCTCCTTTTCAAGCTTGGAGCCGGTGGTCCACTGCTCGAAGTTGGCGAAGCCGGCGGGCGAGGTAGAGGGGTCGGGCGCGGCAGTGATGCGCTCCACTTCCCTGTCGGCCTCGACCTGCGAGTCGCGCACGATGCAGTAGCCGGTGACGCCGAAGATCATGGGCGGCAGGTTGGGATGCTGCGCGCGGCGCTGCTTCATGTCGGCGACTTTAGCGGCGATGGTGCGCGGGTCGTCGCCGTGCATGAGGTAGGCGTCGCACTTGGCAGCGATGAGGTTCTTGGCGGTTTCGGATTCGCCGCCGGCGTAGAGCGTGGGACGGCCGGCGGGGTAGTTGGCGGCTGTCTTGCTCGGCTTTGACGATGAGGTCCTTGCCGAGAGTGGGGCGGCCGCGTTGCGGGTGTCGGCGCCGCTGGAGCCGGGATCGGGCGTGTTCCACGCGCCGGAGAAGGGTTCTGAGTCTGGAAAATAGCCGGGCTTCTCGGACTCCGGATCGTTGGGTGCGGCTGGGTTTGGCGTGCCGGGATCGGGGGTGTTCCAAGCTCCGGAGAACGGCTCGGCGTCCGGGAAGTAGCCGGGCTTTTCGGACTCGGGGTCGGTGAGTGCAGGTGCGCCGGAGTAGGTGCGGTGCGGGAATGGCTTGGGGGAGAGGATGTTCGCCTCGACGTTGTAGAAGCGGCCCTTGAAGCTGGTTCCCTGCTCGCGCCAGCAGCCGTCGAGGACATCGAGCCACTCGGAGGTGCGGGCGTAGCGGTCGTCATGCTCGTCGAAGGGGATGCCGTATTTCTTCGCCTCGTCGGCCCACCAGGAGCTGACGACATTGAGAGTGAGGCGGCCGCCAGAGATGCGATCAATGTTGGCGGCCTGCTTGGCGAGCGACGCTGGATTGTGGAACGTGGGGCGGACGGCGACCATCAACTCGAGCTTGCGCGTGACGGCTGCAAGCGCGGCGGCGGTGGTCCAGGCGTCCAGCGAGTCGGCGTGCGGGCCCTTGATGTCGTTGAGGTTGAGCTCGGCGATGAGGGTGAGGTCGTAGCCGAGGGCTTCAGCCTGCTCCACGAGGGAGCGGGTGTACTCCCAGGTAGCGGGCATGTGTTCGTCGTCGATGTTGCGAAGCCAGCCGCCGAAGACGGGGAGCCAGAAACCATAGCGCATAGAGGCTCAGATGCTAACTAAGCCGCGACTACTTGCTGCTGCTTGCGAGCTTGCTTCCACCGCTCGCTGGCGTACTTGCCTTCGAGAAGATATGGGAGGTAATGATCGACGTCCAGATCCATCCATGCGATGTCTACGCCGGCGAAGATCTTGATGTTAGAGAGCTGCTCCGGCGTGGCGTTCTCGAGTCCCTCGAGCTGTTCACGTGGTATGGTCAACCGCTCGCCATTGTCTAGGGTAAGAACGACCAAGTCCAATCGGGAGTCGTAGGCCGCTTCCAGCGCGATAGGCGGATCAGGACTAGGGTCGAGCCGACGACGCTCCAAGATCGCGTCGAGTTCTTCGTCTGTGGTGCCTGCAATAGCTCTCTTCATGCGCGCTCCCAAAGCTTCACGAGCTCATCAAAGTGACTCGTCGCCGAGTTCAAGATGTGAGTGACGTCCGACCTCTTTGCATTTCGAGGTCTTGGATTCTTCTCACGAGCTGAGACGTAGACCTCGCGTTTCGTAAGATCGAGCTCAACGATCAACTCGACCTCAGCGTAGAACCCATGAAGGTGCGGAGGGTCATGATCGTTCGACCAAGCTTTGAACCGTACGCCATCAAACGTCCTCGAACCCACATCGTCACTCTAGCCCGGCCGCACAGACGATGCAAGCTCAAAGCTGGGCGGCGAGAGCTTCGTTCTCCTCGGGAGTTTTTCCAGTGAAGACGCTTAGCTCGAGGCCAGCTTCGGCTTCGAGCCAGTCTGCTAGCTTGACGAAAGGATCGAAGCCGAGGACGTTGGGGCCGTCGGCTACGAAGTTGGAGAGGGCGTTGGTGTCGTAGTAGTAGCGCTGACCGTCACGTGAGTCGGTGATGTACTCGACGCCGCCGATGTCGATGCCGGAGTGCTTCATGAGCAGCTCGACGTCTGCGATCGCGTCAGCGGGTGGGGTGAACGCTTCGACGGTGATACCGGATTTGGGTGCGTCGATAGCGCACGCTGCCCTGTCGAGATCCGTTCCTGCTGTTGTCCGGCAGATGTCGGCGGGGCAGAGGTCGAACGACCCGGCCTCGGGGAACACGTTGATGGCGTAGAGGTATTTGCCGCCCAGCGTTTCGACGCGGGTGATGTGGCCATCACGCGCCGGGACAAACTCCTGCACGAG
>CAXSHQ010000301.1:0-5901 GCA_964236875.1 uncultured Acidobacteriaceae bacterium | reverse complement strand
TAGATAAGCGGCGGAGCCCACGCATGCCGACGATGAAACTGTCGGCATGAGTGGGGCACCCGTCACCCGGTTGGTTTACTGCTTCGGGGTGGCTTCGTCATCGGACCTCTTCGCGGCGCTGTCGGCGGAAGAGTCCGTGTCCATGATGGAGGTTGTGCTGAAGACCGGAAGTGTCAGCAGGGGTGCGAAGGCAGGAACGGGTTGGGCAGCCAGGCGGGGTGCGACAGCAGGTGTGGAGACTGCTGTCCGGGCCGAGGTGATGGGGGAGGAAGTTCTCACCGGAGTGGCGATGTGGCTGCCGGAGGTGCCGGTGACGGTGAGGATGGCTGTGGCGCTGGCAGCGGTGTAGGTGCTGTCGCCGGGCTGTGCGGCGGCGATCGTATAGGTACCTGCCGCGAGCGTGGAGGTGTCGTAAGTGGCGGTGCAGTTGCGGTGGCCGGCCTTGCCGGTGCAGGCGATTGTGCCGACGCCGGTGGCGCTGCCGTTGACGGTGAGAGTGGGAGTGCCGGTGGGGGCGGTGTTGCCGCCGTAGCCGACGGTGAACTCCAGGGTGATGGAGGCGGTGCCCGAGGGGATGTTCTGGCCGACCGCGGCGACAGTGAGTACGGTGGCGGTGGTGCCAGTCATGGTGATGGCCTGGGTGGCGCCGGTGGCGTTCAGGCTATTGTCGGTGAAGATGAGGTTGCTAGTGACAGCACCGGCCATGGTGGGTGTGAAGCTGAGGATTTCGGTGCAGGTTGCGCCGGCGGCCAGCGTGCCAGCCGACGAGCTGGTCGAAAGCTGCGGGCACGTGGAACTGTTGGAACGGGTGAAGTAGTTCGGCACGCTGGGGTTCTGGCCGGTGGAGGGGATGGTCAGGGTCAGGTCAGCATTGCCGGTGTTGTTGACTGTGACGGTCTGGTTTGCGCTGGTGCCGTTGATGGCTGTGTTCGGGAAGGCGAGCAGCGCGGCCGAGGCCGTAACCTTGCGGATGCGGTGGTTGGAATAGTCCGCGATGTACAGATTGCCCGCACCGTCCAACGTGACACCGAAAGGGAGATTGAGGGAGGTCGCCGTCGACGCCGTCGTTCCCGTATCCTGCGACGCCGTATAGCCTGCGGTGCCATTGCCCGCCACCGTGCTGATAAACGCGGTCGCAGCCGTGACCTTGCGGACGCGGTTGTTGGACAAGTCCCCGATGTAGAGATTGCCCGCAGCGTCTACGGCGACAGTCTGAGGAAAGTTGAGCGAGGTCGCCGTCGCCGCCGTTGTTCCCATGTCCTGCGACGCCGTATAGCCTGCGGTGCCATTGCCCGCCACCGTGCTGATAAAGCCGTTCGCCGCCGTTACCTCGCGGATACGGTTGTTCTTAGAATCCGCAACATAGAGATTCCCCACACCGTCCACAGCGACACCAGCGGGGAAATTGATCGAAGCGGCCGTGGCTGCCGTGGTTCCCGTATCCTGCGACGCGGTATAACCTGCGGTCCCATTGCCCGCCACCGTGCTGATAGTCCCGGTCGCGGCCGTCACCATGCGGATTCGGCTGTTATTCGTGTCCGCGATGTAGAGATTGCCCGCAGCGTCTACAGCGACACCGGCGGGGTAATTGAGCGAGGCCGCCGTAGCTGCCGTGGTTCCCGTATCCTGCGATGCCGTGTAGCCTGCGGTTCCATTGCCCGCCACCGTGCTGATGGTGCCCGTAGACGCCGTTACCTTTCGGATGCGCTGGTTGTTGTACTCCGCGATGTAGAGATTGCCCGCACCGTCCACTGCGACAGTCTGGGGGGAATTGAGCGAAGCGGCCGTCGCCGCGCATCCATCGCCGAAGGAGTTCGTAGAACCCGTACAGCTTTCTGGGGATGTCCCGCCGCCCGCCACTGTGCTGATGAAGCCGGTTGCCACCGCTACCTTGCGGATGCGGTTGTTGTTCGTGTCAGCGATGTATAGATTTCCCGCACCGTCGAACGCAGTGTTATAGGGGTTGGTGAGCGAGGCCGCCGTCGCTGCCCCTCCATCGCCCGCGAAGGTGGCCGCTCCATTGCCCGCCACGGTGGAGATGGCGCCCGGAGAGAACGTCGCGAGCGAACCGGTGCCGGTGCCACCGATGTACGACGTTGCGATCACGGTCCCGGAGGAGTTGAGAAGGTTGACCGCGCCCAGGCGCTGGCCGGGAACTGCGGACGTGAAGGTGAAGTTCACGGAGCAGGTCGCGCCCGCGGAGTACGTGACATTCACCGCGCAGGTTCCGCCCGTCCGGTAGGTGAAGTCCAGTCCTGGGGCGCCCTGCGTAAGCACCTGAATCGCTGTGGCAGTCGTGGCAGCCGTTGTGCCCGATGCTGTAAAGGTCAGCAGGACGGCGCTCTGGACGCTGGAGCCCACGGCGACGCTGGGCGGCACAAACTTGTATACGTTCCCGGTGCCCGCCGTACTGGTTCCCGATGAGTTGGTGACGTACACGTTGACCGTGCCGGACCCGGGCTGAGGATACGTGTAAATCTGCGTAGCACTCTGCACCTGAACGGTGGCGGCAGGCGTGGAGCCGAAGCTCACCGTAGATGTCTGCGTGAAGTTGACGCCATTAAGGACGACAAAGTTGCCGCCTCCGGCCGGTCCGCTGGCCGGTGCAACAGACGTTACGCTTGGAAACACCGTAGACAGGGGCGTATGGACGCGACCCGGGCCGTCGCTGGATGTGACCCTAGCGATCTGCGCACGGGCTCCCGTACACGCTGCGAGAACGCATGCAGAAATCGCAAATCTTGTGAGCGAGTGGAAGACGGAAAATGTTCGGACGGCTGAGCGATGAAGCGACTTGGGCACGAAGAATCCTGAGGAGCAAAATTTGAGCGAGCAGCTACGGTGTTCGCGTTACGCGACCGCGTAGGAGGCGCTGGGTGCTCCGCGTGCTCGACGTTCGCCGGCATGCTGCCCGTGGGCTCCGAGAGGAGCAGAACGGGTACATGTGTCCGCGCAAAACACAGCGGCTTCCCAAGGCGGCAAGTGCAAAAACAGGCCGCAGGTGGTGGCGGTCCCAACTTCGCGTACTTTCCAGGAGGTCTCCCCACACCCTAGCAGTGAGGAGGGTGCGACGTGGGAAAACTTTGGTTTTCCGGAGGTGTGACGGTAGACGCGCCTGCCGCTCAGGGCTTTTCCGGAAGGGTGGCCACAGAGGCGGAGACGCAGATGCCCTTCGGGAATGACAAACAAACAGAGAGACCTACACGCCGACGCCTATTTACGGCGCGCTTGAACCGCCCTGACGAAAACGAAGACCGGTTCAGAGGCGCTCTCTAGGCGTTGAGGCCGTGGCACTTCTTGTACTTCTTACCGGAGCCGCAGGGGCAGGGGTCGTTGCGGCCTACGGTGCTGGTGGAGCGGGCGGGGGCTGCGGCAGTTGCGGTGGCGGAGCCTCCGGCCTGGCGGGCGGACTGGAGATCGCGCTGCTTGTTGCGGGCGAACTCGCGCTCCAGGGCATCGATGGTGGTGGAGGGTGGGCGCGTGGGGATCACAGGCGGGGCGTTGTTGCCGTTGCCGCCCGTGCGTGGGTAGCCGTTGGTCATCTCCTTGACGGGATTGTTTACGGCGGCGTTGGCGTCGCGGCTGCCGGAGGCCAGCTCGTCCAGGGTGTCCTGGGTGGGTTCGAGGCCGAGTTCGCCGGAGATGGTGCGGTGCGACGCTGCACCTGCGGGGAGCCCGCGCTGGTCGCGCTGAGCCTGCGACGCCGATTGTCCAGACTGGCCTGAGAAGGGAAGCTGTTGCTGCGGCGGAGCCTGCTGCGCCTGGAGGGTCTGGAACTGCTCCATGGTTTCGATGGGCTTGCCGTCCGGGGCGAGGATCTGCATGCGGAAGAGGTGGCGCGCGGTGTCCTCCTGGAAGCGCAGCATCATGCCTTCGAACATGGAGAAGGACTCCTTCTTGTAGGCGACGAGCGGGTCCTGCTGGGCGTAGCCGCGTAGGCCGATGCCTTCCTTGAGGTGGTCCATGTTGAGGAGGTGCTCTTTCCAGAGGCCGTCGAGGACGGAGAGCATGACGACGCGCTCATGGTAGCGGAGCTGCGGGGCGGAGAGAATCTGCTCCTTGACGTCGTAGCGGGCACGGAGCCGTTCGAAGATGGCGTCGCCGAGCTCGCGGCGACCCAGGCTGCTGGCGTCGATGGCGTCGTGTCCCTGCTTGAAGTCGGCGCCGAAGACTTCCTGAAGGCCAGCGAAGAGCTCGTCGAGCTTCCACTGGTCGGGCACAGCTTTCTCGGGGACGAACTGGTCGAGGAGGTTGGAGAGGATGGTGGAAACGTAGTCGTCGGTGACGAGCTCTTTCTGGTCGACGCCTTCCATGAGCTGGCGGCGGAGGCCGTAGACGGCTTCGCGCTGCTTGTTCATGACATCGTCGTACTCGAGGACGTGCTTGCGGGACTCGAAGTTCTGGGCTTCGACGGCCTTTTGTGCGGCCTCAATGCGCTTGGAGATCATGCCGGACTCGATGGGGACGCCTTCTTCCATGCCCAGGCGCTGGAGCAGTGTGCCGACCCACTCGCGCGCGAAGATGCGCATGAGGTCGTCTTCGAGCGAGAGGTAGAAGCGTGAGGAGCCGGGGTCGCCCTGGCGGCCGGCGCGGCCGCGAAGCTGGTTGTCGACGCGGCGCGACTCGTGGCGCTCGGTCCCGAGGATGTGGAGGCCGCCGGTTTCGATGACGGCGTCGTGCTCGGTCTTCGTTGAGGTCTGATGCTTCTCGATGACGGCGTCCCAATCGGCCTGGGAGGTTTCGAACTCCTGGCTCTGGTAGTAGAAGCGGACGAAGCCGGGAGCGGCGACGGGGTTGATGGTGCCTTCTGCGGCGGAGATGGCGCGGGCGCGAGCGGACTTGGCGTCGCTCTTGACGAGCTCCTGGCGGGCCATGAACTCGTGGTTGCCGCCGAGCAGGATGTCGGTGCCGCGGCCGGCCATGTTGGTGGCGATGGTGACCATGCCGAGGCGGCCGGCCTGCGCGACGATTTCGGCTTCCTTCTCGTGGAACTTGGCGTTGAGGACGACGTGGCGCACGCCCTTCATCTTGAGGATCTCGGAGAGGAGCTCGGACTTTTCGATCGATGTGGTGCCGACGAGGACGGGCTGGCGCGCGGCGTGCAGGCGCTCGATTTCGTCGGCGACCGCGAAGTACTTCTCCTGCACGGTACGGTAGACGACGTCGGCGTTTTCGATGCGGAGCATCTGGCGGTTGGTGGGGATGACGACGATTTCGAGCTTGTAGATCTTGTCGAACTCGGTGGCTTCGGTCTCCGCGGTGCCGGTCATGCCGGAGAGCTTTTTGTACATGCGGAAGTAGTTCTGGAAGGTGATGGTGGCGAGGGTCTGGTCTTCCTTGCGGACCTGCACGCCTTCCTTGGCTTCGACGGCTTGATGCAATCCATCCGACCAGCGACGGCCGGGCATGAGGCGGCCCGTGAACTCGTCGACGATGATGATTTCGCCGTCCTTGACGACGTATTCGTCGTCGCGACGGTAGAGGGAGTGGGCTTTGGTGGCGACCTCGATGTGGTGCTTCCAGTCCCAGTTTTCGGGGTCGGCAATGTTGCCGATGCTGAGGAGTTTTTCGATCTTCTCCCAGCCTTCGTCGGTGATGGTGATGGCGCGAGCTTTTTCGTCGATGACGTAATCGCCGGACCATGTTTTGGTCTCGAGCGTTTCGATGAGCTCGCCCAGCTCGAGCTGCGGGATGATCTTGTCCGCGGTGACGTACTTGTCGGTGGTCTTGTCGGTGGGGCCGGAGATGATGAGCGGGGTTCGGGCCTCGTCGATAAGGATGGAATCGACTTCATCGACGATGCAGTAGTGATGGCCGCGCTGGACCTGGTCGGGCAGCTCGAACTTCATGTTGTCGCGCAGGTAGTCGAAGCCGAACTCGTTGTTGGTGCCGTAGGTGATG
>CAXSHQ010000300.1:0-5911 GCA_964236875.1 uncultured Acidobacteriaceae bacterium | reverse complement strand
CTTCCGGAGCGAAGGGCGTGCCGGCCAAGGGCACGGCGATGGCGCCGGTGCTGGGCGTGGGCGTGGGCAACCTGAACGGGCACGACCAGGTGTCGCTGTTCGTCGGACCCAAGTCGATCCATGTGCTGAAGGCCGTTCAGCTCAAAAGCGGTGGAACGCTGGAGACCGTGCTGGACTTCGGCTTCTGGGGCTATCTGGGCAAGTTCCTGTTCTATGGGCTGCAGTTCGTCCATCAATGGATTGCGCCCGCCGCTGCTTCTGCCAAGGATTACTCGTGGGGATGGGCGGTGATCCTGTTCACGGTGCTCATCAACCTGCTGCTGCTGCCGCTGCGTTTGCAGTCGATGAAGAGCGCACTTTCCATGCAGCGGCTGACTCCGCAGGAAGACGCGATCAAGGCGAAGTACAAGAGCCCCAAGGCCACCGATCCCAAGTTCCAGGAGATGAATGCCGAGATCATGGCGATGCGGAAGACCAACGGCGTGAGCATGTTCGGCGGGTGCATCCCCTCGCTCATCCAGCTGCCGCTGCTGATCGCGTTCTACACCATGATGACGCGCGTGGTGGATCTGCGGCAGGCGCACTGGTTCTGGCTGCCTGATCTTTCCGCCAGCGATCCACACCTGATCAAGATTCTGCCGATTCTCATGGTTGTCACGCAGTTCCTGGTCCAGTTCTATACACCTAGCCCTGGAATGGACCCCCAGCAGCAAAAGATGATGGCATTCATGATGCCGCTGTTCTCGGGTTACATCACGTGGAACTACGCCTCCGGCCTGGCCCTCTATTGGACGACGGGCAACCTCATCAACATCATTCAGCAGGCGGTGATGAACCGGACGTCGCTAGGGCGGGAGATGCGGGAGCTCGCCCAGAAGCGGGCGGCGGCCAAGGCGCGCGGGCAGGGCGGTGGTGTCTTCCGATCCAACACCGGCGGCAAGGTGATTCAAGGCAAGCGGTAAGAGTACGGAGCGCCCTGCGGGGCGCTTTGTACTTGGTACCGCTAAACCGCTTGGGCTTTGTTGTAGAACGGGAGCCTTCCTCCCGAAGACTGAAATGGGAACGTCCGAACGGGAGGCATCCTCTACACTGGTAAACATCATCCCCGCTTGAGGCAGGTACGGTCAGGATCATGGAAGATTTGCAAGAGGCAGCCGAGAAGGTTGCCGGATTTATGCGGGCGCTTACAACGACCGGCGGGCTGCGGCTGAAGTTTCGCATTACAGCGGGTGCGGGTGCGCAGGACCCCGTGGGCTTCGAGCGGCGGGACATCTTCGTGGAGTGCAAGGGGCCGGATGCAAACCTGCTGACCGACAATGACGGCGAGTTGCTGCGGGCGTTGGAGCACATCGCGGCCAAGATCCTGCGGTTAGAGCCGGAAGACCATGACCGGGTGTCGTTCGAGGCCAACGGCTTCAAGGCGGCGCGCGCGCAGGCGCTACGCGATACGGCAGAGGCGGGCATTGATGAGGTGGACGAGACGGAGCAGCCCTATCACTTCGCCCCGATGAGCTCGCGCGAGCGGCGCATGCTGCACCTTTACCTGAAGGAGAGCGACACGGGCCTGCAGACGGCCAGCTCGGGCGAGGGTCCGCGCAGGCATGTGGTGCTATACCCGGAGGGGTACCAGATTCCGCCGGAACGGCCCAGCTTTGGGGATCGTGGCGGTCGTGGAGGCGATCGCGGACGAGGGCGTGGACCCGGTGGTGGTGGACGCGGTGGCTTCGGCGGCCCGCGGCGAAGCGGCGGTGGCGGCGGTCGCGGCCGTTACTAAGCAGAGCGGCGGCGGCCGGTAAGGGTGAAGATTCTGTCAAGAGTTTACGTGCGCGCCCTTTGCTCTAAGCGGCACGAAAGAAACGGGATCGGCACCGCAAAATAATTGCACTTTGATTCCCTCCGGTTTGGGAGAATGGATATAGGCCATTCTCCGTCGGAGCAGCGTCAATCGAATGAGCTGAAGCTCGTCGGCCTCCAGGCAATGCTTCCTCGCCACTGGTGTCACGAGCGCAGCACAGGATCCCGCATCCTGTTCGCAGTGGCAATACACCCGAAAGAATCCATAACCCTGCCGTTTCAATACTTTGCGGTTAAGTTCATTGAATGTAATACTTTGCGAAGTACCTGTACCGGTAAGTACCTCAAAGCATGCAACTTAGCCCAAAATCCCAATAGGAGAGGGGGGGTGGGGGCTACGCCGTTCCCGACGGGACCAGCAAGATCTTGCCGACTCCGCCCTTTTCTCCCTCGCTGTGGGCCTGAGCGGCTTCGGCGAGCGGCAGCATGCGGTCTACCGGCAGGGTGAGCTTGCCGGTGCGAACCGCTTCGCCGTAGTGCGCGGTGGCGGCAGCATCGGGGTGCGCCATCATGGGCTGCACGCTGACGGTGGGGTGCAGGGCGGCTGCTTGCGGAGGACCGACAAGGCTGCCGTAGCGTCCGCCGGGCTTGACCTTGCCGAGCAGTTTGGGCGCGAGCGGGCCACCCACGGTATCGGCAACAGCATCGACGAAGCCCAGCGAGGCGAGCTCGTCGGCGTCGCTGAGGTCGATGGCTGCCACGGCCCCGAGCGCGAGAGCTTCCTCCTTCTGCTTCTTGCGCACACCGGCGATGACCCTGACGCCGAGCTCCCCCGCGCAGAAGAGCGCGCAACGACCCACGCTGCCGACTGCGCCGGTCAGCAGAATCGTCTGCCCGGACTCCGCGGCGACCGCTTGGCGGATGAGCTGATCGGCAGTGACCGCGACCAGCGGGATGGCAGCCGCAGTGGTGAGCTCCAGGCCATCGGGCACGAGGGCGAGGTCGGACGCCTTGATCACACAGAGCTCCGCGTAGGTGTGGTCGGCAAGCGCAAAGACGCGGTCGCCCTCCTTGAAGCCGAGAACGCCCACGCCTATTGTGCGTACCGTGCCGGCTACGTCGCGGCCAATGACACCGGGGAACTGCACGGGGAAGTATTCCTTGGTCGCGCCGGAGCGCATCTTCCAGTCCACCGGGTTGACGCCGATGGCGGAGACGTGGACAAGCACCTCGCCGGGGCCGGGCTCCGGATCGGGGAAGTCTTCGTACTTGAGGTTCTTGGCGGGACCGTATTCGTGGAGGACGGAGGCTTTCATGTCCAAGTGAGATGCGGTTGGAGGAGAACGAGCTTGGGGTGGAAGAAGCTGGCGAGCTCGGCGCAAGGTGTGCACTACACCCAGGCGCGCCAGCCTTCGCCTTCGGCCAGCTGCTTGAGCATGGCGAAGCGCCTGCGGGCGAGCTTGCGGACGAACGGCGCCATGACCCGCGTGGCGACGAGCTCGCCAAGCAAACCGAAAGGGAGGCGGAAGTGCACTTCGTCGGTAAGAACCGTTTGCCGTTCGCCATCCGGAAGCCGGACTTCTTCGCACAGGAAGTGGTCGTGGTGGAACTCGGCGAAGCGGCCTTTCTCCTGGGAGTCCTGGAAGAAGGCTTCCTTGGTGATTTCGTGCGGGTCGACGCGGAGGAAGTGGGCGTGCGGCGGGTCGAAGCGGGTGATGAGCGTGTGGTGTTCGGTGGGGAGGCCGAACTTCCAGCCGCTCCAGGTGACGCGAGAGCCGGCGGTGATGAAGCCTTCCGTCACGCCCCCGGTGAGCTTCATGCCCAACGTTTTCTGGACCAGCTCCACACGGGTGGAAAGCGCCCAGCAGCGCTCGATGGGTGCGTTGATCGCAACCGTTTCGCGAATGGGCTCGCGCGGCATGCTGGTTAGGATGCGAGGCGAGTTTGCCAGGGGTTACGGAGCTTGCAGGATCTTCGCGAGCTCGGTGGTGGTGTAGTCGACCTCCTGTTCCGTGGAGTAGAAGTGCGGGGCGATGCGGATGCCGGCGCCGGGGCGATGGTCGACGATGATGCCGCGGGCATCGAGCTGCTGGACGATTTCCACGCCGCGCTCGTCAGGGACGCCGAAGACAACGACGCCGCCGCGCTTCTGGGGGTCGCGCTGCGAGCGTACAGGGATGCCGGCCGCGTCGGCGTTCGCGATGAGCCGCTCGGTGAGGATGCCTGAGCGCTCGCGGATGGCGGATACGCCGATCTCCGCAACGATTTCGTAACCAGAGCGCGCGGAGTAGAGTGCGGGGATGTTGGGCGTGCCGCTGAGGAAGCGCATGGCGTCGTCCGCGAAGTCGATGGGCCCCGGCGCGAAGGCGAACGGTGCGCGGTGCGCCTGCCAGCCGGTGACGGTGGGGCGCAGCGTAGGCCAGAGATCGCGGCGGACGTAGAGATAGCCGACGCCAGGGCCGCCGAGCAGCCACTTGACCGAGCCGCCGGTGGCGAAGTCGACGTTGAGCGCGCGGACGTCGAGGGGGAGGATGCCGGCGGACTGATAAAGGTCCGCGATGACGAGCGCTCCGACTGAATGGGCGCGCACTGTGATGGCGGCGAGATCCTGCACGGCGGAGCTGCGAAAGGCAACGTGGGAGATCGAGACGAGGCGTGTGCGCTCGTCGATAGCAGCGAGTATGTCCTCGAGCGAGACTGTGAGGCCGTCGCGCGAGGGCACAGACACGACGTGTGCGCCGAGGCGGGTGAGCTCGCCGTAAATGTAGTCGTTCGAAGGGAAGTTGAGGCCTTCGGAGACGATGGCGTTGCGCTCGCCGGAGAAGTCGAGGCAGGAAGTCACAATCGACTGGCACACCGAGACGTTCTGGTGGCAGACGACCTCGCCCGGGCCGGCGCCGATGAGGCTGCCGATGAGGTCGCCGACGGTAACCGGCATATCCCACCAGCCCTCATGCCAGGCGCGCACGCCGCGCGTGGCCCAGGTGTCGGCGAAGGCGGCGAGCTGTTCTTTGACGCGGCGCGGCATCGCTCCGAGCGAGTGGCTGACCATGTAGGTGCAGGTAGCGAGGATCGGGAACTCCTCGCGCCAGCGGAGAACGTCGGATTCGGTGAGGGTGGGCATGGGTTTCAGGAAGCAGGAAGGTAGAGCCTTTGCCGCTACTGCTTTGGGATGCGTTGGCGGAAGATGGCGAAGTAAAGGCCTATAAGCAGGAGCAGAAAAGGGACGCCGCAGAGCAGTGTGAGCTCGAAACCGGGAACGAAGGCGGTGGTGACGAGCAAGGCGAACATCAGCAATGCGCCAAGCAGCGGTGATGCGGGGTAGGCGATGACTCGAAAGGGCAGCGGAGCTTGATCGCGCTGGGCGAAGCGGCTGCGGAAGCGTGTGTGGGTGACGAAGATCATCATCCAGGTGAACATGGCGCCGAAGGTGGCGATGGCCATCATGGAGGTAAAGGCTCGCTGCGGCGCGAGCGCGGTGACGATGAAGGCGATGGCAATGCCGACGGAGGAGAGAAGCAGTGCGCGGCGGGGTACTCCCTGTGGCGAAAGGCGCGTGAGTCCGCGCGGGGCGAAGCCTGCCTGTGCGAGCGAGAAGAGCATCCGCGAGCTGATGTAAAGCTGCGAGTTGACGGCAGAGAGCGCGGCGACGAGGACGACCAGGTTGAGGACGCCGGCGGCGTACGGGATCGCAGTCGACTGCAGGACTCGGACGAACGGGCTGACGATGTTGGCGCCGGCGGTGGTGGTCCAGGGCACGAGTGCGAGCGTGATGGCGAGCGTGGCGAGATAGAAGATAACCAGCCGCGCGATGGTGCCGCGGAAGGCGCGGACCACGGCGATGCGCGGATCGCGGGCTTCGGCGGCAGCGACCGCGACCATTTCGAGCGAGAAGTAGCTGAAGAGCGCGACAACGGTGGCTTTCCAGGCTCCGCCGATGCCGAGTGGAAGCAGGCCGCCGTGCGCGAGGAGGTTGGCTGCGGAGGTGTGCGGCGCGCGTAGGACAAGATAGCCGCCGAGCAGCAGGAAGGCGACGACGGTGGCGGGCAGGACGCGGAGCACGCCACTCATCCTATAGAAGCTGTGGGCGTGAACACCCTTGTCCGCGAGCGGCCGG
>CAXSHQ010000299.1:0-5922 GCA_964236875.1 uncultured Acidobacteriaceae bacterium | reverse complement strand
GATGGAGCTGTCCGTGTTCAACGCCAGCACCAGCTTCGACCCGAACCGCTTGCACTGCTCCAGCAGCATCACGTGCCCCACGTGCAGCAGGTCGAAGCACCCGTTCGTGAACACGATCTTCTCGCCGCTTGCCCGCCACTCCGCCACCCGCCGCAGCAGCCGGTCTTCCCCCAGCACCTTCTCCGCACTCGTGATGCCGCTCGATGGCGTCAGCTCCGCCACCAGCTCCAGACGCGAGATTGGCGCCGTGCCGATCTTCCCCACCACGATCCCCGCGGCCATGTTGGCCAGCTCCACCGCGGCTTCCACGCCCAGACCGCCGGCCAAGCCGGCCGTCAACGTGGCGATCACCGTATCGCCTGCGCCCGACACGTCGAACACCTCCCTTGCCCGCGCCGGAAAGTGCAAACTCCTCCCGGGTTCCAGCACCGTGATGCCCTTCTCGCTGCGCGTCACCGTCAGGAAGCCGATCTCGTGCTCCCGCATCTGCTCGCGCGCCGCCGTAAACATCTCGTCGGTCTTCTCTACCGGAACACCTGTAGCCAGCCCCAGCTCCACCAGGTTCGGACACACCGTCGTCGCTCCGGAAAATTTGCTCAAGTCGCGCGTCTTCGGGTCCGCCAGCACCGGCACCCCGGCATGTCGAGCCGTACGAATCACTTCCTGGCAGAGCTCGGCCGTCAACGCGCCCTTCGCGTAATCCGAAAGCACCACCGCATGCACCTTCGCCACCAGGTCCACGCAGCGCGCCGTAAGCCGTTGCATGTCTTCCGGGCTGTGCTCCTCGCGCGTCTCGATATCCAGCCGCAGCACCTGCTGCGTCCTTGCCAGGATGCGTGTCTTCGAGGTTGTCGGCAGCGCCGAGCTCACCACGCCCACCGTATCCACGCCTGCGGCCTCCAGCAGCCGCTTCAACTCGCCCGCTTCGTTGTCCTCGCCCCAGAATCCTGCCAGCACCGCCTCACAGCCCAACCCGCGCAGGTTCATCGCAACATTCGCCGCGCCCCCGGGCCGCTCATACCGCTGCACATGCCGCAGAACCGGCACCGGGCTCTCCGGCGAAAGCCTTTCCGCATCGCCATGGATGTACCGGTCCAGCATCAGGTCGCCCACCACCAGCACCTTCACCTGCGCAAACCCGGCTTCCAGCAGCCGCAGCACGTCATGCATTTCCTGAATCATCAGACCCCTTCCACTCTCTTCGGCAGCTCGCGCTCCGGCAGCTCGCGCTCCGGCAGCTCACTTGGCGGTTCGCGAATGCCCCGCGCCACCATCACCTGCACATGCTCCGCAACCGCCGCGAAGACCTCGTCCACGCTGATGGAGTATATGCACTTCTTGCCTTGCACCACGCACGACTGCAGCAGACATCCACCGCATTCCACCCAGTGCATCACCACCCGCACGTGATCGCCGTGCGGTACCCACTGCCCCGCCGGCATGCGCGCGCTGAAGACCCCCACCACCGGTGTCCGCACCGAAGCCGCCAGATGCGCCGGCCCGCTGTCATGGCCCAAGAACAACACCGCCCGCTCCAGCACCGCCGCACTCACCCTCGGCCGCGTCACGCCGCACAGGTTCATCCCCGCCCTAGCACCCGCGACACGCCCCCACACCGCCAGCAGACGCTCCGAGGCTTCCCTCTCCTCCTCCGCTCCCAGCATTACCAGCCCGCAGCCCTGCCAAGCCGCTGCCAGCCGCTGCAGCAGCGCAGCCCACCGCTCCTCGCCCCACTCATTGCTCTGCGCTTTGGTTCCCAGGCTCACTGCAAAAAAGCCCGCCATCCCCCGGAGCAGCCCCTCCGCCTCCCGGCGCTCCCCCTCCGTCAACTCTGGCGACCAGTTCGCCGGATCGTCCACACCCCCGTCGCCCAACTCGGCCACGCATCGCAGCAGCCGCTCGCCTTCGTGCTCCCACCACGGCACTCCACCCCGCTCTCCCAGAAATCGGCTCTTCGGCAAAGCGTCTGTATCCGGCAGCCCCACGATCCGCCGCACGCCGCATAACCGGAAGAACCGCGCATCCCGCAGCGCCGCCTTCACTCCCCGTGGCGGAGCCAGGTACACCACCACGTCCGGCTTCCAGCGCCGCAGACGCCACGCCAGCCGCAGCAGCGCCCGCGGAGACCGCTCGCCCACCCGATATTGAAAGAACCCGTGCACCAGCCCGCTGTCGCCCAGCACGGCTTCCGCCGCCGCGGCCTTTGCCGCCACCGGCTTGTTGGTCAGCAGCCGCCGCTCCGCCTCCGGAAAGCTCCGCGCCACCAGCCGATAGCTCGGCAGCGCCACCAGGTGGTCCCCCAGGCTGCCCAGCCGATACAGCAGCACACGCTTCGCCTCACCGGCCATGCCGCCAGTCTAACCGTCCGCGCCTTCCCTCTCCGCCTGCCCCCGCGTACCATCAGGAGCAAGCTCCCACATGTCTTCCGACCAGCCCCACCTCGAAGCCGATCACATCACCGAGCTCCACGCCCAGGCCAATGCCCACTGGCACGATGCCTCCCATCCCGCGCCGGATGCGCGCCACTCCCTCGACAAGCTCATCCTCGAGCAGCACCGCGCTAATTTCGACCTCTGGCATCGCGAAGATGCCGCCCGCGACCCCATGGCCGCCGACCAGGCCATCGCGGCCGTCAAACGAGCCATCGACAAGCTCAACCAGCGCCGCAACGACCTCACCGAGCGCATCGATCAGTGCCTCATCAAAGCGCAGTCTCAACTCGATGCCGCACCGGACATCCCCCTCAACTCCGAGACGCCCGGCCTGATCATCGACCGCCTCTCCATCCTCTCGCTCAAGCTCTTCCACACCGAAGAGGAGATTCGCCGGCCCGGAGCCACCGGGCAGCATCGCGAGCGCAATACGGAGCGCCTCGCCATCCTCACCGAGCAGCGCACCGATCTCGCCGCCTGCCTGGCTGCCCTCTGGACGGAAGTCCTCGCCGGCCGCCGCCGCTTCAAGCTCTACCGCCAGCTCAAGATGTACAACGACCCCGAGCTCAACCCTGTCCTCTACGCCGGCACCGGCGCCATCAAGGATGCTCCCATCAAGACCTCGTCCTGAGCGCAGGCCGCTTCGTAGCAAGCCACTACGGATATCCTCGGCTCACTCGCGCCCCTCGCTTCATTCAATCCGCGATACACTCACACCGTTGCTCTTAGTTGACCGCAACCCCACCCGCCCCGTATAAAACCCAAGCAACACCCTCGGCGCAACGGAGCATTCTGAGCAATTCACTCCGCGCCGTACGCGAGTACATTCATGGCAAAAGCAAGTGCATCCGTTTCCACCCCGAAAGCCGCCGCCTCCGCGCCCCCTGCGCAGAAGCGCGCGGGAAAAGTCCTCAACGGCACCACGCCGGCCGCCGACACTGCCGCGCGCAACAAGACCCTCGCGCTCTACGAGAGCGCCGTCAAGCTTACGCACGCCGGCAAGTACGAGAAGGCCCACACCGCCTTCAACGAGATGCTTAACACCGCGCCCCCCGAGCTCGCCAACAGCATCCGCATGTACATCTCCTCCTGCGTCAGCCACATCCACAAGGGCACTACCACGTTTGAAAGCCACGAGGAGCGCTACGACTACGCCATCTCGCTGCTCAACAATGGTCAGTACGAAGACGCGCGCGAGCACTTCGAGCAGATCCTGCTCGACCACGGCAGCGCCGACTACGCCTTCTACGGCCTCGCCCTGCTCGCCAGCATGACCGACAACACCATCGACTGCATCGAGCACCTGCGCGAAGCCATCCGCCTCAACCCGCAGAACCGCTATCAGGCCCGCGGCGACTCCGACTTCCACAACGTCGCCGACGACCCCCGCTTCACCGAACTCCTCTACCCCGAAGCCTGATCCGAGCTACCAGCGCACTCGTCACGCAAGCTACTTGCCGCACCCGTCACGATCATCCTCCTGAACGAAGCGAAGGAGCTGCTTCTGCGTGCAAATGAAAATGGCTGAGGATCAGAGCCGTTCTCCTCCAGGTCTAGTGCTTCCTCCACATGATGTCATCCTGAGCGCAGCTCAGGATCCCCGCATTCTGCTCGCAGTGGCACCACCCCTTGAGGAGAACAGCTGTAGCTCAAGTCAGCTCTGAGCTAAAAAGCTCATCGCTCATAGCTCGCTCCAGACCGCACCCGCTCGAGTACGGTCGCAAGCCGGCCCTCTACGCTCGTTCCTAACCTCGTAGTGAACGGATTCAGCCATCTCCAGCTCACAGCTCGCGCGCTCACCGCGGCAGGGTGGAGAGCGTAGGTTGCAGCCGCACCGCGATCCCATCTTCCCCGGCCTGGAACGCCACGATCCGCTTCAGCACCTCGTACGGCAACGACGCAAGCGGCAGCGGATGCCCGTTCACCACCAGCGTGGGCGTCTGCTCCACGCCGATGCTCGTCCCCAGCTTTATCTGCGCCCCTACGACTTCGCGCACCGCCGGGGTCGCCATGCACTTGGAGACCGCATCCGGCTCCACACCCGCGTGGCTCGCCGCCGCGACCAATGTCGTCCTCCCGTTCGCCGGGGTCAGATCGGCCTGCTTGTCATACACACCCTGCGCATAGGTAAAGAACGCCGCATCGCCCTTGCTGCGCCGCACACACTCGCCACGCAGCGCCGCCTCCATTGCAAAGGGATGGACCTCCGTCAGCGGATAGTTCTCAAACACCACCCGCGCCTGTGGAAAGTCCTGCACAAGATTGTCCATCTTCGTTTGCGCGTCCTTGCAGTTTGGGCACTGCAGGTCCCCAAACTCCACCAGCAGCAGCTCTTTCGTGTTCGCTCCGCGCGCCGGTCCATCGGCCTGTGCCTGCAGCAGCGCACGCGTCGCGGCGAACGGCTTTGCCCCGAAGTCCATCACGTTGTCCGCGATCGCATGCTGCCCATCCGGCGTCGTAAAGAACACCGAAGATCGAATGTTGCCAGGCTGGTTCTTTTCCACCACCAGCACCACTATCTTGCTCACACCCGGCGCGGGTGTCTTCTGGATAGCCTGCACCTGCCATATGCGGTTTGGGTCATAGCCCCACAGCGCCTTCAGGAACGCATCCACATCGTTCTTCGTCGGCGCCTCCGCCGTAAAGTTCTTCAGGTTCACCGGCGGAAACGTGCTCGCCGGCGCGGCCGCGGAAGGCGAAGCGACGCCCGCCGGCAGCGGCGTCTCCGGTGCCCTGCCCGTTGCTCCAGCCGGTGCCTGCTGTTGCGCCCCACACGTGATAGCCATACCTACGCCAACCGCAGCCACCGCAACCCACCCACAAACAAACTTCTTCACGTCCACTCTCCACTTCTCTGACCCAAGCCAGGCGTCCAGCCCACAACGCTGACTTGCTAACTTGCTAAACTTCCCGCTTCGCCGCAATGGGAAACCGTCGTCCCATCCCAAACGCTTTCTTGCTTACCTTCAGCACCGGCGCGGCCTGTTGCCGCTTGTACTCCGCGAACTCCACCAGCCGGATCACCTGCTTCACCAGCGCGAGCTCGACATTCTGCTCCCGCGCAATGCCCTCCGCCGCCTGGTAGTCCTCAATGTACGCCCGCAGGATCGGGTCCAGCACCTCGTACGGCGGCAGAGAATCCGTATCCTTCTGCCCCGGCCGCAGCTCCGCGCTCGGCGGCTTGGTGAGCGTGCCTTCCGGAATCATCTCGCGCTGCCGATTGGCATATCGGCTCAGCGCATACACCTCGGTCTTGTACAGGTCGGCGATCACCGCCAGCGCCCCCGCCATGTCGCCATACAGCGTGCAATACCCGCAAGCCATCTCGCTCTTGTTGCCTGTTGTCAGCACCAGCGCGCCCGTCTTGTTACTCAACGCCATCAGGATGTTCGCGCGGATCCTCGGCTGCAGGTTCTCCTCCGCCAGCCCGAACGCCGTGCCCGCACCTGCCTGCGCAAAGACCGGCTCCAGCGCCTTCTCGAACTCCGAG
>CAXSHQ010000298.1:2310-5962 GCA_964236875.1 uncultured Acidobacteriaceae bacterium | reverse complement strand
ACGGTGGTGGTGCCGCCGCGGTACACGGCCTCGGTGTCGATCCTGCTGGACCCGTTCCAGGACCATCGGCGCGGTGTGCTGTTTCAAGTGAACCCGTTCGGTGTGCAGGCGGATGCGGCCTACACGGAGAGCACCGGCAACGATTACAGCTATGATCAGGTGTGGGACTCGGCGGGAAGCGTGACCCCGCAGGGGTGGATGGCGCTGATTGCGATCCCGTTCCGCAGCCTGCGGTTTCGCGCAGGGGCGCAGCAGTGGGGCGTGGTGCTGACGCGCAGCCTGCCGCGCAACAGCGAGACGGACCACTGGCCGCACATCGCCACGAGCCTGCAGGGCAAGCTGACGCAGGAAGCGACGCTGCGCGGGATCGAAGGCGTGGCCGGCTCGCGGAACCTGCAGATCAACCCGTATGGGCTGCTGCAAAGCGAGAAAACGCTGGACCAGCGCGATCCGCTGAACCCATATTTCAGCTCGCGGCACCTGGAAGGCACGGTGGGCGGAGACATCAAGGCGATTCTGAGGGATTCGATCGTGGTGGATGCGACGATCAATCCAGACTTCAGCCAGGTGGAAAGCGACCAGCCGCAGTTCACCGTGAACCAGCGCTATCCGGTGTACTTTCCGGAGCTGCGGCCGTTTTTTCTGGAGAATGCGAACTACTTTTCGACGCCGATCAACCTGCTGTACACGCGCAACATCGTGCACCCGGAGTTTGGGGGGCGCGTGACGGGCAAGATCGGCGGCACGAATGTGGGGCTGCTGGCGATCGACGACCGGGCGGAGGGCGAGGGGTTTGGCCCGCGGGACCCGGCGTACAAGAAGCGCGCGTTCTTCGGCGTGGGCCGCGTGACGCAGGAGCTGGGGAAGGGGTCGAGCGGGGGGGGGATGTTTGCCGACTACGAGTTTGCGGGAAACAAGAACCGCGTGGGCGGGCTGGATTACACGGCGCGGCTGGGGGAGCACTGGTCCTCGCAGGGACAGATGGTGGAGAGCTCGACGCGTGAGGTGGACGGCGGCGCGGGCTCCGGAAACGCGAACGGCCGCTATGCAGCGGGACCGGCCAGCTATGTGGAGTTCGATCGGAGCGGGCACTCGCTGGAACTGAATATGAACTACCAGGACTACAGCACCGGCTTCCGGACGCTGCCTGGGTTTGTGACGACGTCGGACCTGCGCGGGGTCAATCAGCACGGCAACTATGTGTGGTTCCGGAAAGGTGTGCTGCAGCGGATCGGGTTGGAGGACGGCGTGAACTTCGCGTTCGATCACCAAGGTAATCGCGTGTACCGCAACTTCCAGTTCGACCCATTCTTTCTGCTGGCGCGGAACACGACCATTGCGCCGATCTTTATCGCCAACTCAGACACACTGGGGCCGCAGAATGGGTATCCATTGACGACGAACCGGAACTTTGCGGAAAACCAGATCGGCATCGTGGCGCGGAGCGCGCCGTTCCGGCAACTGAACTTCAATGTCAACGCGTTCCACGGCGGGCAGGTGAATTACAACCCGGCGCCGGGGAAAGTGCCCACGCTGCTGCACCAGGAAAGCGTGCAAGCGCTGATGACGATGCAGCCGATTCAATCGCTGACGCTGGACAATACGTATCTGCTGGATCGCGAGCACGATGCGCGTACGGGTGAGGATGTGTATGAGAACCAGACGCTGCGCACGAAGATCAACTACCAGTTCACGCGGGCGTTTTCCGCGCGGGTGATCGTGGAGTACGACTCGGTGCTCGTGAACCCGGCGCAGACTTCACTGCGGCGCACGAAACAGGTGAGCACGGAAGCGCTGCTGACGTGGCTGCCGCATCCGGGGACGGCGATCTACCTGGGATACAACAACGACCTGCAGAACTATGACCGGACGATCTGCACGCGCGTAGCGGGCGGGGGATGCGATCCGAGCCGGCCGATTCTTTCGCGGTCGAATAACTTCCTGGGGGATGGGCGGCAGTTATTTCTGAAGGCGAGCTATTTGCTGCGGTTTTGAGCGTTGTGGCTGGCCGGGCGAGAGCGGGAACGCAGAGTACGCGGATTTTGCGCAGAGTGCGCGGAGGGCTTCTGTGGTTGTACGGGAGAGCTTGCAACTTTGGACGTAGGCGGGGGCGCGGGCGGTAGAGGAGCCCACACGTGGCGATGAAACCGCCACGGGTGGGGCACGCGGGAGGATGTGCGTGGTCGCCGGAGAGGCGAGGAGAAGCTAGGCTGCGTTTTCGGCGGGGGTGTTGAGGCCGGGGTGGTCGGTGGGGTCGGCTGGGTTGCGGTCGGTCTTCTTGCCGAAGCGCTCCAATAGGCTCTTGAGGACCACGTAGAGCACGGGGATGAAGAAGAGATTGAGCAGGGTGGAGACGGTCATGCCGCCGACGATGGCCGTGCCCACGGAGTGGCGGCCGAGCTTGCCGGCTCCAGTGGCGAAGACCAGCGGGAGAACGCCGAGGATGAAGGCGAAGCTGGTCATGAGGATGGGCCGGAGGCGGAGCTCGCCGGCCTGGGCAGCGGCCTCGGCGATGGAGACACCCTTGGCGCGGATCTGCTCGGCGAACTCCACGATCAGGATGGAGTTCTTGGCGGAAAGGCCGATGAGCATGACGAGGCCGATCTGGACGTAGACATCGTCGTTGAGGCCGCGCGCGGCGATGAAGCTGAGAGCGCCGAGAACGGCGGTGGGGACAGCGAGCAGGATGATGAAAGGCAGCGCGAAGCTTTCATACTGCGCGGCCAGGGCGAGATAGACGACGAGCAGGCCGAGACCGAAGATGACGATGGCTTTGCCGGAGGACTCGAGCTCTTCGCGCGCGAGGCCGGACCACTCGAAGCGCATGCCCTGGAGCATGTTCTTTTTGGCGAGGTTGGCCATGGCGTCGAGGCCTTCAGAGGAGCTCTTGCCGGGCGACGCGGAGCCGAGGATTTCGGCGGAGCGGAACAGGTCGTAGTGGCTGATGGTCTGCGGAGCGGAGGCCTGCTCGATGGTGACGAGGTCGTCGAGCGGAACCATCTGGCCGGCGGTGGTGCGCACGTAGAACTGGCGCATGTCCTTGGCGGTGCGGCGGAAGGGTGCATCGGCCTGGACGTAGACGCGGTAGGAACGGTTGTTGAACTCGAAATCGTTCACGTAGGCCGAGCCCATGTAGACGCCGAGCGCGTCGTTGATCTGGGAGAACGAGACGCCGATGGCCTTGGCCTTGTCGCGGTCCACTCGGACGAGGAGCTGCGGGTCGTTGGCGGTGAACTGGGTGTAGAGGCCGGTGACGCCGGCGTGCGGGTCGCGGGCAGCGCCGACCATCTGGTGGGCTACGCGGTCGAGGTCGCCGAGGGTGTTGCGGCCTTCGTCCTGGAGCTCAAACTGGAAGCCGCCGAAGGTGCCGATGCCTTGAATGGGCGGCGGCGGAAAGGCGACGATGAGACCGCCGGGAACGCCGAAGAGCTTGGGTGAGATGCGCTTGAGGACGTCGGTGTCGGCGTGGCCTGCGCCCTTGCGGTCAGCCTGCGCCTTGAGCGGGACGAAGATGAGGCCCTGGTTGGGCGCGCTGCCGGAGAAGCCGAAGCCCATAACGGCGAAGGTGCCGAAGATATCGGGGTCGTCCTTGAGGACGGTCTGGGCGCGGTCGGCGAGGCATTGCATCCAGCGGAGCTTGTAGGTGTAGCCG
>CAXSHQ010000298.1:0-2300 GCA_964236875.1 uncultured Acidobacteriaceae bacterium | reverse complement strand
GACCTGAGCAGTGACCTTGTCCGCGAACTGGGTGGTGTAGCTGAGCGAGGCGCCCTGCGGGGCGAGGACCTGGAGGATGAGGTAGCCCTGGTCTTCAGGGGGGACGAAGGCGGTGGGAACGCTTGTGTAGGTGAAGTAAGTCGCGACCAGCGCTACGGCGAAGATCAGCAGCATGACGTAACGAATGCGCAGGGTCCAATGGATAGCGCGGCCGTAGGCGGCGGAGATGCGGGAGATGGTGCCGTCTACGAAGCGGACAAAGCCGGCGTAGGCATTGGAGATGGCCCGGCTGCGGGTCCAGTCGAGCATGTGGTACTTGGCTTCTTCGCCGCGCAGCAGGATGGCCGAGAGCGCAGGTGAGAGCGTGAGCGCGTTGAAGGCGGAGATGGCGATGGAGAAGGCAATCGTCAGCGAGAACTGCTTGTAGAGAATGCCGGTGGTGCCGGGGAAGAAGCTGACCGGCACAAACACGCTGATGAGCACGAGCGAGGTGGCAATGACCGCGCTGGTGACCTCGGCCATGGCGATCGAGGTGGCCTTGTGGGGGTCGTGCTCGGGATTGTTGGGATCGGCCTCGGAGAGATGGCGCTGCACGTTCTCGATGACGACGATGGCGTCGTCGACGACGAGGCCGGTGGCGAGCGTGATACCGAACAGCGTGAGCGAGTTGATGCTGAAGCCGAAGAGCTTGATGAAGGCGAAGGTGCCGATCAGCGAAACGGGGATGGTGATGGCCGGGATGATCGTCGCGCGCCAGTCCAGCAGGAACAGGAAGATGACGATGATGACGATCACGATGGCTTCAAGGAGCGTGATCAGCACTTCGTGGATGGAGTCGCCGACAACGGTAGTGGTGTCGAAGGCGACAATGGCGTGCAGGCCGGGCGGGAAGGCCTTGGAGAGCTCAAGGAGCTCGGCCTTGGCTTTCTTATCCACGTCAAGAGCGTTGGCATTGGTGAGCTGCTGCACGCCGACGCCGATGGCGGGCGCGCCGGAAAACTTGAGGTTGGTGGAGTAGTCCTCGGCGCCGACTTCGGCGTGGCCGACATCCTGCAACTGGATGACGCCGGTGGGGCCGGCCTTGAGGATGATGTGGTTGAACTCTTCGGGCGTGCTGAGGCGGCCCACGGCGCGAACGGCAATCTGGAAGTCCTGCCCGGTAGTCATGGGGGGAGCGCCAACGGCGCCGGCGGCGATCTCGACGTTCTGCTCTTGAAGCGCACTCACAACATCGCTGGCTGTGAGCTTGCGCGCGGCGAGGCGGGTGGGGTCGAGCCAGAGGCGCATGGCGTACTTGCGGACGCCGAAGACCACGACGTCGCCCACGCCGGAGATGCGCTTGAGCGGGTCCTTGACGTAGAGGTCGACGTAGTTGGAGATGAACTCCTGCGAGTAGCGGTTGTTATCCGCATAGAAGCCGGCCGCAAAGACGAAGTTCGGGTTGGCCTTGGTGATGGTGACGCCGGTGTTCTTGACGGTCTGCGGAAGCACGCCCTGTGCGGAAGCGACGCGGTTCTGCACGTCGACGGCGGCGATGTTGAGGTCGTAGCCGGTCTGGAACGTGACGGTGATGGTGCAGACACCGTTGTTGCCGCTGGCCGACGTGATGTAGCGCATGCCCTCGACGCCGTTGATGGCTTCTTCGAGCGGCGTGGTTACGTCGTGCTCCACGGTGGCGGCGTTCGCGCCGATGTAGGCGGCGTTGACCGTGACCTGCGGCGGAGCGAGGTTGGGGTATAGCGAGATGGGAAGGCCGGGAATCATGACCGCCCCGGAGAGCACGATGAGCAGCGCGCAGACGGTGGCGAAGACGGGACGGCGGATGAAGAAATCGACCATAAGGTTTTACGTTTTACGTTGTGCGTTCTACGTTTTGCGTTTTACGTTTTGCGTTCTACGTTGTACGTTCTACGTTTTCGAGAGCTGCAAGAATGTGTGCGCCCGGTGATGGGTGGCCCGCCGCACGTACAACGTAGAACGTGCAACGTACAGCTGGCGCTTAGCCCATGGGCTGGACGGGAGCGCCTTCCTGCAGCATTTGCAGGCCGGAGATGATGACCTTATCGCCGGGGTGAAGGCCGCTTGTGACCGGGTAGGTGTTGCCGACGGTGTCGCCGAGGGTGACGGCTACCTGATGCGCCGAGTAGCCATGCGCAGAGGGCGCGGCGATGAAGACGAACGCCTGGCCGGCTACGCGGGTGATGGCCAGCACCGGATCTACGGGAGCTGGGCGGCTGGCCCAGGTGACACGCGCTTTGATGAGCTGCTGGTTGCGGAGAAGCTCAGAGGAGGATGGGACC
>CAXSHQ010000297.1:0-6015 GCA_964236875.1 uncultured Acidobacteriaceae bacterium | reverse complement strand
GAGTTCGAGCGCATGCTTTCGAGCAACGAAATCATCATGGCGCGCACCCAGGGCGTTGGCGCACTTTCCAAGGAGCTTGCGATCAACGCGGGTGTGACCGGGCCTATGCTGCGCGCCTGCGGCGTGAATTACGACCTGCGCAAAGTGGACAGGTACGGCATCTACGATCGCTTCCAGTTCCGCATTCCGCTGGGCGAGCATGGCGATGTGTACGACCGCTACATGATCCGGGTGCTGGAGATGCGCGAGTCGGTGAAGATCCTGGAGCAGGCGATGCGCGACCTGCCGGAAGGGCCGATCACCGATCCGAAGACCAAGGTGCGCGGCTTCCGGCCGAAGGCGGGCGAGGCGTATGGGAGGATCGAGGCGCCCAAGGGCGAGCTTGGGTTTTACCTCATCAGCGACGGATCGCCTAACCCATACCGCTACCGGGTGCGGCCACCGAGCCTGATCAACCTCACGATACTCGAGGACATGTGCGTGGGCCGGAACGTGGCCGATGTGGTGATCATCCTGGGCAGTGTGGACATTGTGATGGGGGAGGTGGACCGGTGAAGATCTGTTTGCCGTACGCGAAGCGTGCGCTGGGACACTGGACAAGAATGCTGTAGAGTGGATTGATTCCAAATTCTGCGCTTTTTGTGCGGGGACGCAAGCTCCATGGTAGGTGATGGACTCCTGAAGGGCCTGGCTGAGACAGCCCGCAACTTCTTCGGCAGCTACCTTGAAGAGGAACGGCTGACAACGGTCCAGTTCCCTGAAGAGCGTGCCCCGCGCATAGAAGCTTCGCGCAACTTTCCTTTCCTGGTGTATGACGGCAGCGATCCGCAGGCCGGGCTGCGCTGCGTGTCGTGCCTGATTTGCGAGAAGGAATGCCCCCCCAAGTGCATCTTCATCGAGAAGAGCACGGACAAGAAGCCGGATGCGGTGGGCAAGCCGCAGTTCTACCCTGCCCGCTTCAACATCGATGTGTCGGTGTGCATGAGCTGCCAGATCTGCGTAGAGGTTTGCCCGTTCGACGCGATCAAGATGGATGTGTCGTTCGAGGAAAGCACGACGGGACGCTTCAGCGACTTGCTGTGGCCCAAGGAACGGCTGGCAAAATCGAACGAGTACTACCACGTGATCCATCCGACGGAAGCCGAGGCCGTGGATGCCGAACTGGCAGCGGCGCGCGCCAGGGCTGCGCCGAAGCCGGCGGCGCCTGCTCCCGCTGCAGTGGCTAGTGCTGCAGTCACTCTTGCTGCTATCACTCCTGCTGCTGTCACTCCTGCCCAAACGCAAGACATGGGGAGCGACACGAAGGCATGAGGGCGAAGGCAGTCGATCAAATCTTTGTTGCGCTGAAGGGTTCGCTGCTTGGGCACGTGCCGGGCGCGTGGCAGCCGATTGCCTCGGCCGTGCTTTCTGTTGTGCCGGTGCTGCTGGTCTTCCCGATGCTGTTTGCGATGACTACCGTGCTGGAGCGCAAGGGGCTGGCGCGGATGCAGAACCGCTATGGACCCAACCGGGTGGGGCTGTTCGGCTTTGGCCAGCCGGCCGCCGATGGCATCAAGTCGCTGACCAAGGAAGATGTGGTCCCGTTCAGCGCGGAGCATCTGGTGCACCTGGCTGCGCCGCTGCTGCTGGTGCTGGCTGCGTTCCTGGCGTACGCCGTGTTGCCGGTGGGGCGCAACATGGTGATCGCGAACCTGAATGCGGGTGTGCTCTTCTTCTTCGCGGTGGGCTCCATGGTGGAGCTTGCGGTATTCATGGCGGGGTGGTCGAGCCACAGCAAGTACTCGCTGCTGGGCGCGATGCGCGCCGTGGCGCAGATGATCAGCTATGAGGTGCCGCTGGTGCTGGCCGCGGCTGTGGTCATCATGGCTTCAGGGTCGCTTTCGACCACGGCGATCGTGGAGATGCAGGCAAGCTATACGGGCATCTGGCCGCACTGGTTCGTGCTGACACCGTGGGGATTCGCGGGGTTTGTGCTGTTCATGATCGCGGCAACGGCGGAGGCTAATCGCGCGCCGTTCGATCTGCCGGAGGGCGAGTCGGAGATTATCGCCGGGTACTACCTGGAGTATTCGGGATTCAAGTTCGCTCTGTTCTTTCTGGGCGAGTACCTGGGGATGTTTGCCACCAGCGGGCTGGCGATCACGTTGTTTCTGGGTGGATGGTCGGCGCCCTTCTCCTTCCTTACGTGGATTCCCTCGTATGTGTGGTTCTTCGCGAAGCTATTGACGATTATTGCCGTGTTTATCTGGGTGCGCGGCACGTTCCCGCGGCTGCGTATGGATCAGCTGATGGGGTTGGCATGGAAGTTCATGCTGCCGATGACGCTGCTCAATCTCTTTACGGTTGGCGTGTGGCGCTTTCTGCCCAACGTCGCTGCACGCTGGCTGGTGTGCACCGCGCTGCTGGCAGTGCCGTGCTTTCTGCTCAACCGCAGGCTGGAGCGGCGCCGCAAGCTGCAAGTCCGCACCTATCGCTTTGCCGAGTAACGACGAAAGGACACGACCCACCGGATGACCGCTCCTTTCCTGATCCTTTCGGCACTCACGCTCACCGGTGCGGGCGCGGCCATGAGCCTGCGCAACGTGATGCACTGCGTGCTGGCGCTCACACTGGGGACCGTGGGCCTGGCAATGCTGTATCTGGGTTTGAGCGCGCAATTCGTGGGGTTCACGCAGGTGCTGGTGTATGTGGGCGCGGTGGCGATCCTGGCGGTGTTCGCGATGATGCTGACGCGAAGCACCGGTCTCCACGCGCAGCAGGCCTTTTCAAGCTATGCAGGCGCGGGCCTAGCAGTGGCGGCGGGGGTGTTTGCGGTGGTGGCCTGGGCCATCGTCCGTACCAGGAGCTTCGCAACGGCGGCGGCCACGCCCGAGCCGGCGGTCACGGTTCCGCAAATCGGCGACGCCCTGATGCACCGGTTCGTGGTGCCGCTGGAGATCATGGGAGCGCTGCTCACGGTGGCGCTGATCGGCGCGGTCATCCTTGCAATGCCTTCGCAGAGAGCGCGAGGCCGCTCATGACTCCGCTCACCGGCTATCTCCTGCTTTCAGCCCTGCTGTTTGCCATAGGCATGGCGGGCGCCCTGACGCGCCGCAACGCCATCATCGTGCTCATGGGGATTGAGTTGATGCTGGGCGCCGCCAACCTGAACTTCCTCGCCTTCTGGCGCTATGGACCGAACCCGGCTGCGCTGACCGGGATGATGTTCACGATCTTTTCCATCGGCGTGGCCGCTGCGGAAGCCGCCGTGGGACTGGGCCTCATCCTGGCGGTGTATCGACACTTCAAGACCACCGACCTCGACCAACTGAACTCGATGAAGGGCTGACGCTCGAACGCAAGATGATGTCTATTGTGCACAGCCTGTGGCTCATTCCGACGCTGCCCATCGCGGCAGGCGGAGCCGTCGCGCTGACGAAGCAGCGTCAGCGCCGGCCGGCGGCGGCGCTAGCCATCGGGGCCATGAGCGCGGCGTTCCTGCTGTCGGTGACCGCGTTCGTGCATGTGCTCGCGATGGGGCAGGGCGCAGCCGGAAGGCAGATGGTGAACTTCCGGTGGTTCCAGCTGGGCAGCGAGTGGGTGACGCTGGGCTGGATCCTCGATCCGCTGACAGCAGTGATGCTGGTCATGGTCACGCTGGTCGGGCTGCTGGTCTTCATCTACAGCGTCGGCTACATGGCAGAGGATGAGAACTTCACGCGCTTCTTCTGCTTCCTTTCCCTGTTCGCGGGTGCGATGCTGGGCGTGCTGCTGGCCAACAGCCTGCTGCTGCTGTTCATGTGCTGGGAGGTGGTGGGGCTAACTTCCTACCTGCTCATCGGCTTCTGGTACGACAAGCCTGCGGCTGCGGCTGCGGCGAAGAAGGCGTTCCTGGTGACGCGTATCGGCGACATCGGACTGTTTGTGGGCATGGTGTGGCTGTACGCGCAAACGGGAACGCTGGTCTTCTACGACGGAGGACGCGGCTGCCTGGAGCACTCCGCGACGACCGCGCTGCTGACGCATACGACCATCTTCGGCGCGGCTGTAAGCACGGTGATCGCGCTGCTGATCTTCTGTGGCGCCGCAGGCAAGTCCGGCCAGCTTCCCTTGCATGTGTGGCTGCCCGATGCGATGGAAGGGCCCACACCGGTGAGCGCGCTGATCCATGCAGCGACGATGGTGGCCGCGGGCGTGTTCCTGATCGCGCGGGTGTATCCACTGATGAGCGCGACGTTGTTGGGGGCAGGGCTGGGCACGGGGGTAAGTGCCGAGACCATCGCCGCTGTGGGCGCGGTGGCGACGAGTACGCCGACGCTGCCGCTCGAGGTGATTACGTGGGTTGGCGCGCTCACCGCCCTGTTCGGGGCGGTATGCGCGGTGGCGCAGTTCGATATCAAGCGCGTGCTCGCCTATTCGACGGTGTCGCAGCTTGGCTACATGATGATGGGTCTGGGTGTGGGCGGCGTCGCGGTGGGTGTCTTCCATCTGCTGACACACGCGTTCTTCAAGTCGCTGCTGTTCCTGGGCGCGGGTTCGGTGATCCACGGGTGCCATGGGGAGCAGGACATACGGCGCATGGGCGGCCTGCGGCGTGTGATGCCGCTCACGTTTGCGACCTACGCCATCGGCATGCTGGCGCTGTGCGGGTTCCCGCTGTTCTTTTCCGGCTTCTGGAGCAAGGACGAAATCCTGCGGGCCGCTTTTGCGTGGAGCGTGTCGCGCACACCGTTTTACCTGGGCGCGATCGGCGCGTTTCTTACGGCGTTCTACATGACTCGCCAGCTTTCCTACATGTTCACCGGGCAGCCACGCGGTTTTGCGATCACGAGCCCTTCCCGCATCAGCGACACGGATACGGACGAGGTGGGCCGGCACAGCACGCATCGTCCGCCGCACGAAAGCCCGGCGGTGATGACCACGCCGCTGATGATCCTCGCCGTGTTTGCCATATTCCTGGGCGTAATCGGCGCGCCTTCGTGGCCGTGGCTGCAGGACTTCCTGGAAGAGAAGAGGGCGACGCTGGACCTGGCAGTGCTTTCGAGTGGCGGCGTGCTTTCGCTGATGTTTGCCTCGTCCGCGCTGGTCTTCCTGGGCGTGGGTGTGGGCTGGTGGCTGTACCACCGCAAGATCCAGCACGCCGAACAGCCGGATGCGCTCCAGAACATCCAGCCGAGGGCCTTCTCGTTTCTCGGACATGCGTTCTACGTGGACAGTCTTTACAGAGTGACGATCGTTCGGTGGAACGGCTGGCTGGGGCACTTGAGCTCATGGGCTGACCGATGGATTTGGAACGCCGCGGTGCAGGCGGTCTCGTACGGCGTGGTGGGACTTGCGTGGGTGGAGAGCTACTTCGACAAGTGGATCGTTAACAGCGGGTTCGATGAAGGCTGCGAGACGGTTTCAGCTGGCGGCAAGATGCTCGCGTGGCTGCAGGGCGGGCGCGTGCAGGGATACCTGGGGCTGCTCGGCCTGGGGTTCGTGGTGGCCGTAGTGCTGCTGCTGTGGAGGGTCAGGAGCTAGTGGCCTTTCCATGGATCACATGCCTGACCGCACTGCCTGTCGCAGGTGCCGTGGCCGGTATCCTGTGCGGGCGCAACGGGACGTTGAGCCGACGCGTTGCGGTGATCTTCGCTCTGCTGGCGCTGGGACTTACGCTCGCGATGGCGCTGCACTTCGACCGTGGCTCCGGCGGTTTGCAGCTTGAGGAACGCCACGCGTGGGTGGCGGCGCTGGGCGTGGAGTACCGCGTAGGCGTGGATGGACTCGGGCTCACAATGCTGCTGCTTTCAGCGATCGTCACGCTGATCGGGATGGCCGCCTCCTGGAAGGTCGGGAACAAGGCGGCGCTCCACTTCGCGTTGATTCTGCTGCTGCAGGCTTGCTTGTTCGGCACGTTCACGGCGCTGAACTTCGTGCACTGGTTTGCCTTCTGGGAGATGAGCCTGGTGCCGGCGTTCTTCCTCATCAAGCTTTGGGGAGGACCGCGCCGTGGGCCCGCCGCGCTGCAGTTCCTGGTCTACACGCTGGTGGGCA
>CAXSHQ010000296.1:0-6031 GCA_964236875.1 uncultured Acidobacteriaceae bacterium | reverse complement strand
GCGTCAACGGCGCTTTCGACCCCTTCGCCATCGGCTACGACAAGGCTCTGAGCGATGGGCACGCCGCCCTGCGCTTCACGGGCTCGTTAGTCGCTCGCCCGGAGCTCCGTCACGGCCCCGCCTGGGCACGCCTCGCCCTCAACGGCTGGCGCGCCGCCGCCAGCGCCACGGCGTCCAGCGGCGCTCCCTACAGCTACCAAATCTTCGGCGGCTCGCGCCTTCCCGGCGGCCATGCCTCCATCAACGGGTCCGGAGGCGCGACCTTCCTCCCTACAGTAGGCCGCAACACCCTGCACCTGCCCGCCCGCGCCAACGTCGATCTCCGCCTGGAGCGCCAGATCGTTGCACGAAGCGCCAGCCTCGGCGGACTCAGCGTCAGCGCCTTCGCCGAAGCCTTCAACCTTCTCAACGGACGCAACTTGTCGCGCGTGGAAACGCGGGCCTTCGTCCTCGGCGCGCCCACGAACGGCATCACGCCGCTCATCTTTCAGGACACAGCCGCCGTGACCGCCGAAGGCGGCGTCACCCCGGCCTTCGGCACAGCGACCTCCTCCACCAGCGGCGCGAGCCGGGAGCGGCTGGTTGCGCTGGGGCTTAGGGTGGAGTTCTGAGTACGGGCGCAAACCAGAACGGTGTATCCTCGTCCCAATCTGCTGGGAGAGCATTCGAGCAGCATCGGCTCCAGCACTCCTACTGACTTCCGAGAATTACGCGTGATCATCCAAAAGGCGCAGATCGAAACCTTCGAGCAGATTTCCCGGACCCGCTTCGAAGAAGAGATGGCTACTCACATCCAGGATTTCGCTCCCAAGCATGCCGAGCTGATGGGCGCGCGAGGTGTACGCGCTATCGTGCACCAGGGAACCGACCGCGCCTTCGAGCATGGCTTCACGATGCGCGGACCCGCCAGGCTCTATCTGGACCTGATGTTCCTCTTCGGCAGCTCCTTCGACACCGACCCTCAACTCCCCTGGGCGAGCTCTATCTTGAGCTCTCCGATTGGTCAGCGCGCACGGGCGGATGCTCTTTACTCACAAACGATGAAGTATTTCGAGCGTGTGGCCGGGGCAGACTACCAGCACGCGAAAGCTTCGCTGCGGCAGGCCAAGGGTGTTTCTCTGGAGTCGCTGCGGCCTCGGCAAGACTCCGACTTCTCGGACGCCATGCTGCAAAGCTTTGCGCAGCACTATCCGGAAAAGGCCGCCTATGTAGGCGAGGAGCCACTGCGTAAGCTCCTCACGAAAGCATCCGAGCAATGTGCGGCCTATTCCATTCGAGACGCTTTGGGGCCCAGTGTCTTTGCGGGAATGATGTTCGTCCTGGGCCACGGCTTTGCGACGGACTTGCAGTTTCCCTGGATCGCAGCTACTTTGCGGAAATCGGCCGCGGAAGACCGGCGTCTTGAGCAGCTCTTTTCGAAGTCCCAGATATATCTGGACCATGTGTTGCGATACATCGGGGATCACTAGCCATGTGTCTTTCTGGATGCAGCAAGCCACAAGACCCGAAGGCGGTAAGAAGGCTGGCGATCCCGCTGCTTCGCCGCCCGCCCAGGCGTGTCCGCTCGCGAAAACCCCAAGATCACGACTGTGGAGGGCCCCAAGGACCTTGGCTGCGGTGGAATCAACTGGAGGGTCGCCTTTACTCTCGACAAGCCCCGACCGAGGATGGCTGGCTTGTCCAGGAAATCACCTACAACGTGAACGCCCAGGACGCGTCGGGGGCGACAGTGAAGAACACCAGCGTCCATTATTGGGAAGCTTGGCCGGTGACCAAGGGCGCCACGCAGCCCGACGCAACGGATCAGGCAGTCACCGCGGGCGGTAGCGTCTTCAATGACCAGTTTTCAGGCCCGCCGCTTCCAAACACGAAGGGCACCCGTTCCTTGACCGGGACGATCATGTTCCACCCCGGCACCCTCCCTGCTGACTTCGTACGAAATAACCCCAACGCTTATGCCGGTATCCTGCACGCCACAACGTCGAAGCCGGACTTCTGGAACGGGAGCGGCGAGGCCCACAGTCTAAGCTCGACCTGGGATTGCACGAAGACTCCCGGCACATCGACCGTTACAGGCCAAGCGGGTACCACCCCCGTTACCGGCACAAAGTGACGTACCACGGAAGGAAGATGCCACATGAGCCCACTAGACGGCCTGCCAGACTGGTCCAGAACGAACGATCCGAGCTACCACATTCATTACACCGCGCTCCTGAGTGCCGTAGTTGGATTTGTGAAGCTCGGTGAGCCGGAACGGCGGGCAGCAGTCGAAAAATACAGTGGGTCCTACTGCAATCCCAAGTTCATTTTGAGCAAAGCTTCCGGCTTTTATCTTTTCCTGCGTTTTGCCTTCCAGCTCCCGCGAGAGTACCCGCGCGAGAGCGTCAAGGTGTTTGGCGGTTGGGACCACCCCTCCGTAGGCGACGTCGATCAGCCCTTTCTGATTTCCTGGCCGGTGCAGATAGACCAGCGGACCCAACACGTCACCGTAGCTCCCTTTCAGGGCTATATGGGAATCGGCTATGACGCCGTCGGCGAGTACGACTACTTCCTGCAGCACTTTCCGTTGCGGTCCGTCCAGGCGCTCCATGCGCTTCGGCTGCCCGATTAGCTGCACCCGCATTGGCGCGCAAGCTGGGTTCTTCCCGTCTCCCCTCGCAGTCAAGGTGACCATGGGGTGTGGCGCGTCACCGGCGATTCGAAAGATGTAAGACCCTGAGGCACGCCGCGCGCATCCAAAGGGAGAACGCACGCCCGGATCACCGAATCATATGGCGGCCAGCTGGATTGGGGCTTTAGGAAAACGATGAACCTGCTCGCATTAGTCACGCAGCACGGCTATGCGACCGTGGGCATCATTTTGTTTCTCTCCGCGTGTGGCCTGCCGCTGCCGTTGAGTGTCGTGCTGCTGATGGCCGGTGCCGCCGCGCATGGCAGCGGGCTCAGCCTCCAGTGGGTACTGCTCACAGGCTTCACGGCCTCCGTTCTGGGCGACAACCTCATGTACCTGGGCGGCAAGCTTACCGGCTGGTGGCTGCTCGCGGGCATCTGCCGCATCAGCATGAACCCCGAAACCTGCATTTTCGGCTCCGCAAACTCGTTCTACAAGCGCGGGCAGAAAACGCTGCTCTTCTCAAAGTTCGTGCCCGGCCTCGCCACCGTGTCCGCGCCGCTGGCCGGCAGTCTCAACATGCGCTGGTGGAAGTTCCTGCGGTTCGACGCCGTCGGCGTCGCCGGCTATGTCTGCGCCTGGACGCTCGCCGGGTTTCTCTTCGCTCCCTTCGTCAAGAACATCGTGGCCTTCGTGCAGCGGGTAGGCCATGTGACCGGCGCCGTGTTGCTCGGCGCTGTGCTCCTGTATGTCGGCTGGCTGGCGTACAACTGGCTTCGTGACAATCGCTTCTCCAAAATCGAGAAGATCGCCGCGCACGAGCTGTGGGAGCGCATGAAGAATCACACTCACGACCGCGTGATGGTCATCGCGGACGTCCGCTCGCACGGCTACTACGACCCCGGCATGAAGCGCATCAAGAACTCCATCCGCGTCGAGCCCAGCCGTCTCAAGGAAGAGCTCGCCGCCCTGCGCGAGTTCATGGCGCCCGAATGCGACATCTACCTGTATTGCTCCTGCGCGCGCGAAGCCACCAGCGTGCGTGTGGCTCATATGCTGGAGCAGGAAAACTGTCAGACGAAAGTCATTCGCGGCGGACTGAAAGCTTGGGTCAAAGCCGGCGGCCCGGTAGAAGAAGTTCCCGAAGGCGACGTCGAACACCTGCCGCGCTTCAATTAGAACTGTTCCCTTTCAGGTGTAGTGGCGTTCTCCTACAGGTATGGTGTGTCCTCCACACGGTGTCATCCTGAGCGCAGCTCAGGATCCCGCATTTCGCCTGTGTCACCTGCAATTCTTCGGGTTGGCACCTCGTTCCTAATAGGAACCAACTTCGGACTCAGGACACTAGCAAGCTATCCCTTCTCCACCCGCGCCTTCATCTCCGCGTACGCCACCTCGATCAGCCTGTGAAGCGCCGCCGCATCCATGGCCGCTCCCGGCCTCAGCTTCACATGACGCATGAACTTCCCCGCGCCCTGCAATAGGTGCGCCGGGTCCGGCAGCGCCGCTCCTTGAAAGAACCCCACATTCACATGCGAGCGGAACACATTCACATAGCCGAAGGGCACATCCCCCAGGCAGGCATTCGGACATCCATCATGGAACACTTCCCGGACCTCGTCCCCGCACTTCCGCATGGCGTCGAACCACTCCCGCGCCAGCGCTCCCAACTGCCCTCGATGCTCCTCCATCCAGGCATCGATGGCAGGATCGCGCTCGACCACACCGTTGAACCGCAGCAGCTCTGTCTTCATCGTCGCTCCATTGATTTCCAGAGGCATGTTACGTCAGGGTGGAGCGTCAGAGAGGTGGTTCGACGTTCTCGTGTGCGTCCGCCCGGTAGTCTATGCTGCATCCATGCGGATGTTTAGCAGCTTCCTGATTCTTGTCGCAGCGGCATTGCCATCGTTTGGCCAGAGCACATCCCGCGTGACTGGAGACACCGTACCCGGAGCGAGCTGGGAGCAAGTGAAACCGGAAGCTGCCGGTTTTTCCCCATCGAGGTTGGAGGCGCTTCGTGGCTGGCTGAAAACGCAGGACACTGAATCGATGATGATCGTCGTCCAAGGCCGCGTCATCTTCTCCTACGGAGACACTACCCACACCAGCAAGATCGCTTCCGCCCGCAAGAGCATCGTCGGAATGCTCTACGGAAAGTACGTTCCATCCGCGATCGATCTTGGCAAAACCGTTGAGCAGCTCGGCTTGCAGGAGAAGACACCCTTTCTCCCCATCGAAACGCACGCCACGCTGGAACAGTTGCTGGCAGGCCGTTCCGGCATCTACACCGCCCCCAGCGACCTGCTCCCTCGGCGCGGATCGCACTTTCCCGGAACCTACTTTCAGTACCAGAACTGGGACTTCAATGCCGCTGGCACAGCTTTCGAAAAGCTGACCGGGAAGGGCATCTACGAAGCGCTCGGGACGGACCTCGCCGTTCCGCTCGGCATGCAGGACTTCAGTCTTGCGAAACAGCACAAGCTGCCGGAGGAAGGCAGTGTGCATCCCGAGTACGCCATGTATCTTTCCACGCGGGATATGGCGCGGCTCGGCTTGCTCATGCTCGACCTCGGCACATGGAACGGCAAGAACATTATCTCAACGGACTGGGTCCGTTACATCACTTCGCTGGTCACGCCTTTTCGCGAAGTGCAGCCGTGGATGCTCCAGAACGCGGGCGAACCTGAGCGTTGGGGCTTTGGATACGCCTGGTGGGTCTGGGACGCGCCTTCCTTTCCAGGCGACGTGCGCATCGGTTTCATGCAAGGTGCCTATTCTGCAATGGGAACAGGCGGCACCTTCATCACCGTGTTTCCGGCACGCGACATGGTGGTCGTTCATAAAGTGGACATCGACCGTGATGAGCACGCATCGGTTTCTCCCTCAAGCTACATGGCCATGCTCTCGATGATCGAGAACAGCCGGTGCGGCGATTCGTGCGGCAAGTAAAGCGTCCGCGCCCCTGATCCCTCGCAGAGCCTGACCGGCACTCAGAATCGCGCCTGGCGGCACCAGTAAGGTCGAGCCGGTAACTTCCGACAAGCCGACTTCCCGGGACTAACAAGTCTGAGTGAGAGAGGACGAGAAAAGTCTAATTGCGCACGCAAAAACAGACGTTGCTCCGGTGCCCGGTCTACTCCTCCGTGGAAGAATCAACCTCGTCGATCAAGCAGCCCTTGAGGCGTTGCCTCTACAGTTCGGAATGATAATGCTGGTATGAGACCAGACGCGGAGTATCTCAAAATTTTGCTGGGCGCGTTTCGGAACGCTCCCCATCCAATCACGGACATCGAAGGATTAAAGGAAACAGGCACCGACTATGAGGAGCCTATTTTCGAGTTTCATATGCACCTGTTGGTGGACGGCGTGACCTGCCCCCTTTATCTCATCCATTCATAGCTGGAGATCTCGGTTGTGTTG
>CAXSHQ010000295.1:2439-6068 GCA_964236875.1 uncultured Acidobacteriaceae bacterium | reverse complement strand
GCGGGCGGGTCCGTCGAAGGGCCGCTGGTGGACGTGATTGTGTCGGCGGTGGAAGCGCGGACGGCGAAGCGGCCGCAGATTGCGCTGCGGTTCGCGGAGGTGGAACGGCACCTGGGGACGACGGTGGCGGAGTCGCCGCTGACGCCACAGGTGGTGGAGCGGTACCTGCGGGCGCTGGGGTGCGGGGTAGCGGCGGCGAACGGCGAGGGCGAGTGGACCGTGGCGCTGCCGAGCTGGCGGCTGGATCTGGAGCGCGAGATCGACCTGATCGAGGAGGTGGCGCGGGTGCATGGGTACAACCGGTTCGCGGACACGCTGCCCGGGTGGGCCGGGGTGGTGGAGGAGCCGGGGGATGCGACGCAGCGGCAGGCGATCCGGGAGACGCTGAGGGCGCTGGGTTTCAGCGAGGCGGTATCGAGCACGTTTGTGGCTGCGGAGGAGGCGGAGACGTTTGGTGCGTGCGGGGCCGGCGCGGTGGCGATGGGGAATCCGCTGAGCGAAGAAGCGGGGATGCTGCGTCCGGCGCTGGCGGCGGGGATGGCCGGGATGCTCCAGCGGAACCTGCACCGGGACGCGCGCGAGGTTCGGCTGTTCGAGATGGGGACGGTGTTTACGGGGTCGAGCGCGAAGGTGGAAGAGCGGGTTGGGCTGGCATTGGGATTGACTCGACCAGCCGCGGCAACGGCGCTGCACCGGGCGGAGGATGCGGCGTTCTTCGAGGTGAAGGGTGCGCTGGAGCGGCTGCTGGGGAAGTTCGCGGGTGTGGTGTCGTTCGACCCGGACGGGGTTCCGGGGTGGGTGGAGCCGGGGCGCGGGGCGCGGGCGCTACTGGACGGGGCTGCCGTGGCAGTATTTGGGGAGCTGAGCGCGGCGGAGGCGGGACGGCGGAAGCTTCGGCAAACGTGCGTGCTGGCCGAAGTGCGGGGGGATGTGCTGCTCGGGCGGGCGCTGCGCGGGCCTGCACGGCGGGAGCTGTCGCGGTTCCAGGCGGCGGAGCGGGATTTCAGCTTCGTGTTCCCGGATGCGGTGGGGTGGAGCGCGGTGTCTGCGGCCCTGGCAGGGCTTGGAGTGGCGGAGATGGTGGAGGTTGCGCCGGTGGAGATCTTCCGCGACCCGAAGGGGAAGGCGGTGGCGGTGGGGAGCTACTCGCTGCTGCTGCGGGTGACGCTGCAGTCCGCGGACGCGACGCTGACGGAAGAGCAGATTGCGGATGTGAGCGGGAGAGTGGTGGAAGCGCTGACAGGGTTGGGCGGGGTGCAGCGGGTGGCGTAGAGTCGCGACCAGTGGTGGGCACCTGTCTTGATTCGGTGCGCTTTGGGTCGGGAACGAGCTCCGAGCTGCGAGCTGGATAGCTCAGAGCTGGTCGCGGCTGGTGGATGCCGTCGTTTCCGAGAAAGCTTCACGGATCAGACAACGAGGTTTGGAACGGGCTGCGTTCCGCTTCGAGCTACGAGGAACGGCGGCTACGAGGAATCGATCTTCGTGCTTGGGGAGAGAGCGGCGGATCACACCCGTGCGATGAAGCTGTTACGGATGGGGTACCCAGGAGGAGCGGTCGCTTTCTGGGTTGTATGGTGCGCTTCGCCCATGCGTATTCAGGAAGGTTCTCCCTCCTTCGCGAGAGGCTTAATCCACTCAGCGAATGGCTATAGTGAAGTTGGATTTGCGACGGAGCTTGGCTCTACCGCTTTCCGGGGGATGTTTGCAGGCATGAGTTCCGATACGGTCAGTGTGGATGAGTTCCAGGCGCTGGAGCAGAAGGTGCTGCAGACGGTGGAGTTGATCAAGAAGGAGCGCGACCTGCGCTCCACGGCGGAAGCGGAGCGGGATGCAGCGCGGGCCGAAGCGGCAGGGCTGCGGGAACAGGTGGAGCAGATGACCGAGTCCAGCCACGGAGCGCAAAGCGAGATGGAAGCGCTGAAGAGCGAGCGGGAAACGGTGCGGACGCGTGTGGAGCGCATGCTCCAGCAGATGGATGAGCTGCTGTAAGCGGGCAGGCTGAAGGAAAGGCGAGAGGTTGGCGGAAGAAACGTATCGAAGCGCGGCGGAGCGGTCCCGGGCCGAACAGACGGCTGCGGCTGACGGCGCGGTGGTGGTGGAGATCTACGACCAGACCTACCAGCTGCGTGGGGTGGACGCGGCCTATATCCAGCGGCTGGCGGCGATGGTGAATGGGAAGATGCGGGCGGTGGCGGCGCAGAGTGCGTCCCCGGATTCGCTGCGGGTGGCGGTGCTGGCGGCGCTGAATATCGCCGATGAACTGATCAGCCTGCGGGCCCGGCATGACACGCTGACCGGGAGCATGGATAAGGCGCAGACTAGCGTGCGGTCGCGCGCGGGGTCGCTGCTGGGCATGCTGGATGAGGTGCTTGCGGAACGCAAGGTGGGGTAGCTCGCGGAGTCTCGGTCCGGGGGCTGATCGGGCATGGGCGGGGCGGATCCCACCCGTGACGAGAAAGCCGTCACGGATGGGCACCCGGGTGTGTTTCATAGAGCGGTTTACCTCGAGGTGGAGTCGCATCACCTGATGCGTCTGTTCCGCTGCGGGCAGACTAAGAGATCCTTCACTACGCTCAGGATGACGCCTTCTTCCACGAGAGAGGGCTACACCTGAAGGAGAGCTACTTTAGGCGGCGGCGGAGCGGGTTTTTCGGGGGGAGGCCTGGAGGAGGCGGACCAGGTCTTCGACCGTGACCAGGGGGGTGGAGCGGATGCCGGGGTTGGGCTCGCGGCCGAGGGTGCCGGTCAGGTCGTGCATGCTCTGGTGGATGTCGTCGGAGTCGAGGCCGAGGTCTTCGTCGAGCGCGTCGGCGGGGAGGATGGGGAAGGGTACCCGCTGGACATCCTGAAGGTAGCGATAGGTGGTGGACGCGATTTGCGGGTCGAAGCCGTAGCGCTGGAGGTGCGCGGTGAAGGTCGCCTCGGTAATGCCTTCGCGCTCGCGCAGAAGCTTGTCGTGGCGGCGACGGGCGGAAAGCCGGACGATCAGGAGGGCGACCAGAATGCCGAGAAGGATCAGGCCGACGGGCAGGGACTGCTCTTTCAGCCAGAGGGTCAGGGTGTTCGGTGTGGTCATGGAAGCCATCTCGAGGGAGCAGCGCACAGCGGGGCGCGCACTGTCCTCTGGGTTGAGTACCTTAGGAGTGGAGTACTCCGGCTGAAGAAGCTCGACGTGCCGTGGACAGCCTGATTATTGCACGGCGGGGCGGAGCCGGACAGCCGAAAAGCGGCATCGAATGCATACTGATTCCTATGGCTCCTGTTTCCGAGTCCGTTGAAGTGCTGCCGGGGGACTCCAGGCCGCTTCCGCTTCCGCTGCCCCGTGTGCTGGCTGGGACGGGGGCATCGTTTGCGCCGGATGTGCGGCTGCGGATGCCTCGGGACGAGATGCAGGAAGGGCCGCTCCGCGACAATCTGGGCAGGTCCATTACGGACCTGAGGATCTCCGTGACCGACCGGTGCAACTACCGGTGCGTGTACTGCCGGACAGGCACTGAAGGCGCGGTGTACAGCGAGCTACCAATTGCGGAGTATGCGCGAATGCTACGGGTGTTCGTGTCGCTGGGTGTGGAGAAGATTCGGCTGACGGGCGGCGAGCCGCTGCTGCGCGCGGGGCTGACGGAGTTGAT
>CAXSHQ010000295.1:0-2429 GCA_964236875.1 uncultured Acidobacteriaceae bacterium | reverse complement strand
GCGAGACGGCGGCGCTGCGGCCGGCATTTCGGCCAGACGCGCCTCTGGACATTGCGCTGACCACGAACGGGCACCTGCTGGCGGGAAAGGCGCGGGAGCTTCGCGAAGCCGGGCTGACGCGCGTGACCGTGAGCATGGACGCGCTGGATGCGGAGACGTTCGAGCGCATGACGCGGGCGCCGAATGGTTTCGCGCGGGTGCGGGATGGCATCCGGGCAGCGCAGGACGTGGGCCTGGGGCCGGTGAAGTTGAACTGCGTTCTGATCCGCGGGATCAACGACCACCAGATCGAAGCGTTCGCGGAGTTCTCCCGGAACGAGGGCGTGATCGTGCGGTTTATCGAGTTCATGCCGCTGGAAGAAGATCGCTCGTGGACGGCGGAGAGGGTGGTGGGGCTGGATGAAATCGTGGCGCGGCTGGAACGGGTACAGCCGCTGCGGGCGCTGCCGGCGAACCACCAGAGCGAGACGGCGCGACGATATACGTTTGCGGATGGGCGCGGGGAGATCGGCATCATCGCGCCGGTATCGCACCCGTTCTGCGGGCACTGTTCGCGGGTTCGGGTCACCTCGGATGGAAAGGTGCGGACGTGCCTGTTTTCGCAGAGCGAGCATGACATGGTCGCTCCAATGCGGCGGGGCGCGAACGATGCGGAGCTGCGGCAATGGGTGCGGCGGGTGGTGCAGCGCAAAGAGGCTCGGCACCATATCGGCGAGCCGGGGTTTCTGAAGCCTGCGCGGAGCATGGTGCATATCGGCGGGTGACGCGGGCTTGTGAAGAGCGGGCATGGACGGAGCGCATCCCACCCGTTGACGATGAAGCTGTCAGGGTGGAGCACACGATGAGCGTGGGTGGCCAGTAACCCGCAGGGGATGGAATACCGACGATCACTGTGCGCGTAGCCTGTGCGCCGATCCCTCCGAAGATACTGGCACGAAACGGGTATTCACAGGGCAGAAGCGCGGCGGTTGAATGGCAGTAACTACGATCGCGTTGAGCGCATCTATTCGCATTACTGCAGATGGCACTCCTGCAGAGCCGCCTGTGCGGTTCAGGCCACGATCCATGATCCGATTTCCTCTTACGCTCGCAGGTTCGCACGCTCATGAAGCGCCCGTTTCAAGTCATCGCTACTCGCCAAATGGATAACCTGCGGGTGTTCCACGAGGTGGCGCGGGCGTTGACGTCGAACCTGGATCTGAAGGCGATCCTGCGCACGATCATGAGCCAGATGGAGGAGTTCTTCGGGCCGGAGCGGTGGTCGCTGCTGATGGTGGACGAGGAGCGAGGCGAGCTGTACTACGCGCTTTCCGCGGGCCTCGACGAAACGCAGCTTCGCGACACACGCATCAAGCTGGGCGAAGGAGTGGCCGGGTATGTGGCGACTTCCGGCGAGCCGCTGGTGGTGCCGAACATCCAGAGGGATGAGGAGTGGCGCCGCTTCGCGGAAGAACATCCGGAGCTGAACCTCCACTCGATCGCGTGCGTGCCGATCCGGCATGGAGACCGCACGCTGGGGGTGCTGCAACTGCACAACAGCAAACTGGACCTGCTGCCGGAAACCTCCATTTCGTTTCTGCGGGTGCTTTGCGACTACACGGCGATCGCACTGCAGAATGCGCGGCACGTGAAGCTGATCCACCACCTGAGCATCACGGACGACTGCACGGGACTCTTCAACGCGCGGCACCTGTATGCGCTGCTGGAAGAGGAGATCGCCCGCGCAGGTTCGCAGACGGGACCGAAGGGGCACTTCAGCCTCCTGTTTTTCGATCTCGACCGCTTCAAAGCAGTCAATGATACCTATGGGCACCTGACGGGCTCGGGGCTGCTGGCGGAAGTGGGCGGCCTGGTGCGGCGCGTGCTGGGGCCTCTGCACGCGGGGTTCCGGTATGGCGGGGATGAGTTCGTTGCGCTGCTGCGCGGGATGAATCGGGGGGCGGCCCTGGCGATGACAAGCAGCCTGCGCGATGCGCTGAAGGCGACGAGCTTCCTGAGCGCGGAAGGACTGCAGGTGGGTGTCACGGCGAGCTTTGGGTTGGCGACGTTTCCGGAAAACGGCGACTCCCTGCATGGGATGATTCGCGCGGCGGATACAGCGATGTATTGCGCGAAAGAGCAGGGACGAGACCGGATTGTGCCAGCGCCGGATGGGGGCGGAGATATGCCGGTGCGGCGGGAGTCGCGGCATGGGTGATCGGTGTCGGGTGGTGAGGTCTACTGGGGGCGGCGGCGTTCGAGGGCGGCGGGGCGTCTGGTCTCGGGGTGAAGGGCTTCGAGGTTTTCGGGCGCGGCGGAGTGCACGCCGAAATCCCAGACCGAGGCGTTGATCTCGCGGCCATTGAGGATTTCGAGCAGGGCGTACTCGCCAAAGTCGAGCGGGACTCTAGGGCTGAGCTTGAGCCAGTGGCCGCCGGGTAGAGGCGTGA
>CAXSHQ010000294.1:2966-6109 GCA_964236875.1 uncultured Acidobacteriaceae bacterium | reverse complement strand
TGGGCCAACAAGGGCTGCCCCTACGAGCAGAAGCATTACAACAGCGGCAACATGGAAAAGCTCCAGAAGCAGTGGACCGGCAAGGGTGTCGTGTGGCTCAGCGTGATCTCCTCCGCGCCGGGTGAGCAGGGCAACGTCACCGCCGCCGAAGAGAACGCGTACCTCCAGCAAATGCACGCCGCACCCACCGCCGCCATCCTGGACCCCACCGGCGCGATCGGCCACCTCTACGGCGCCAAGACCACGCCGCACATGTTCATCGTCGATCCCAGCGGCAAGCTCATCTACCAGGGAGCGATCGACGACGCCCCGGACACGGATCCCTCCACGATCAGCGCCGCCCACAACTACGTCAGTCAGGCGCTCACGGAAGCCATGTCCGGCAAGCCCGTCTCCAACCCCGCAACCCGCAGCTACGGCTGCAGCGTCAAGTACGGCCAGTAAGCCTCAAAGCCGCCGCAAGGGAAGAAGTCGAAAGGCTGCTATCGCGGGCGATAGCAGCCTTTGCCGCATGCGCCTGGGAAGGCCACCGCGGAGACGCCCGAGGCATCACATCCTCGCAGCTAGAACCCTTGCGACTGTCCTTCAGGCACTCCCGCTCGGCTTCTGCGTTGTGGGGTCCTATGCGTGCTCTGAGCGTCTGCTGCGCTGTTTCGTCCTCCTTGATTCTTCTCGTTGCGGGCTGCGGAGCCGGCACCTCTACCGGCACGCTCGGAAGCGGCTCAAGCCCGTTGGCCGCAGCTAGTCGCCAGGGCACCGTGATGGGCGGCCAACAGCCCGTTTCAGGAGCGGTGATACAGCTTTATGCCGTCAGCACCACAGCAGATGGCGCAGCCAGCACAGCCGTCCTTACCAGCAGCGTCACCACAGACGTCAACGGCAACTTCGGCCTGACCGGCCTGTACACCTGCCCATCGTCCAGCAGCCTGATGTACGTCACCGCCACCGGTGGCAACCCCGGCATCGCGCAGCCGAACGCAGCCATCGCGCTGATGACCGCACTGGGTGCCTGCGGTTCCCTCTCGGCCTCCACCCGCATCATGATCGACGAACGCACCACGGTGGCCGCCGCCTCCGCGCTCGCCCCGTTCATGGCAGCCCCTGCCGCCATCGGCTCCTCCTCGATCGATGCCACCGGCCTCGCCGCGGCCTTCTCGCTGGCCTCCGCCTACACCAGTCCCAGCACCGGCCAGATTCCCGGTCCGAGTCTTCCCACCAACGCAGCCGCACCCACCGCGCTGATCAACACCCTCGCGAACGTCATCGCAGCCTGCATCAACAGTGCGGGCGGAGTCGCCGGTGACGGCTCTGCCTGCGGCACGCTCTTTACGAACACCACGCCTTCCGGAGCAGCCGCGCCGTCGAACACCATCTCCGCATTGCTGAACGTCATGCGCGACCCGCAGGCCCACGCTGCGGCGCTGTACGGCCTGAACACGCCGTCCGCGCCCTTTCAGCCGCAGCTCGGCGCAGCGCCCACGGACTGGACGGTAGCGCTCAGCGGCAGCGGTGCCCCCGCCGCCGTTCCCAACGGCTGCACTGCAGCCGACCTGACCGGAAACAGCGCGTTCACCAACTTCGCGTTGCAACAGCCCGGCGTCTGCCGCCACATGCTCGTAAGCGACTTGCCCGCCGCCAACACAGGAGCGAGCAGCACGAACTACTCCACACTCGTGGCCCGCGCCCCTGGCCAGATGCCGGTGGTGCCGCCCGGGTTTAAGGTCACTCTGTACGCCGCCGGCTTCAACAACGGCCGTTATCTGCTCGCCGTGCCGAACGGCGATCTGCTCCTCGCGGAACCCGGCGGCGGCGACATCCGTGTCCTGCGCGGTGTCGATGCGAATGGAGCGGCGCAGCACGTCTATACCTTCGCCAACGGCCTCACCTCACCCTACGGCATGGCTCTATATCCCTCCGCCGCCAATCCGCAGTATCTGTACGTCGCCAACACGGCCAGCATCGTGCGCTTCCCCTACAGCACCGGCGATATTGCCGCCTCCGCCTCGCCCACCACCATGGCGACCGATATCCCCGACAGCGGCAATCACACCACGCGCGCCTTGGCCTTCACGCCTGAATCTACCCCGCGCCTGCTCGTCTCCGTAGGCTCTGCCGATAACTACAACGACGTCCAGGCGAACAACGCCGACTTCCATCGCGCCGACGTGCTGGCCTATACGCTGAACGCAAACAGCGTCACCTTCCAGAGCATCTTCGCCTCCGGTCTGCGCAACCCTGTCGGTCTTGCGTACGACAGCTACGGCCACGTTTGGACCAGCGTCAACGAGCGCGACGGCCTTGGCGACAACACGCCCGCCGAGTACGTGACACACGTGCAGGAAGGCGGCTTCTACGGCTGGCCTTACTTCTACAACGCCAGCACGAACCCAGAGCCCCGTCTCCCGCAACACCCGGAGCTGGCTGCCTCCGTCATCACCGGAGACGTGCTGCTCCAGGCCCACTTCGCTCCGCTGCAGATCAACTTCTACACCGGCACGCAGTTCCCCACGCCGTACCGCGGTGACCTCTTCGTAGCCTCGCACGGCTCCTGGAACAAGAGCGTCCGCGGCGGCTATGAACTGGTGCGCGTCCGCATGAACAACGGCGTAGCCACCGGCGAGTATGCGGACTTCATGACCGGTTTCGTCAACGCGGATGGCACCGTATGGGGCCGCCCGGCGGGCGTAGTCACCGGAGCCGACGGCGCGCTCTACGTCATCGACGATGCTTCCAACTCCGTATGGCGCATCACCTACACCGGCCAGTAAGTCATCTGACTTACGCATTGAAGGTAAGACATTGTCATCCTGCGTAGCGAAGGATTTGCTTGTCGCTCGCAGCGTCACGACAACTCTAGACAGCTCCAGACAACTCCTAAGTCCCGTCCCCGCCGCCGCCCTGCAACCGCGCAATCTCCTCCATCCGTTGCGCCAGCAGCCGTTCCCTGCCCTCGCCTGTCGGCTGGTAGTACCGCCTCCCCGCAAGTGACGGCGGCATGCACTTCATCGCCGCAACCTTGCCCTCCACATCGTGCGCGTACTGGTACCCCTTCCCGTACTCCAGCTCCTTCATCAGCTTCGTCGGCGCATTGCGCAGGTGCAGCGGAACAGGCTCCGCGGGCTGTGCCTCGATGTCCGCCAGCA
>CAXSHQ010000294.1:0-2956 GCA_964236875.1 uncultured Acidobacteriaceae bacterium | reverse complement strand
ACCGCCCCATACGCCGTGTACACCGCATTCGATTTCGGCGCCAGCGCCAGATACACCACTGCCTGCGCCAGCGCCAGGTCGCCTTCGGGCGACCCGAGAAAGTGCATCGCATCACGCGCGCTCAGGCACAGGTTCAGCGCCTCCGGCGCGGCCAGCCCGATGTCCTCCACCGCCATCCGCACCACGCGCCGCGCCACATACATCGGGTCCTCGCCCGCCTGCAACATCCGCCCCAGCCAGTACAGCGAAGCATCCGCGTCCGAGTTGCGCACGCTCTTATGTAGCGCCGAGATCAAGTCGTAGTGCTGCTCGCCCTTCTTGTCATAAAGCAGCACACGCTGTTGTAGCGCCTCCGCCGCAAGCGGGTTCGTAATCAACTGCTCACCGCGCCCCTCGGCAAGCTGCGCCGCCACCTCCAGCGCATTCAGCGCACTCCGCGCATCGCCGCTCGAGTAGCTCGCCAGCGTTCCCAGCGCCTCTTCATCGGCCTCCAGCTCCATGGAACCCAGCCCACGCTCGCTGTCCCGCAGCGCACGCTTCAGCAGCGCAAGAATGTCCTCCTGCTCCAGCGCTCGCAGCGTATATACGCGGCATCGGCTCAGCAGCGCGGCATTCACCTCGAAGCTCGGGTTCTCCGTCGTCGCGCCGATCAGCCGGATCGATCCGCGCTCCACATACGGCAGAAACGCATCCTGCTGCGCCTTGTTGAAGCGATGGATCTCATCCACGAACAACAGCGTGCGCGCGCCATAGCTCGACGCCTTCTCGGCATCGGCCATCACTGCTTTGATCTCCTTGATCCCGCTCAGCACCGCCGAGAACTCCACGAAGTTCGCCGCCGTCTGCCGCGCAATGATCTTCGCCAGCGTGGTCTTCCCCACACCAGGTGGCCCCCAGAAGATCATTGAAGCTGCCTGGCTCGTCCTGGTCCCCTCGCCGCGCTCTTCGCGCTCGATCTGCACACGCAACGGCTTCCCAGGCCCCAGCAGGTGCTGTTGCCCGAAAAACTCATCGAGCGAGCGTGGCCGCATGCGCTGGGCCAGCGGCGCACCGGCTCTCGGCGTACTTCCGCTTGCGCTCGGCGACTCGTCGAACAAGCCTGCCATCACGACCCGCCTCTCTGCCGCATCGCCTCATACAGCAGCAGCGATCCCGCAACCGCTGCATTCAACGACTCGGTCGCGCACGGGATCCACACCTTCCTCGTCGCCATAGCCAATGCTTCCTTCGAAAGCCCCCCACCCTCGTTCCCCACCATCACCACTGCAGGCGCCCGAAGGCTCAACGCCAATATGTTCTCTGCACCTTCCTGCCGCGCCACCGCCGCATACACCTCCACGCCGCTCTGTCGCAAGTCCTCCAGAGAACCCATGCGCACGATGGGAATCCGAAACACTGACCCTGCCGACGCGCGAATGACCTTCGGGCTCCACGGATTAGCCCTCTCGCCCGACAGAAACACCGCCTCAGCTCCAAACGCCTCCGCCGAGCGCAGCAGCGTGCCCAGATTGCCAGGGTCCTGCAGCGATTCGACCAACAGCGCCGTTCCGCGCAGGTTCTGCACGGGCGCGCTACGTTCCTCCGGAATGCGGATCAGCGCGGCCACACCCTGCGGCGTGTGTGTATCCACTGCACTCGCAAACACCTCGGCAGTCAGCGTATGAACCGGCACGCCGGGCAACAGCTCATGAACAGCATCCGGATCTTCGCCCAGACGCACATACGCCGCCGTCACTTCCAGCCTTGCAGCGACTGCCTCGCGCAACAGGTTGAGTCCCTCAACGCCCACCAACTCGCCTGCGCGGGAAGCCCCTCCACGCAGGCCTTCCCGCAGCTCCTTCACGCGTTCATTGCTGCGGCTGCTCAGGATGGGCTGCAGGATCATGCACCATCCATGCTATAAGCGAAAGCAGGACCCCCACGCCTTGAGCGCAGAACTGCTTCGCATCCATCCCGACGAACCCGAGCCCGAGCTGATCGGCCGCGTTGTCGATTGCCTGAACAAGGGTGAGATCGCCGCCCTCCCCACCGATACCTTCTACGGCCTCGCCGTCGACCCCGTGAACCTCCGCGCCGTCGACCGCATTTACGACCTCAAGTTCCGCGCCCGCCACAAGCCGCTCAGCCTGCTCATCGCCGAAGTCGCACAGGCTTACGAGCTCGCGCGCAACATCGATGGCGGCTTCGACCGCCTCGCCGAGCGCTTCTGGCCCGGCCCGCTGACCATCATCGTCAAAGCCGGCAGCAAGCTCCCTCTGCGAGTAACCGCCAACACCGGCAACGTGGCACTGCGCGTGCCCGAAACCGCCATTTGCCGTGCCGTGGTCAAAAAACTCGGCTTGCCTATCACCGCCACCTCCGCCAACCTCTCCGGCATGCCCGAGTGCACCTACGCTGGCGCCGTGCGCGACCAGATCGGCGACCGCATCCCGCTCATCGTGGACGGCGGCCCCACCGCGCGCAGCATCCCCACCACCATTGTGGACCTGAGCGGCGGCGCCAACTCCTGGATGATCCTGCGCGAAGGCGCTATCCCCACGCACGAGGTCGCTCTCGCTTTTCAGGGCTGAAAGCCCACTTTGATTTCACATGGGCTCGGGCGGCATACTCAAACCAGACCACCCGATGAGTGCAAAGCAACCATCCTTCACGGCCAAGCCGTCTGCGGCAGCGAAGCAGCCCAAACCTAGCCACTTCCTTCGCTGGGCCTTTGTGCTGGTCGTGCTCGCCACCGGTGCCTGGTTCGTTTGGCTGCGCCACCAGATCCTCTCGACAGCGTCCATCGATAACGCGGAGCCCGCCGACGCCATCGCTGTCTTCGGCGCGGCCGAGTACGCCGGGCGCCCCTCGCCGGTGTTGCACGCGCGCCTTGACAAGGCCGTCTCGCTCTACCAGCACGGCATCGCGCCGGCCATCGTCACACTCGGCGGAGGCGCCGACAAGGACTCCGGCAAGA
>CAXSHQ010000293.1:0-6202 GCA_964236875.1 uncultured Acidobacteriaceae bacterium | reverse complement strand
AGCTTGCGGGCGTCTCCACGCACTCGTCGAACACCATCATGATGTCCGCGCCCAGCGCGATCTGCACCGCCATCGAGTGCTCCGGCGAAAAGAAGTGCTTGGACCCGTCCAGGTGCGACCGGAACTCTACCCCTTCCGGCGTGATCTTGCGCAGCTTGGCCAGCGAAAACACCTGGAAGCCGCCCGAGTCGGTCAGCATCGGCCTCCGCCAGCTCATAAACCGGTGCACCCCACCCAGCTCGCGGATCAGCTCATGCCCCGGCCGCAGATAAAGGTGATACGTGTTCGCCAGAATGATCTCCGCACCCCGGCCGCCCAGGACTTCCAGTACATCCTGGGGCACGGCTTTTACCGTCGCCGCCGTGCCCACCGGCATGAACACCGGCGTCTGCACGTTCCCATGCGGCAGGCGGAGCACTCCGCGCCGGCCCCCACCCTCCGCGGTGCGCGCTACCTCAAACTGAAGCGACATCGCTCCATTGTAGGTTCGCCTCGCCGATCATTCCGGGTGCCCCATCCGTGGCGGCTTCATCGCCACGGGTGGGCTCCGCCCCGCCGCGTCAAGCTCTCCAAAGCCGCTCAAGTGAGCACGACGGCACTCGCTACAGCCACTCCACGCAAAGAAGAACGCCCCGGCAAGGGAAGGCCGGAGCGTTCGTCCTCCTCGGAACAACTACCGTTGCGTCGCAGCCGGGGCCGAAGGTCCCACCGCGGCACAGCTCTTCTCTTTCAAGCACCGATCGATCGCTTCCTGCGCGTTCTGGTAGAGCGCCCGTCCCAGCACGCCTTGCTGTCGTCCAATAACACCCTGCTCACGCCCGATCTCCCCCTGGCGCCGCCCGATGCTTCCCTGCTGTCTCCCGATGCGGCCCATCATGGCGTAGTTGTGAGTGGCCCGCATCTGCTCTCCCAGCGCCGCCTGCTGCATTGAAAGCGGCGCCATCGAAGCCGCCAGTTCCGATTGCAGCGATCCCAGGTGCTGCAACGGCTGATACAGCTCCGCCAGGGACCGCAGCTCCGCCGGGGTATCCAGCCGGTACAAAACGCCACCCTGCTCAAACACGAGAAACTCCTCGCCCCTGTGCATCTGGGCATACTCCACCAGCCGGGACCCATTGTCCCAACGCCCGTAACGCTGCACATTCATTGTTCCGCGCAGGTTCAGCACAAAGGAGCGTCCATCCCAGTGGCTGGCTCCATCCAGCACCACTTCCTGCGTCCCCTGCGCGCGAACGCTTCCCGAGCCGCACACACCAATGAGAAACATCGCCGCCACCACCAGCCCATCTACCAGCCGCTTCCGCATGGTCCACTCCTTACCAAACTGTTCAACCTGCTACACGGATAAAAACGCGTACACCACCGCCGAGAGCGGCTGTGGCGGCACAGGTGCTTCCCGGTGCGACTGCGGAACCACAGGAGACGCCGGTGCTTTCGGCCCTGATCCTCCCTGCGGCACGGACGGTACCGGCGCCGCGGCCGGTGGCGGCGGCACCCGCCGCAGATCCATCCTCGGCATCCCGTTCAGCCGCCGCGTCAAATCCCGCAGCCGCTCCTCATCGATCGCGGGCATCGGTGCCAGCCCATCACCGAACAGGTTCATCCGGAAGCCCGGCATCATCGCCTGCATCTCGGCTCGGTCCACGGCCGCCAGTGCCCGCATCTCCGCTCCCTGCGCCCGCATCTCCGCCGCCCACGCCGACATCGGCATTCCAGTCGCGCCCGGCCATGCCTCAAAGGGCGAGGCCATCCAGCTTTCCGCACTACCCGGCTTGCCCGGCGCGCCCGGGCGGCGGATCGTGTGGATGAACGTCAGCTCCTTCGGCTCCACCGTGATGATCGCCGACTCTTCCAGGCCGTCGGTCCGCCGCTTCTGGCACACATCCGTGCTTTCGCCGGTCTTCAGCTCCCGCACGTGTACCGAGCAGTGCCAGTCGCCCGTGTTCAGCTTGTTGCGGAACGCGTCCACGTCCGCCATGTTGTACATCCCCGGCTTGTCATAGGTGTAGGTGTGCACTACGCTCAGCACGGTGCGCTTCGCCCGTGTCGAGTTCGAACCGCCCACCATCCCCAGCGAATCCGGATCCATGTTCACTTCCGTCACACTGGTGGCATTGGCCGCGAACTTCTCCGTTCCCGCGAACAGATCGTCCTTCACCGTATTGTTCCCCTGCGCCCTTGCCACGGTGCCGCCAGCCAGCAACACCCCCGCCATCAACCAGATCTTCACTCGCATCTTCACTCCTCCTGATTCCATGTCCGTCTTCTAAACCCCTGACCCCGTCCCACTCCCTTCCTACTGCCCATCCAGCGCTACACCCTTGCGCATCAACTGCTCCCGCGCATGCTCCAGAGCTCTGTCCGTAATCTGCAAGGACACATCGAACTGCCGCGACGCCTGTACGCGCTCCTGCTCCGCATGACGCTCATGCACCGCATGGCCGCCCAGCACGCCCGCCACCAGCACCGCCGCCATCGCACCCCACACCGGCTTCCATCCCGGCAAACCGCCCCTGCGCCACCAGGGCTTCCGCTCCGGCTGCGCGGCAAGTTTGGTGCGCCGCTCCGCCTCCGCCAGCGCCACCACCCGCGCCGAAAACCCGTCGGGTGCATCCACCCGCAGCATCGCCCGCAGCAGCGCCGCTTCGAACTCCTGCATCTCCCGCTCGGCTGTATCGCCGGCGGGGTCCTTCTCGTTCCAATCAGTCCCGTTCACGTCTGTACTCCTTCATCGTGACCGCTGCCTTCCTGCGCAGCAGCTTCAATCCACGCTGCAAGTGGCTCTTCACCGTCGCGATTGGCTGTTTCAGCAGCAGCGCAATCTCTTCCGGCAGCATGTCCTCCTGGTACCGCAACACGATTGGGATCCGCAGAGTCTCCGGCAGGCTGCCCAGCAGCTCTTCCAGCCGCGCCTCCATGGCCGGCGTCACGCGGAACGGCTCCGCCGACGCTGCTTCCCCGTACCCGTCGTCCCATTCCTCGGCCCCGTTCTCAGGCTGCCGTCCGCGCTTGCGGATGGAGTCCGTAGCCCGGTGCACGGTCACGCGCCGCAGCCAGTAGCGCATATGGTCGCCATCGGCCAGCTTTTCCGCCGACCGATGGAGCTCCAGGAACACGTCCTGCGCCACTTCCTCCGCTGCTCCGTACTCTCCCGTAACCCGAAAAGCCAGCGAAAACACCATGCGCTGATGGGTCTCCACCACTTCCCGGAATGCCGCCGCGTTCAGATCCATCCACTTGCTCACTCGGGTAAACGGCGCCCCAGCCGCCCGCGAATGCGAAATCTTTGCAGAGTTTGCCTCTGAGTTCGTCTTCGCCCCACGCTCGTTCCCACTCAAGCTCGCTCACTCATCGCTCAGAGCTGGACGAAACACCAGAACCCGGCGCTCGTCGAACCTTGCTTCCTATCCCGGCTTCCTGCTTTCCTACTTCCTTCTTCCTGCCTCACCCAAACGACTGCCACTCCTGCCAGAATCGCGCCCACCCCAGCTTCGGCGGCCCGCACAGATAGATATTCGGTCGCTCCCGAACCTCCTCCCCACGTACTCCTGCTGAATTGGCCGTTGTCTCCACCACACGGCAGCCGGTGAACCCTGCCTCCACGTTCTCCGGCGAGTACCCCAGCACGATCAGCGTGGTCGGCTGCGGATCGCGCGGGTAGGTCCGGAGCCACGCCGAGTTCGTGGTGCTGATCGCCTCCGGGAGCCCGTACTTCGGGCCGAACACATCTACCGCTCCCCCCGCTCCATAGTTCCCCGTGACAATGCCCAGCCCAGCCCGCTGCTCCGGCGGCAGGCTGTCTCGGATCGCCGCCACCCGCGCCACGATCTCGTCCCACCCGAACTCCGCGCGCAGGTCGTCATTCTTGCTCAGCGCAAAATTCCGCAGCGGTCCGCTTTTGGCCAGCGGCACCACCACCGCGCACATCAGCGCCGCATCGGCCACCAACAACAGGCAAAACGCCGTGCTCAGCGCCACCCGCAGTCCCGGCCCGCGTGCGGCCAGCCATCTCACGATCACCGGAGCTCCCAACGCGATCAGCATCGGGTACACGCCCCCGGTGTAATACCCACGCGCATTCGAGAAACCGAAGAACAAAACCGGCACAGCCCAGAACACCGCCACCGGTCGCCACCGTGCCTCGCGCACTGCCCGCCATAACCCTGCAATCCACACCGGCGCCGCCATGGTCAAAGCCGAAAGCCAGAACTGGTCCACCCAGAAGCCGTTCCCTCGCCCATTCCGCACATCCCGCTTATGGATGTGCTCCAGGAACTGCAGCGAGATGAACCCATGGTGCACCTGCCAAAGAAAGTTCGGCAGCGCGATCAGCAGCGTCAGCCCAAGCGCCGCTGCAAACCAGCGATTCAGAAGCAGCCTCCGCGCCGGGGTCGCGGCAAACCCCAGCACCGCTCCGGCCGCCACGAACGCCATCGTGTACTTCGTTTGGAGCCCCAGCCCCGCCGCCACCCCGGCCAGTAGCCACCAGCGCGCATCCTCCATTGCCAGCATCCGCACTACGGCGTAGCCCAGCAGCGCGCACCACAGCAGGTCGAAACTCCCGTACTGAAACTCCGTGCCCTCAAACAGCGCCAGTGTGCCGCACCCAGCGCAGAAGGCAGCCAGCGTCTGCGCTCGCCTGTCGCCGCCGCACACCCGGGCCATCCCACCGGCCAGCAGCACCACCGCACCCTGCGCGAGCACCGACGCCAACCGCAGCCCCGGCAGCCACAGCCCAAACACCGCTTGGCTCACCCGCTCTACAGCGGCCGTAAGCGGCGGATACGCCACAAACCCCCACTCCATGTGCCGGCTGTCGCTCAGGAACTGCAGCTCGTCGCGGTGAAACCCATACCAACCATTGGTAAGCATATGCAGCAGCGCAATCGCCAGCGCCACCACCCACACACCGGCGCTCATTCCCGCAGTGTTCCGTCGCACCTTCACCGCCGATCGTTCTCTGAGCCACATTTTCGCAACCGCTCCTTTATACGGCAATATGTATATTTGCCTAAGTGGCTCCCGAAGCTCTCAAGCCGGTCTTCTGGATGGGATCGTCCCAGAAGGACATCCGGTCGTTTCCAGAACCTGTGCGCCGCGATATCGGGCAAGCTCTTTATGCGGCCCAGCAGGGCGAAACTGACCCAGCTGCAAAGCCGCTCAAAGGGTTCGGCGGCCACACCGTCATGGAGATCGTCGCGCCGTTCGACGGAGACACATGGCGGACGGTCTACACCGTGCGGCTTCGAGGCGTGCTCTACGTGCTGCACGCCTTTCAGAAGAAGTCGAAGTCAGGCATCGCCACACCAAAGGCAGAAATCGACTTGATCCGCAGGCGGCTTGCGGCAGCGGAGCAGGACTACAAGGAGAGGCATAGCTAACCATGACATCGAAGACAAGCACGAAAGCCGAGGAAGCCACGGAAGGAAGCGGCAACATCTTTGCCGATCTCGGTCTGTCCAACCCGGATCAGGAGCTGATGAAAGCGCGGTTGACTCTGCAGATTGCCCGTATCATCAAGGACCGCGACCTGACACAAGTCCAGGCTGCAAGAATTCTCGGCATCCAGCAGCCGCACGTTTCCGCCCTGGCACGCAACCGTGCTGGAAACTTCTCTGTGGGCCGGCTAATCGAGTTCCTTACCGCGCTAGGCCAAGACGTTGAGATCACCGTCACACCCGCCCAAAAAGAACACGGCGTTCTTTCTGTCGTCTTTGCCTAACCACTGATAACTAACCGCTAAGCACTAACCACTAGTTACTATCTTCCTCATCCCCAATCGGCATCCCTGGCGGCGCCTCCACCGGCCGTACCGGCACGAACTTCTCCGGGTCGCGCTCAAACTCCTGCAGCCGCGCCACCATTGCCGCCCGGTGGATCGCCTCCGCTGAATCGCTCGGCTTCGCAGTTGTCGTCCATAGCTGCAACAGGTCCATCAGGTGCGAGCGCGCAATCGCCCGTGCCTGCGAGCTCGCCTGCGGATTCATCGCCAGCCCGAACATCGCCTCCAGCGCCCGGAACTCCACCGCTCGCTCCACTTCGGAGCTCATCGTGTGCCCACCCTCGGGCCGCTCGGCAACGGCTTTGCTCACCGCCTCCAGCATCTCGCGCAAGGAGGGCGAGGAAGGCGGCACCCGCATGTGGTACTGCAGCATCCGCGACACCCTTGCCGGGTCCATCAATTCGGCTAGCGTCAGGTCCG
>CAXSHQ010000292.1:1823-6220 GCA_964236875.1 uncultured Acidobacteriaceae bacterium | reverse complement strand
CGTTGCTCGCCACACAGAAGCCCTGCCCTGCCGTGGCGGCAGGGCGCTCCTTTTTCACTTCGCTGAAGGCCATGCTCGCGCAGATACCCTCTCTGCCGGACGCATGCTCGTCGATAAGGAACGAAGCCGGCACGCATGTGAATGCGTTGGCTACAACCCCTTCGTCCCGCACCGCTCCGTACAACAGCAGCGTCACCAGCTACGCGGTCGGCGGCACTCCGGGCCACGGCATGATCTACCGCGTGGAGACCGACGCCCGCGGCCGCCACACCTACACACCGCTCACCCATGACGCCGCCGCGGAAGCCATGCTGCTGCCCATCGGCATCAAGCTCCCGGCGCCGTGGCTCTACGCCGTCGCATTGCTGTGCCTGCTGCTCGGCTGGATCGTCGCCATGCGCCCGGCGCATGCAACCGGCGCGGAAGGCATCGAAGGCATGGCGGTCAACGACCGCCCGCTGGAGCCACAGGATGCAGACGCCGTGCGCCTGCGTACCATCGCGGACGGCATGTCCCGCTTCTTCCGCAACCCGAGCACACGCGCGCCGCTGGTCCTGTGTATCAACGGCAGCTGGGGTTCCGGCAAGAGTTCGCTCATGAACCTGCTTTCGGACGACCTCCGGCGTCAACACCATACGGTCATCCCGTTCAACGCCTGGCATCATCAATCCGAAGAACAGATTCTGGCCAGCCTGCTGCAGGCTGTTCGCACCAATGCGCTCCGGTCGCCCTGGACGCTGGCCGGAGCGTGGACACGCCTGCGGATCTTCCTCAAGCGCTGGCCGGAGCGCTGGTTCGTTTCCGTGCTCTTCTGCCTGGCGACGGTGTGGACGGCGCTGCTTGCAAGCGACTTTCTCGCAGGCGGTACGGTCGACCTCAGCAAGCTCGCGGCGTTCATTCCCGCTTCCGTCACCACGCTCGTCACCCTGCGCACCATCGCGCAGGGCTTCACCGGTTTCCTTTCCAACCCCGCGTCGCTGCTCGCCACCAACGGCAAGGGCTCCAAGAGCGAGCTGGAGGAACAAACCACCCTTCGCGAGCGCTTTGCGCGCGACTTCGGCACGGTAACCGAGGTGCTCGGCAACGGAAAGCTTGTCCTGCTCATCGACGACCTGGATCGCTGCAGCCCGGAGAAGATTCGCGACGTGGTGGAAGCGATCAACTTCCTTGTCACCGCCGGCGAGTGTTACATCGTGCTCGGCATGGCGCGGCAGGTGGTGGAGTACTACCTCGGTCAGAGTTTCTCCAGCGCCATCAAAACCATGCCCGCGCCTCTGCTCGGTCTCACGCAGGCCGAGGTCCAGGTCGAGGGCAAACGCGAATCTGCCTTCGCGAACCTCTACCTGCAGAAATTGATCCAGCTGCAGTTCAACCTGCTTCCCCTTACCGACGACCAGGCGATCAAACTGCTGCAAAGCGGCAATCAGCACGATGGACTTGCGGGCTCATCCGCCACGGCCAACTTCAGGGCCGATGCGCGGGCTCTGCTGCGTTGGGAAAGCCGCCTGCGCTGGCTCATGCACATGCTTCAGCGCTGGTTCCTGCCCGTCACTGGAACACTGCTTCTGCTGCTGGGCGCGTTGTACAGCACCAGCCTGCAAAACTCGGCGACGTGGGTGCAGCAAAAGATCACCCCATTCCTCAGCAAGCCGGATGCGAAGCCGTCCAAGACTGAGCCCGCTTCCAGTTCGGCAGGAGTGGTCCCGCCCTTGTCGCAGGGTGGGAGTTCGGCAGCCTCCAACGCAAAGGCGGCGGCCAGTGACGCGCCAGGCAACAACACCCTGTCCAGCGCGACCGGCGTAGGGACGCAGCCTTCGCTGACTGACAGTGCGCCGGAGGCGAAGCGCGTGGCATCGGTGCCTGCAACGTTTCCTGTACACCAGGCCAACGAAACTCTGCCCGCGTCCGATGTGCAGCCGGTGCGAACAGGAGCCGGGGTCATTCAGGTGCTGTTGCTGGTCATGGTGCTGGGCGGTGGCATGTGGCTGCTTGCCCAATGGTGGCTGATCACGCGCCCGGATGCTGAAAATGCGCGCGATTCCAAGGAATTTCTTGTCGCCCTGAGCGACTGGGCGCCGCCTTTGCTCGCCTTGTATAAAACGCCTCGCGGGCTCAAGCAGTACCTGAACAGTGTCCGCTTCCTGGCCATGCTGCAGCGCTCGCAGATCGAGCCGGGAGAAGGCACCCGGCGCCAGCCCTTCCTGCGCAGGGCTGCCCTCTGGATCGTGGCGCCGCGCAACGACACAAAGAAGAACGGCATTCTGGAGGTGCTGAACGAACAGGCCCGCGCTGGCTTCAGCCAGGACCCGCCCATCCCGGACGAACTCCTGGTGGCGCTCGCAGCGCTCCATGCCACTCCCGAAACGGCCGCCGATGCCGCTCTCTGGGTCCGTTCGCAAGGTCCGTTCGGCGTCTCCGAGAACTTCGTCGACTCGAAGATCGCATTAGCTCTCCACAAGACAGCCTTACACTCTCCCAGCGCTTCCGATTCCACCCAGAACGAGTTGCGCGCCCTGCTGGGGAGACACTCCAAAGCCTTCAGTGAGCTCAATGGACAGACGGAGTAGGCAGGCCAACGACAGAGCCGTATGCCCTATGCTCCCGCGTCTTCCGTCTTCACCGCCGCCTCTGCCTTGCCCAGAGACCGCTTCCACGCCGCATGCAGCACCGCGCCCGGCACCGCAAGCGCGCCTAGCAGGAACAGCAGCTCAAGCGGCCCCGGGTGGTTGCGCAGTATCTCGCCGGCGACCTGCCGCACCGCACGCCAGTCGCGCGCACGCCGGGCTTTGAGCAGCACCTTGGTGGCGAGAAACGACGTGTACGCACGATCCGAAAGCCAGGGCCGGAACTCCTGCGCCCATGCCGCCGAGTCCTCCCAGTTCATGCGGCGGCTGCGCGAGATGCTGTCGGTCACGATGTTGTAGACCACCAGCGGCTCCCACACGAAGCGCACCCGCGCGCCCGCATGATGCCAGGCTTCCAGCAGCCACGCCCAGTCTTCGTGGTCGCGGTGTGTGGTGAACGGCACGGCGGCGAAAACGGAGCGATGCACCAGCAGCGTCTGGATAGGCAGGACTCCAGGTCTTCCGAGCAATGATGGTCGCCGCAGGATGTAGTCGGCCACGTCCTCACCTGGCGCGAGGGGCGCCTTGGGCCACACGCTATCGATGCCGTCATGCCGGTAAATCGTGCGGCAACTGATCATCTGCTCCGGGTGCGCCGAGTCGGCAATCTCCATCTGCCGGGCTGTTTTCTCAAACAGGATTTCGTCATCGTCATCGGAGAACGAAAGCCACTCGCCACGGCTCGCGCGCACCCCGGCGTTGCGCGCTTCAGCAGGGCCGCGGTTCTCCGTGAGCTCCATGTAGCGCAGCTTGCCATTGCATTCGGGCAGCGCTTCCATCGCCGTGCGCGTCTCCGGGTCGGGGCCGTCGGAAATCACGATAACCTCCACCGGCCGGTAGGTCTGGCACAGCGCACTGCGCACCGCGACCACAAGCTCGCGCGGCCGCCGGTACGTAGGGATGATGATGCTCACCAGGCCGGGTTCGCCGGAACCCAGGTCCATCGATGTGTGGTGTTGCCGGGGAGCCTCGCTCATGCTGGCTGCGTCTCCGGCGGCAGTCCCTGCACGATGGGCGCGCTTTCCACGATTGGCGGCTCGCTCCCGGGCAGCAGGCACATCTTCACGAGACACGTGTAGGCCAGCATGGAAGGCAGATACGGGTCCAGCGGCACCGTTTCCGCAACGCTTTCCAGGCAGAGCCACGTCAGCAGCAGTGCAGCGAACAGGCTTTCCGGACTGCGCTCGCGGCGGTCGCGCCGCCACGCCAGAATGCACGCGCCCCAGAGGGATACCGCGAAGAACACCAGGCCCACAAAGCCCAGCGAGAGCCACTGGTCGAGGTAAGTGTCGTGACCAGTCGGCACGGCCCAGCCCTGGTCGGTCGAAATCTTGTCCACGCGGTTCGGAATCCAGAACGCGGCATATCCAAACCCGAGCACGGGACGCGTCTCCACGTACTCCATCAGCTCGCTCCACAGCGGCGCGCGGTTGCTCAGGCTCTGCGTGTTTTCCGTATCGTTGCGGCCCATCATGAAAGCGCTCTGCGCCACGTTCCCCGGGTCGTTGCCGACCGCCACGATCAGCACCGGCACGGCCACGGCGAGGAACGCTACCAGCACCATGGCCCGCGTGCGCGCCTGCCACTGCGTACGCGCCCAGCGGAGCAGCAGCACAGCCAGCAGGCACAGCGTCAGCAGCGTGCTCAGGCGCGAGCGCGTCAGCGCCAGCAGCCCGAGCTCTACGACCACCAAGGGAAGGATCCACTTCGCCCAGCGAGGCCGCCGCTGCAGCAGCGTCATCGCGCAGATCATGCTCACCACCAGGTTCATCG
>CAXSHQ010000292.1:0-1813 GCA_964236875.1 uncultured Acidobacteriaceae bacterium | reverse complement strand
CCCGCAACCGGCGCACCTGCGCGCTCGCCAGCGCGCCCAGGCAGATCAGGCTCGCGACCAGGTTCATCGCCATGTAGTTCGCGGTCATCACGCCCATGAAGCGGTAGTCCGGATCGAACGGCGCGAACTTGTGCTCATGAAAGATGTCGACATACAGCGAGATCAGCGCAACCGTGCCTGTGCTGAGGAAGCCCCAGAACGCCATCTCCAGCAGCGACACGATGCGCGCCAGCATGTAGGCAAACAGCGCATCCACCACGAAGACCACCAGCCGCTTGCCCGTGGTGGGCGGCGCCTGGCTCCAGCCATAGCTCACCAGCGCCCACGCCGCAAACGCGATCACCGGCCAGCGCAAGTGGCCGCGCCACGCACCGCGCCGCGGGAAACGCCACAGCAGAAACACCGCAAATACCGCAATGATCGGCACGGCGATCTGCCGGCTGCGGCTGCCTTCGAAGTTCTGCGCTGCGTTGTTCACCGCTTCCTGCAGGCCGTTGGTCGTTTCCTTGGGAATGCCGTAAGGCACGGAGTACCAGAAGCACACACCCAGCGCCAGCGCGCAGAAGATGCGCACGGCGCGGGCGCGGAAGTCGGCCTTCTCCCACAGCCAGCGCGCGCGCCGGACCGTGGCTGTGTCTACGCCGGTCTGTGCCTGAGGAAGGACCGCGGTGCTCATGCGGGCTGAACCTCCGCGGATGTCGGCAGTGCTCCGATATCTTTCCGGCGAATCTCGCGTGCATACACTACCGCGCGCAGCAGCGCGGAGGTCGCCGTGCCCAGCATCAAGGCAATGGCCGCGCCTTCAAGGTGAAACATCTTGATCAGCGGAATGGCTACGACTGCCTGCACCGCAAATCCCGCGAGGTTCACATAGAACGTCAGGTCAGCGCGGCCCAGCGCGGTGAGGCCATAACTCCGCGCCATGGTGGAGGCCAGCGCCAGCAGGTTGAGCGCCAGCAGCACCACCACGGAGTGGCTGTCGTCCGGGACTTTGCGGAAAAGGATTTGCGCGAACCCCCTGCCGCCCCACCAGGCAATCGCAACAAAGGCCGCCGAGCCCACCAGCAGCATGCTGTCGAAGCGCAGCACAAGGTTGTGGAGTCCGCGCCGTCCGTCCGACGTCAGCCGCCGCGCCATGCTGGGCGCCATAGTGTTCTGCAGGCTGGTGAGCGCCACGCGCGGCACGTTCACCGGGTACTCGCACACCGCGTAATCGCCTGCGGCGGAAACGCCCAGCAGGCTGCTGAGGATCCAGGGATTGCACTGCAGGCTCAGCAGGTTGACCATGTTGCCGCCGAACAACCAGCGCCCCAGTGCGAAGTCGCTGCGCACGTCCTCAAGACACGCGCGGAAGCTGACGCGGATCGTGCGCCACTCGCGCCCGACCCACCAAAGCGAAACCAGGATCGCTCCCCAGCTCAGCACGTTCAGCGTGGAGCCGACGCTGACCTGCCCATGCAGGGCGAGCCACTCCACGCCTGCAATCTGCAACAACACGGTCGCAAGCTCCGTCCAGAAGGCCTCCGCGAAGCGCATCTCCGCGAAGTACATGCGCCGCGTGTACTCGCGGAACGTGATGCCGATGCTGGTCCAGATCAGCGGCGTGAACACATCCGAGTAGCTTGCATGCGCAGACCCCGAGGCCCACACGCTCAAGCCCCATAGACTCACGGCCGCGAGCAGGCATACGGCAACCTGCTGCGCCAGCACACTGCCGCGATACAACGCCTGGCGCGCCTCTGCGGTTTCCGGCAGGTGAAAGCAGAACGGTCCCCACAGGAACACATTGCAAAGCTGGAAGATCACGTCTAGC
>CAXSHQ010000291.1:3219-6224 GCA_964236875.1 uncultured Acidobacteriaceae bacterium | reverse complement strand
ACTCCGTCCTCGCCTGCGCCAGCGGCAGCCTCGCTCCCGGCGCCATCTGCGCCTTCCAGGGCCAGTTCACCCCCACAACTTCCGGCAACTACACTGCCACCTACACGGAAACCGGAACCGCCTCGTCCGCCGGCACGCCGTCCATCGCGCTCACCGGCGTCGGTGCAGTCCTCACCAGGACCACCAGCACCGTCGCGCAAACCACCCCTGCCACCGGAAGCTCGCAGTTCGGCGCTTCGGTCACCTTCACGGCCACCGTCACCCCGGCCGCCTGCAACACCAGCGCCCCGGGCTGCACACCCACCGGCAACGTCGTCATCTCCGTAGACGGCACCGGCTCCGCGCCCCTCCCGCTCGATGCTTCCGGCAAGGCCTCACTCAGCGTCAGCGGCCTCTCCGTCGGCACACACACCCTCTCATGCAATTACCTCGGCGATAGCTTCTACGCCGCTAGCGTCTGCCCCGGCGTAACCGTCACAGTGGTCCAGGCGTCCACCACCTCCGTGCTGTCGGTCACGAACAACAACCAGCCCCAGTTCAGCAACTGCTCCACAGTCACCCTCAACAACCAGAACTACACCGCCTGCGGCGCCAGCGTGCTCACCGCCAAGGTCACCTCCAACACCTCCGGCCTGCCCACCGGCACAGTTTCCTTCTACAGCGGCAGCAATCCCGCCCCGCTCGGCACCTCTTCCATCAATCCGCAGACCGGCACGGCCACCTTCACCCTGCAGGAACTCCTCCAGTACGGCGTCGCCGTCTCCAACAACACGCTTGTCCCGGGCACCTACACGTTGACCTGTGCTTACAGCGGAGCTGCCAACTTCGCCGCCTCCAACTGCGCCGGCATCACCTACACCGTGCTTGCCTCCACCGTAGACTTCGCGCTCAGTCCCTACGGCTGCAGCGCTCTCGCCATTACCGGCCCGGTTGGCGGAACGGCCACGCTCGCCCAGGCCTCCGCCGGCTGCGCAGCGTCCCAGCTCACCGTCAACGGCTCGCCGAACGTCGCTGTCGCCGATGGCTCCACCACCGACGCCACCATCTTCATCCAAGCCTCAAACACCCTATCCGGCACCGCCACCTTCTCCTGCTCCGGCCTGCCGCAATACTCCGTCTGCACCTTCGCTCCCAGTGTCGTCAGCTTCAGCACCGGAACCGCGCCCACCACGCCGCTCCCCATTGACGTCACCCTCTGGACCGACATCCAGCCCGGCACCACGCCCTCAGCTGCCCTGCACGCGCCCGCAATCGGCCCGCGCTCCGGCGGCATCTCCTACGCACTGATCCTCGCCTGGCCCGCCTCTCTGCTAGGCCTCGCTGGCCTGGTTCGCCTGCGCCGCCGCCGCGGCGTCTCGCGCGCCCTGTCTCTGCTCTGCCTGACACTCCTGATGGCCGGCTCCTCGCTGTTCTTCACCGGTTGCGGCCTCGGCGGCCCCGGCACCTACAAACCGGTGCTCACCCCCGCCGGCACCTACCCCATCACCATCAGCGTCACGGTCGGCAGCGTCACCCACACGACGCGGGTCTACTTCACCGTCACCAGCCCCGGCATCACCGGCCAGCAATAAACAGCAATGCACAAAGCGAGAGGGCAGCCATAACATGGCTGCCCTCTCGCTTTAGGGAGGTTCTGATTAAGCTGGGTCGTCTAGATTCGCAGCGCTATTTTGTTGTCATTCCCGAAGGGAATCTGCGTCTCGGACCACCTGTACACCTGCAGGAGAACAGCTATAAAGCGGTTCTCTTTCAGGTGTAGTCTTCCCACTCCACTACATTGTCATCCTGAGCGTAGCGAAGGATCTGCTTTCTGCTCAGAGTGGAACTACACCTGCAGGAGAACAGCTATAGAACACAGCCTTCCGGGATGCCCCATCCGTGGCGTCTCATCACCACGTGTGGAATCTGCTCCCGCCCATCCCCACCCGCCTCAAGCCTGAGGCTTCGGCGTAAACAGCACAAACCCCTGAGCCGCCCCGCTCCAGTCCTTCAGCAGCAACGAGGCCAACCGGCTCTCCGCCTTCTCCCCATGCTCTTCCAACAAGGCCCGCAGCCCCGCCTGCTGCTCCGCCGTCGCCTCCGCGAACGGCTGCGCACTCAAGAACTCATCGTGAAACAGCGTCTCTCCGAGCATCCTTCCGGAAGCGTCGTTCACCCACGCTAGACCGCCGGTCATCCCCGCGCCGAAGTTGATCCCCACTTCGCCCATGATCACTACCATCCCGCCGGTCATGTATTCGCACGCATGGTCGCCCACGCCTTCCACCACAGCCGTTGCGCCCGAGTTCCTGACCGCGAAACGCTCGCCCGCGCGCCCTGCCGCAAACATCTTCCCGGCGGTCGCGCCATACAGCGCCACATTGCCCAGCAGGCAGTGCTCGTCGCTCCGCTCCGCCGCGCATCCCACCGCGCGCAGCCAAAGCTCCGCGCCGGAAAGCCCCTTGCCCACAAAATCATTCGCTTGCCCGGTCAACTGCAGAACAAGGCCCTCACCCGCAAACGCTCCAAACGACTGCCCCGCCGTGCCCTCAAGCTCATAGGTAACATCCACCGCGCCGATCTGACCCTTGGCCCGCAGCACGCCCAGCTCACCAGAAAGCCGAGCCCCTACCGCACGGTGCTCATTCGCGATGTGCGCCTTCACCCGGTACGGCTCACCCGCACGCGCAGCCTCCAGTGCCGGCTCGGTCCACGGCTCATCCAGCGGCTCATCCCCGCCTGGTCGCCGGTTCGGCACACCCATCCACCGCACTGCTGTCGTCCCTAGCTTCTTCGGCACCGCCAGCACCGGCGTCAGGTCCAGGTTGCCGTCGAACCGCACCTGCTCCAGCAGGTCCACGCGCCCAATCGCCTCTTCAAGGCTCCGCAGCCCATGCTTGGCCAGCAGCTTCTGCAGGTCCGCCGCCAAAAGCTGGAAGAACTCCACAATGTGTTCCGGCTTGCCGCGAAACTTCGCCCGCAGCTCCGGCTTCTGCGTCGCTATCCCCGTCGGACACGTATTCAGG
>CAXSHQ010000291.1:0-3209 GCA_964236875.1 uncultured Acidobacteriaceae bacterium | reverse complement strand
TCGCGCGCCGTCGCCATGCCGCCGTCTGTCCTTAGTCGAACGCGGTCGCGCATGCCGTTCGCGCGCAGCGCCTGCTGCGCCTCCGCCACGCCCAGCTCCCACGGATTGCCCGCATACTTGATGCTCGAAAGCGCCGCCGCCCCTGTGCCGCCCGTATTCCCAGCGATCACGATGAAGTCGGCATACGCCTTCGCTACACCCGCCGCCACGGTCCCCACCCCAAAGCTCGACACCAGCTTCACGCCGATGGCCGCCCGTGGGTTCACCCGCCGCAGATCATAGATCAACTGCGCCAAGTCCTCGATCGAGTAGATGTCATGGTGCGGCGGCGGCGAGATCAAACTCACCCCCGGCTGCGCATGCCGCAGCCGCGCGATCAGCCCCGAAACCTTGTGCCCCGGCAACTGCCCGCCCTCGCCCGGCTTGGCGCCCTGCGCCACCTTGATCTCGATCTCTTCCGCATGCGCCAGATACTCGGCCGTCACGCCAAACCGCCCGGAAGCGATCTGCTTGATCTTGTTATTCAGGCTCACGCCCGTTTGCACCGCTGGAGTCGCCACCGGCTCGGCCACCATCTGGGCCACCGCAGCCCCACCGCCCGAGCTCGCAACAGCCTTTGCGCCGCCGTCGTTACCTGCTTCCTTCTTCCTGCTTCCTTCTTCCTGCAGCCGATAGACCGCCGGATCCTCCCCACCCTCCCCCGTATTCGACCGCGCTCCCAGCATGTTCATCGCCTGGGTGATCGTCCCGTGCGCCTCCGGGCTCAGCGAGCCCAGGCTCATCGCGCTGGAAATGAACCGCTTGCACAGGCTCTCCGGCGCTTCCACATCCTCCAGCCGCAGTTCCTCGCCCGCCGGTCGAATCTCCAGCAGGTCGCGCACCGTCGCCGCCTCGCGCAGGTCCAGATTGCGGCTGAATATCCCAAACGCCCCCGTCGGATCGGTCTGCGGAGCCTGCCCCCGCGCGCTTCCCACCACGTTCTGCAGCGCCTTCACATTGGGCGGCTGCCAGATGTGCGGCTCGGACACATCTGACTTGCGAAACCGCACCCACCCAAAGTCAGGCAGCTCCGCCGCAGGGACGACCGGCCCAGCCTGCCAGCTCTCTCGCAGCCGCCGGTCCAGCTCGGCAAACCCGATTCCTGAAAGCGGCGCCGGCGTGCCCGCAAAGCACCGGTCCACCACGCTCTTGTGCAATCCAAGGATATCGAACAGCCGCGCACACCGGTAGCTGTTCACCACCGAGATGCCCATCTTGGACATGATCTTCGCGATGCCCGCATCCAGCGCACGCAGCATCAACGCCTCGCCGTCGACACCCTCCGGCGCCAGCACCTTCGCCGTCTCCAGCGCCAGCCACGGACAAACCGTCCCCGCGCCATAGCCGATCAGCACCGCCGCATGGTGCACATCGCGGCAATCGCCCGCTTCTACCGCCAGTCCGCACAGCGTCCGCAGCCCCGCCGCTACCAGCGAGTCATGCACCACGCCCGTAGCCATGGCCATCGTCACCGGCAACATCAAACCAATCTCCGTCGCCCCGGCTCCACGGTCCGTCAGCAGCAGAATGCGGGCCCCGGTGCGAACCAGCTCCACCGCCTGCCGCGCCAGCTCCTCCACCGCCTGCTCCAGCGTGGAGCTCGCCGGGTACAGGCACGGCAGCACCTTTAGCTGGAGGCTCTCGCGATGCCCATACGCTCCCGCCCGCAGCGCCGCCACCTGCCCCAGGCTCAGGAAAGGCGTGTCCACCGACAATCCCGGCAGCGGAGCATTCTTGTCCAGCAGGTGCGCCCACGGCCCCAGCCGCGAGTGCAAGCTGATCACCACCGCTTCCCGCAACGGATCGATCGCCGGGTTCGTCACCTGCGCAAACCGCTGCCGAAAGAAGGCATACAGCGGCCGCGGCCCCTTGGCCAGAAACGCCAGCGGCGTATCGTCGACCATGGACCACACGGCATCCTTGCCCGTGCCGGCCATCGGCTTCAGGATCATGTTGACGTCTTCTTTGGTGTAGCCGAACCCACGCTGCTGCGCGGTCAGCGCATCGCCGGTCAGCGTCGCAGGGCTCTCGACCCCCACCAGCGGCGTGTCCTCGGCAAGTTCCACATACGTCGCCCGCTTGTCGAACTCGTCCAGCATCTCCTCGTTGTGATAGACCTTGCGCTCGGCCGTATCCACACCCAGCATCTCGCCCGGCCCCAGCCGCCCTGACTCGATGATCGTCTCCGGGTCCAGGTCGACCAGCCCCGCTTCCGAGCCCGCCACCACCAGCCCGCTGCTCGTGATCGCATAGCGGCACGGCCGCAGGCCATTGCGGTCCAGCGCCGCTCCCACCACCACGCCGTCTGAAAACGCAATCGCCGCCGGCCCATCCCATGGCTCGGTCACGTCGTTGTGGTACTTCAGAAACGGATGGAAGCGGTTCACATGCGCCGGCGGCAGCAGCATGCGCACGCCTTCGGCAATCGTCCTTCCGTTCTGCGAGATTAACTCCAGCACTTCATCGAGCGACGTCGAATCCGTGCCATCCTTCGTCAGCACCGGCTTGCACTCCACCGGCAGCGTGGAGTCCCGCGCCTCCATGCGCGCGCGATTGCCCCACACCGTATTGATCTCGCCGTTATGCCCCAGCCGCCGTCCCGGCTGCGCCCGATGCCACGCCGGCGTGGTGTTCGTCGCATAGCGCTGGTGAAAGAGGCAGAAGTGCGTCACAAACTCCGGCTCACGCAGGTCCGGATAGAACTCCGGCAGCAGCCGTCCCAGGCACATCGACTTGTACACCAGCGTTCCCGTCGAAAGCGAGCACACATAGCCTGCTGTCTCGCCCTCGCCCACGGCCCGCTCGAACTGCTTGCGCGCCAAGTACAGCCGCCGCTCCATTGGGTCCAGTGGGTCGCCCGGCACCTGCGCATCGGCCACCAGCACCTGCGCGTCAGCCACTAGAACTTGTTTGATCTTCGGCATCACGCTGCGCGCTATCTCGCCCAGCATCTCCGGCTTTACCGGCACATCGCGCCAGCCCAGCACGCGCAATCCCTGTGACTGCAGACACCGCTCCATCACCGCCTCGGCGCGCACTTCGGTCTGCGGCACAAACACCATGCCCACGCCCAGCTCTTCCTCCGCGCCCAGCTTCAACCCGGTCTGCCGCAGCAGAAACGCCCGCGGCACCGCCGTCATCAGCCCCACGCCGTCGCTCGACGCGCCATC
>CAXSHQ010000290.1:4081-6250 GCA_964236875.1 uncultured Acidobacteriaceae bacterium | reverse complement strand
GCCGCGACGTTCAGGGTGCCGCGCAACTTGTTCACCACGAGGGTGGCGAGCGCTTCGCCGTCGACGTCCTCGGCGATGATCAGCAGGGGCTTGGCGGTTCGGGCGATCTGCTCGAGCAAGGGGAGCAGGTCCTTCATCGTGGAGATCTTCTTCTCATAGATGAGGATGTAGGGGTTCTCGAGCGCGACTTCCATGCGCTCGGCGTCGGTTACGAAGTAAGGGCTCAGGTAGCCGCGGTCGAACTGCATGCCTTCGACGACGTCGAGGGTGGTCTCGGCGCTCTTGGCCTCTTCCACCGTGATCACGCCGTCCTTGCCGACCTTCTTCATGGCCGCGGCAATGATGGTGCCGATCTGCTCATCGGAGTTGGCGGAGATGGTGCCGACCTGGGCGATCATGTCGCCGGAGACGGGCTTGGAGAACTCGCTGAGGGCGCCGCCCTGAACGACTCCGTGCTCGTCGCGCTTGCCGATGATGGCCTCGACGGCCTTGTCGATTCCGCGCTTCAGGGCCATGGGGTTGGCGCCAGCGGCAACAGTCTTGACGCCCTCGCGATAGATGGCCTGGGCCAGAACGGTGGCGGTGGTGGTGCCGTCGCCGGCGACGTCGGAGGTCTTGGAGGCGACTTCCTTCACCATCTGCGCGCCCATGTTCTCGAGACCCTCAGGGAGCTCGATTTCCTTGGCGACGGTGACGCCGTCCTTGGTGATGGTGGGCGAGCCGAACTTCTTCTCGATGACGACGTTGCGGCCCTTGGGGCCGAGGGTCACCTTGACCGCATTGGCCAGGATGTTGACGCCGCGCAGGATGGCCTGGCGGGAGTCTTCTCCGTGGAGGATTTGCTTTGCCATTTGTACTTTCCTTAGGGGCTAAAAGCCCCGGATCTAGATTTCGCTATACGGCACGGCTGAAGCCGTGCCCTTAACACAAACCGAATCTGTGTTCCGCGGACGATCACGGCGAAGCCGCCTCTCGCCGCCCGCGCAGGACTACTTCTTGAGGATGCCGAGGACTTCTTCCTCACGCATGATGAGGAGGTCTTCGCCGTCGAGCTTGATCTCTGTGCCGGAGTATTTGCCGAAGAGCACCGTGTCGCCAGCCTTGACGTCGAGCGGGAAAACCTTGCCTTCGTCGTTGGACTTGCCCTTGCCGACGGAGATGACTTCACCCTGCTGGGGCTTTTCCTTGGCGGAGTCGGGAATGATGATGCCGCCGCGCATGATTTCGCCCTCGTCGAGACGACGGAGGAGGATGCGATCGTGCAGCGGGGTAAACGTTGTGCTTGCCATTATTTACAGATCTCCTTGCGAGTATTACTTTCAGCAGAGTTGCGTCCCGGAGTGATGTCCGGCTAGCCCGATCTCCGGTTTGGCACTCTATCCTGCCGAGTGCTAATGTACGCCTCGGTGCGCGGCATAGTCAATAAGCGAAAGTTGAAATATGCGTGAATTACACGCAGATTCTGTCGAGCCGTAGGGAAGCTCTGTTTATGGCCACCAGCACTACCTCAGCAGGCTAAAGCCGCATCATTTTGCGCTGTGTACAGCGGGGCTGAAGCCTCTCTCTGACGAACGGAGGACTTGTTGAGAGGTTCCTCTGAGGAGACTGCGGGGCGTGCCGATGGTGGGCTTCGCGCGATACAATCGCGCCATGAACGCAGGGCAGAGGGCCGGAATCTGGGGTGTGCTGGTGGCGGCGGGTGTGCCGCTGCTGGCGGGTGGGCAGAGCGAAGTACACGGGCGCAAGTACCAGCCACCGGCACAGACGGGCAAGATCATCATCCAGGTGGCGAAGGCATATAACGACAAGCCGCTGGAGAACGCGGCAGTGATCTTTCGTGCAACCAAGAATGGCAGGGATAACGGCAACCTGGAGATCAAGACGAACTCGCAGGGCAAAGCCGTGATGGACCTGCTGGAGACGGGCAGCCATGTGACGGTGCAGGTGATCGCCCATGGATACGCGACGGCCGCGCAGGACCTGGACGTGACCGAAGCCGATCAGAACATCGTGATCAAGATGCAGCGGCCGCGGGAGCAGGTGTCGGTGTATGCCGACAACGACGGAAAGGCGGCGAGCGCAAAGCCGGGAATCCAGGAGCAGGAGCACCGGGTGAGCGCCGAACTGCGAGCTTCCGGTGGCAGGGGTGGTTTGCGCGACGGTGCTGGT
>CAXSHQ010000290.1:0-4071 GCA_964236875.1 uncultured Acidobacteriaceae bacterium | reverse complement strand
GTGAACACAACGGTGAAGCCGACCACGGCGATGCTCAGCGGAACGCTGAAGGATGAGCATGGCGGGAGGATTCCGGGAGGGATCGTACGGCTGCATGCGGTGACGGCAGGTGTGGATGCGTCGCAGGCCACAGATGCGGAGGGAAACTTCCGGTTCGACCGAATCGCGCCCGGAACGTATGAGCTGCGGATGAGCGCGCCCGGCATGAAGGAGCAGATGCGCCGGAACCTGGTGCTGAGCGCGGGCGACAGCCAGATCTTCAAGGAAACGCTGCATGCCGCTCCGGAAGAGGGTGCGAACAGGACTCCTCTGGTGCCGCAGCCGGCGGGCGCACCTCGATGAGCGAGGGGCCACCGGTAACCGCGGGCAAGCCGCTGGCCGGCAAGCGCGCGCTGGTGACGGGCGGCGCCAAGCGCATTGGCAGGGCTCTGGCTTTGGCCCTGGCTGAGGCCGGTGCGGATGTGGCGATTACGTATCGCGGTTCGCAGGAGCAGGCTGAAAAGACAGTGACCGACCTGCAGGCGTTTGGCGTGAAGGCCCTGGCCGTCGCTTGCGAAGTTCGCGACGAAGCGAGCGTGCAGGCTGCGGTGCGCGAGGTGCAGAACGGACTCGGCGGACTGGACACGCTGGTGAACAACGCCGGCGCGTTCGAGACGGTGGCGCTCCAGGACATGAGCGTGGGCGAATGGGACGCGATGTTCGAGACCAACACGCGCGGGCCTTTCCTGGTGGCGAAAGCGGCGTTTCCAGCGCTGCGAGAGGCGCGCGGACGGATCGTGAATATCGGATCCCTGGGCGGCATTCGTCCGTGGCCAACGCATGCGCACTACTGCACGGCGAAGGCGGCGCTGCACATGCTTTCGCACACCATGGCGAAGGCTTGGGCTCCGGAGATCAGCGTGAACTGCGTGGCGCCGGGGATGATCGTGACCGGTGAGGTGGGCGCGGGGTACGAGACGTTCGCGGAGCGGACGCCGATGAAGCGGAATGGCCGGGCTGAGGACGTGGCGGCGGCGGTGCTGTTTTTCGCGACGGGGCCGCATTTTATTACTGGGCAGTTGCTGGCGGTGGATGGTGGGCTGGGGCTGTAAGAGTCGGAACAGGCGGCAGGCGGGTGGCCGATGGACTTCCGGTGCTGGATTGCCGACGGCGTGTTCTCGTCAGTTTTTAGTGATCAGGTGTCAGTTCTGAGTAGGGTTTGCACGCAGCGCGCTACGGTGTAGTCGCCTTCTCCTGATGCGTCCGTTCCGCTGCGGGCAGACTACAGAAATCCTTCGCTTCGCTCAGGATGACGCCTCTCCGCAGGAGAGGACTTTGTCCGATGGAGAACAGAGTTACCAGATGGAGAACAGCGTCATCGGCGGGTGAAGAGGCGCCTGAAGAAAGATGGTTTGATAGCTCCATTGGCTTCATCGTCGAAGAGGCCCTGCGGTTCAGGCTGTTCGGGCAGGGCGCGGCTTTCGAGGACGGCGCGGGGGTTTTCTTCGCAGAGCAGGTGAGCGTAGGCCGCGCCGTGGCGTTTGCCGACTGCGTCACGGGCGACGGCCATGCGGGGTGGGCGGCGGGTGGTGTTGTGCGCGTCGGTGGCGAGGAAGTGTACCCAGCGTTTCGCAAGGAGCTGTTCGGCCATGCGCTGCGCGGGCTTGCCCATCTCGCCGAGGACGGAGCCGGCGGTGACCTGGATGAGCAGGCCGGCACGCAGCCAGTCGGCTAGGCGGCTGGGGTCGCGTTGCAGGGTAGGGTTGCGCTCGGGGTGGGTGAGGATAGGCGTCATGCCGGCGAGGCGGAGCTCGTAAAGGGTTTCGCCGATACTGGGGGAGAGCCCGAAGTCTGGCAGCTCGACCAGGAGGTAGTTGCCGCCGGCGATCGTGTACTTGCGCGGGTGGGTGAGGGCGTCCTGGATGTTGTCGTAGCTGAGGTGGAAGTCGCAGCCTGAGGCAAGGGTAACGGAGATGGCCTCGGTTGCCAGGGCAGAGCGGAGCTCGGTGAGGCGTGCGGCGATGGTTTCCGGGCGGAAGGGGGGGTAGCGGTTGCTGGCGTGCGGGGTGCAGATGAGGTCCGTGATGCCGTCTGCGGCGGCCAGGCGGGCCATGGCGATGGAGGTCTGGAGGTCGGGGGAGCCGTCGTCGAGGCCGGGAAGCAGGTGGTGGTGGAGATCGACCATCTAGATGCTGAGGGTAGCATTCGGGCGGACGGGGGTGGGACGATACAGCGCGGGTGCGGAGCGGCGCATCGAAAACGGAAGAGCCATCGCGCAGCGTGCACGCACACCTATCCGTCGTATGATGAGGTGTGTTTCGGGTGGGCTGAGAAGACGCCGGGGGCACGGAAAGAGAAGCGAAGCTCAGGGACCTCATGGTAGAAGCGACAAATACATCCTCCAAGCCGCGCGTTCTGGTTGCGGATGACGAGCAGGTGATCGCCAATACGCTGGCAATCATCCTCAATCAGGCGGGCTTTGAGGCCCGCGCGGTGTACAGCGGGGAGAAGGCCATCGAGGCGCTGGAAAGCTTCCAGCCGAACATGCTCATTTCGGACGTGATCATGACCGGGATGACCGGCATAGAAGCGGCGATTCAGACGCGGCAAAAGCTGCCGACATGCAAGATCCTGCTGTTTTCCGGGCAGGCGTCTACGGCGGACCTGCTGGAGCGGGCGCGGTCGCAGGGGCATGAGTTCGAGATCCTGGCGAAGCCGGTGCATCCGACGGATCTTCTGGCCAAGTTGCGGGCGTGAGGGACTGAAAGCGAAAGCGGAACGCAGATTTCGCGGATTCTTCGCGGATTACGCGGAAGCTGCTTTAGACGCCGGTTGGGGTGGGACGATTGCAGCCCTCGATCATCATTCTGACGTTTAATTCGGCGGCATCGCTCCCAGCGACGCTGGCCGGGGTGGCGGGGCTGAGCGACGATGTAATCGTCGTGGACTCCGGCAGCACGGATGAGACGCTGCGGCTGGCGCGGGAAGCGGGCGCTACCGTGCTCGAACACCCTTTTACAAGCTATGGGGAACAGCGCAACTGGGTGATCGGAAATGCGCCCCTGCGCTTCCGGTGGCAGCTGCATCTGGATGCCGATGAGCGGCTAACGGCAGAGCTGCGAGACGAGATCGCGGGGCTGCCGGAGGAAGGCGGCGTGGCGGGCTACTACCTACCTCGGTATGTGCGCTTTCTGGGCAGGGTCCTGCGGCATGGGGGGATGTCGCCGACATGGCACATGCGCCTGTTCCGCGCCGGGACAGGGCGCTGCGAGGAGCGGGAGTATGACCAGCACTTTTTGTGCGAGGGGCAGACGGCGCAGCTTCGCGGAAGCATGATCGACGACCTGCGCATGCCGCTGACGGAATGGACGGCTCGGCACAACCGGTGGGCCGATGCGGAGGTTCGGGAGACGCTGCGCGGCGAGGCGGAAGGGCGGCTGCTGGGAAAGGCCGCTGGCACGGTGGTGGAGCGGAAGAGCTGGCTGCGGGAGCGGTACAACAAGGCACCGTATTTCGTGCGGCCGTTTGCGCTGTTCTTCTACCGGTACGTGGTGCGGGCGGGTTTCCTGGATGGGATGCAGGGCTTCATCTACTACACGCTGCAGACGTTCTGGTTCCGGCTTCTGATCGACGCGAAGGTGTATGAGGCTCGGCGACAGGGGCGGGATTGAGATCGCGTCCTGGGGCATGTTATAGCCGTTCTCGTTAAAGCGTGGTCTACCTTGCCTGTTGCGTCCGTTTCGCTGCGGGCAGACTACAGAGATCCCATTCACTACCTTCAGGGCAGGCTCTTCGCTGCGCTCAGGATGACGCCTATATATAGGAGGGCGTTACCGATCCTCTGTGCATGGGCAGAGCAGACTTTGACCAGCTAAGAGCTATGAAGGGTTCATGCTACGAGGGAAGCTGGGGCGCGTCGAAGGCGTTGTAGATTGCGGCGGTGTTGCTGCGCATGTCGTAGTGCTCGGCGAAAGTCGCCTGGGCGCGGGCGCCCATGGCGGCGCGCTCCTCCGGCGGGGTGGCGAGCCAGCGGGAGAGCAGGTCGCGGGTGCCCTCCAGGGTGTCGGGCGCGACGAAGGCGCAGCCAGCGGC
>CAXSHQ010000289.1:3701-6250 GCA_964236875.1 uncultured Acidobacteriaceae bacterium | reverse complement strand
TCCAGCTCAAGTTCCACAATGACAAGCGCGAGATGTCTGCCTTCGTGCTCAGCGTCGCCAAGGACGGCCCCAAGCTCAAGCTCACGGAGATCAAGGGGCCGCTCCCCGGCCTCGGCTTCCGTCCCACGCCCGCCGGCCTCACCTTCAACGCGCGAAACGCCACGATCGACGATGTGACCGGCATCTTCCAGAGCCTGCTGCTGGACCGCCCGGTTGTCGACCATACCGGCCTGACCGGCCGCTATGACATCGTCTGCACGTTCACGCCGGATGACTCCATGTTCTCCGGCCATCCGCCACCGCTACCGACCCGCCCTGAAGGCACGGAAGCCGCGCCCACGCTGGCGGAAGCCATGAACACGCAGCTTGGCATCAAGCTCGATGCCCAGAAGACGTCCGTGGATGTCGTCGCCATCGACCGCGTGGAAAAGCCTTCGTCGAACTAACGCCGTTCCGCACCTGCAGGAGAAACGAGTACATGCTGGCAACACTTCGGAGAAGGTTTCTCGGCGCGGCCGTTTTATGCGGCGCGGTCGCGCTGGCTGCCGCATGTCCTGTTGTCGGTCAGTCCGCAGCCGGCTCTTCACCCACCTTTGCGTACGAGGTCGTCTCCCTCAAGCCGCATGGCCCCGGCGACGGCCACGTTGGCATCCACACGGACGATGACAGTTATCGCGCGACCAACGTTTCGCTGAAGTCCCTGATCGCCGACGCGTTCGATCTGAAGATGGACGATTTCGTTCAGGGCCTCTCCGGTCCCATGGCGGACGCGCGCTTCGACATCAACGCCAAGATGGACGCTGAGACTGTAGCAGCCCTGAACAAGCTGCACGGGCTGCAGCGCGATGAGCAGGAGGCGAACATGATGCGCGCCCTGCTCGAAGACCGCTTCAAGCTGAAGGTCCATCGAGAAAAGAAGGAGACCACCGTCTTCGCGCTGGTCGTTGCGAAGAGCGGCTTCAAGCTCAAGCCCGCCGACCCCAACGACACCTACGCCAACGGCATCAAGGGTCCCGATGGTGTTGCGCATTCCGGCTCCGTGCACTCCACCGACACATCCATTCGCGGTCAGGGTATTCCCATGTCGTCGCTGGCCTCTCACCTGCAGCACCAGCGCGGCATCAGCCGCATGGTCATCGACAAGACCGGCCAGCCCGACACCTACGATTTCGAGATTCACTGGGTGAACGAAGATCACTCCGACGACGCCGCGACGCCCGCTGGCTCTTCCCTCTTCGCCGTGTTGGAAGAGCAACTAGGCCTCAAGCTCGAAACCACCAAAGCGCAGGTGGATACCATCGTCGTCGACCACGTCGAGAAACCCTCGGAGGACTGATGTCGCGCGACACAGCAGGAGAACGAATGACGATCGCAGCAAACCGTGGGAAAGGATTGCGAACCGTTGTTCTTTGCACCGCGTGCGCGCTACCGGTGGCACGGTCCATAGCGGCTCAGCAGCCCGCCGCCCCACCGTCCGCTTTCGCCTATGAAGTCGTCTCCATCAAGCCGCACGATCCCGGCGCCCAATTCTCCAGTTCGAGATACAGCGACGACGGCTTTTCCCTGAACAACATTTCATTGAAGTCGCTAGTCACCGGTGCTTACAACCTGAAGATGGAAGACTTCGTGTTCGGCCTTTCCGGGCCGGTGGCTGACGCCCGCTTCGACGTTCAGGCCAAGATGGATGCCGAAACGGTCGCATCGTTCAAAAAGCTTACCCCTAAGGACCGTACGGAGGTCCGCGCCCAAATGACCCGCTCCCTGCTCGAAGATCGCTTCAAGCTCAAGGCTCACCGCGAGACGAAGGAGATGCCCGTGTTCTCGCTGATCGTGGCGAAGGGTGGTTTCAAGCTCAAACCTGCCGATCCCAACGATACGTACGCCAACGGCCTCAAAGGGCCGGATGGCGTAGCATTTCGCGGCGGCTCGATGCGGTTCACCATGGAATCCTTGCAGGCACAGGCAATCACCATGACTGGTCTGGCCGGCAGCTTGCAGGGTCAATCCATGATTCACCGCCTCGTTATCGACAACACCGGCGAAGCCGGCAAGTACGACTTCGAGCTCCATTGGTACAACGAGGACATGCACCACAACGACACCGATCCGCCCGGCCCTTCTCTCTTCGCCGCACTGGAAGAGCAGTTGGGTCTCAAGCTCGAATCCACCAAAGCCACCGTCGACACTGTTGTCGTCGACCACGCAGAGAAACCCTCGGAAAACTGAAACGTGCTCCTGCCCAATACATCGCTCACTATCGCGCGACGCCCGCATCTCCTGCGGCTCTCCCTCCTGCTGCTCAGTTTTGCGGCGCCTGCCTTTCCTTCCACACACGCGCAGACGCCGACCCAGACGCCCGCTCCGGCGACCACGCCAACGGCCGCTCCGGCAGTAACGTCAGCGCCCCCGCAAGCAGCCACGCCAACGACCGCTCCGGCAGCAACGTCAGAGCCCACTCAAGCGGCAATGCCAGCGCCCGCCCAGACACCCGCCCAGGCACCCGCGTCGGGACCCTCGCCGGCGAGCTCGGGATCAGCGAGCGCCAACTC
>CAXSHQ010000289.1:1680-3691 GCA_964236875.1 uncultured Acidobacteriaceae bacterium | reverse complement strand
CTGGTTTACTTCCACGGCCTGCCGGTCCCCGGCGCTACCGTGACCCTCACGCAAGGCAGCCACAAGCTCTCCGCCATCACGGACACGCAGGGCTTCTACACCTTCTCGGGCATCGCAAACGGCCCCGGCACGCTCCACATCGGGATGACCGGCTTTGCGCCCGACGACGAAACCGTTACGGTCGCTGTCGACGCGCCGCTCGGCAAGAGCGAGCTCAAGCTCCTCACGCTCGCGGAGATGCGCACCGAGCTCAAGCCTGCCGCGGCCCCTCCCGTCACCGTAGCCGTAGCCGCCAGCCAGCCCAAGCGCACCGGCGAAGCTCCCCCACCGGCAAACAAGTCCGCCAACAATGCGGCGGCCAATCAAACCGCTGCCGCGCCACCGTCCGACGACTCCTCCCAGCGCGCCGCCGACGGCCTGCTTATCAACGGCAGCGTCAACAACGCCGCCACGTCGCAGTATTCGCTGGACCGCCGTTTCGGCAACACCGCCAGCGGCCATTCCCTCTATAACTTCAGCCTCAACCTCCGCATCGAGAACTCCGCCTTCGACGCCAAGCCCTACTCCATCGCTGGCCTCAACACCACCAAGCCCAACACCAGCGAGGTCACCGGCGGCGTAGCCGTGCAGGGTCCGCTCAAGATCCCGCACCTGCTCAGGAACGGCCCCAACGTCTTCCTCGGCTACCAGCGCACGCGCGACTCCTCGGCCATCACCGAGCCAGGCCTCGTCCCCACGGTGCTTGAGCGCGCCGGCAACCTTTCGCAGGACAAGAACGCCGCTGGCCAGCCGCTGGTTATCGTCAACCCCAACACCGGCACGCCGTACAACAGCAGCGCCGTTCCCGTCAGCCCGCAGGCGGCTGCCCTGCTCGCGCTCTACCCGCTGCCAAACGTTACCGGCAACTCGCAATACAACTACCAGCTTCCGCTCCAGACCGACACCCACATCGATTCGCTCAACTCCAACGCCAGCAAGACCATCGGCCGCAACAACCAGGTCAGTGGCTCCTTCGGCCTCAACAGCGTGCGCTCCGGCAACAACAACATCTTCGGCTTCACGGACGCCAACCGCAGCCTCGGCATGCTAGCGAACGCCACATGGAACCACACCTTCAACCTGCACTTCCGCAGCAGCCTCAGTTACAACTACAGCCGTCAGTCCAACCGCACCGCGCCCTTCTTTGCCTATCGCGATAACGTCTCCGGCCGCGCGGGCATCACCGGCAACGACCAGGACGCACCCTACTGGGGCCCGCCCACGCTCAACTTCATCTCCGGCATCTCCTCGCTCACCGACGGCAACAACTCCTTCCTCCGCAACCAGACCAACGGCATCACCGCCATCCTGCGCTGGAACCACTCGCCCCATAACGTCACCGCCGGCGTGGAGTTCCGCCGCCAGCAGTTCAACTACCTCACCGAGAAGAACCCGCGCGGCACCTTCAGCTTCAACGGCTCGGCCACTTCCGGCAGCGCGTACCCGGGCAGCGGCTCCGATCTCGCCGACTTCCTTATCGGCGTCCCCACTGCCAGCGCGCTCGCCTTTGGCAACGCCGACAAGTACCTGCGCGGCAACAGCATCGCCGCCTACGCCACCGACGATTGGCGCGTCACCCCGCAGCTCACCGTCAACGCCGGCGTGCGCTGGGAGTACAGCTCGCCCGTCAGCGAGCTCAAGCAGCGCCTCGTCAATCTTGACGTCGCCTCCGGCTTCGCCGCCATCGCGCCCGTGTTGCCTTCAGCCACCAACGGTGTGCTCACCGGCCAGGTCTTTCCGCAGGCGCTTCTCCACTCCGATCTCGCCGGCTTCCAGCCGCGCATCGCCGTCTCCTGGAGGCCCATCCCCGCCTCCTCGCTGCTCATCGCCGCCGGTTATGGCGTCAACTTCGACACCTCCGTCTACCAGGGCATCGCCGTGCAGATGTCGCAGCAGACCCCGCTCTCCAAAAGCGTGACGCTCCAGAACAGCGCCGCCTGCCCGCTCACGCTGGCCAACGGCTTTCATCCCT
>CAXSHQ010000289.1:0-1647 GCA_964236875.1 uncultured Acidobacteriaceae bacterium | reverse complement strand
AACAACGCAGCAGACCTTCGGCGTTGATCCCAACTTCCGCGTCGGCTATCTCCACACCTGGAACCTGCGCGTGCAGCGCGACCTGCCCGGCTCGCTCCAGATGGTCGCCACCTACCTCGGCAACAAGGGCACACGCGGCGTGCAGGAGTTCCTGCCCAATACCAACGCGCCGGGAGCCGCGATCCCCTGCCCTCTGTGCCCCACCGGTTTCCTCTACATCACCTCTACCGGTAACTCCAACCGGGAGTCCGGCCAGATCCAGCTTCGCCGCCGCCTCAAGAGCGGCCTCACCGCGTCGCTTCTCTACACCTACTCCAAATCTCTCGATGACGACTCCTCCATCGGCGGTCAGGGCGCGGCCACCATCGGCTCCGCCACCATCGCGCAGGATTGGCGCAACCTCCGCGGCGAGCGCGCCCTTTCCAACTTCGACCAGCGCCACTTGATCAACGTATCCGTGCAATACACCACGGGCATGGGCAAAGGCGGCGGCACGCTGCTCAGCGGCTGGCGCGGCCGCGTCTACAAGGAGTGGACCGTGCAGACGCAGCTCACCGCCGGCTCCGGTCTGCCCGAAACCCCGCTCTACACCGCCGCCGTTATCTCCGGCTACACGTCCTTTGTGCGTCCTAGCCTCACTGGTCAGCCGGTACGCGTGAGCCCGGGCCAGACAGGCCGCTTCGTCAACCCCGCCGCCTACACCTCGCCCACCGCGGGCCAGTGGGGCAACGCCCGCCGCAACTCCATCACCGGCCCCAACCAGCTGCTGCTGGACGCCGCCCTGCTGCGCACCTTCCGCCTCCCAGACAAGCTTGAGCTCGACGCCCAGCTCTCCGCGCAAAATGTGCTCAACCATGTCACCTTCACCAACTGGGTCACCAACATCAACAGCACGCAGTTCGGCCTGCCCGGCTCCTCCCGGAACATGCGCACGCTCCAACTCTCCGGAAGGCTGAGGTTCTAGCGATATGTCGCGCAGCAATAACGATCGTCATTCCAACCGGTGGCCGCGCCTTTTGCCGACCTCTACTGCTTGTTATCTCGACCGAAGGCCGCGCTCTTGCGGCCGCAGTGGAGAGACCCCTGTATTTAGGACCAGCGAGAACGCCAGACCTACAGGAAACCTGTCGACCATGCCACTTGTCCGCACTCACCTCTTCCGCACCGCCCCTGCGGCTCTCGCCTGCCTGCTGCTCGCCCCTCTCGCTCACGCGCAGGTCACGGGCGCCAACAAGAAGCCCGGCGAAGAAGGCACCTATAAGATTTCCGTCTCCGCCCGCCTGGTCATCGAAACCGTCAACGTCGTGGACAAGGACGGCAAGGCCATTACCGGCCTCACCGCCAAGGACTTCACCGTCACCGAAGACGGCAAGCCGCAGGAAGTGAAAATCTGCGAGTACCAGGAGCTCCCCTCCACTCCCCCGCCCGCGCCCGCCAAGCCCGCGGCCGAAAACATCACCGTCTATAACCGCCTCGCCTCCACGCAGATTCAGCCTGACACCGCCGGCAAGTCGCGCTACAAGGACAAGCGCCTCATCGGGATGTACTTCGATCTCTCCTCCATGCCGCCTGGCGACAAGCTGCGCGCGCTGCAGGCCGCCGAGAAGTTCATCCGCACGCAGATGACTACCGCCGACCGCGTCGCGA
>CAXSHQ010000288.1:0-6283 GCA_964236875.1 uncultured Acidobacteriaceae bacterium | reverse complement strand
GTCCTCTCGTGGAAAGAGGCGTCATCCTGAGCGTAGCGAAGGATCTCTGTAGTCTTCCCGCAGCGGAACGGACGCATCACGTGGCAGCGACTACACCTCGAGGAGAACAGCTACAGCTCCACCTCTCGACCGGATGCCGCGCTTTGCATCCAGGTTGGAGAGACCCTGTAGTTCGGCTCAGCGAAGATGCTGCATCGGCGCTGAACCCGGCTCATCCGGCCCTACAATCTACGCAGGCGCACGACAATGACCCACGAAGAACAGGCACTCCACCGCAACAGCAAGCTGCCGCTCACTAAGCTCAACACCGCGCAGTACATCGTCGCGGCTGTTTTGCTGGTCCTGGGCGTCGGCCTGTGGCGCCTGCAGGTCATCGGCTCGGACACCTATCGCGTGCTTGCCGAGGCCAACCGTGTGCGCAAGGTCCCGGTGCTCGCCCCGCGCGGCCGCCTGCTCGACCGCGAAGGCCGCATCATCGTCGACAACTACCCGTCGGTGACCTGCTATCTGCTCCGCGAGAAGGAAAAGAGTGTCACCCCCGACCTGCCATTCATCGCCGCGGGTCTGCACATGCCTGTCGAGCAGTTGCAGGGCATCATCCAGCACTTCAGCTACGGCCCCGGCTACGCGCCCATCCCGCTCAAAAAGGACATCACGCCGGACGAGCAGGCCTTCATCGCCGCGCATCGCGACGAGCTGCCCGAGCTCGAAACCCTCGACGAGCAGCGCCGCCTCTACCCTCGTGACGGCTTTATGGCGCACCTCGTCGGCTATGTCGGCGAGATCAGCCAGAACGACCTGAAGAACGTCCGCTACGCCGCCTACATGCCCGGCGACGTCGTCGGCAAGTCCGGCGTAGAGGCCGCCTACGATGGCCTCCTCCGCGGCGTCGATGGCTCCCGCAATGTCGTCGTGAACTCCCATGGCAAGGAGGTCGGCGTTCGCGGCCAGGAGCTCGCCGTCCCGGGGCAGGACCTCCGCCTCACCATCGACCTCGATCTCCAGCGCGCCGCCGAGCGCGCCCTCGAAGGCAAGATCGGCTCCATTGTCGCCATGGACCCGCACACCGGCGAAATCCTCGCCATGGCCTCGCGGCCCACCTTCGATCCCAACCAGTTCCTGCATCTCTCGCCCACCTATTGGCAATCCATCCTCTCGGACCCCAACCACCCGCTGATGAACAAGGCCATCCAGGCGCAGCTTGCCCCCGGCTCCACATTCAAGGTCATCATGACCCTTGCCGGCCTGCAGGAGAACGTCGCCCAGGACATGACCGTTTCCTGCAGCGGCGGCGCCACCTTCTACGGCCACTTCTTCGGCTGCGACAAGCACCACGGCTCGGTCAACATTCACAACGCCCTGCCGTACTCCTGCGACACCTTCTACTACACGCTCGCCAACCGCCTCGGCATCGACACCATGGCGCGCTACGCCAACTCCGTCGGCATCGGCGTCAAGACCGGCGTCGACCTCCCCGACGAAGCCGCCGGCGTCATGCCCTCCGAAAGGTGGAAGCTCAAGACCCAGCATGACAAGTGGTACGCCGGCGAAACCATCTCCGTGGGCATCGGCCAGGGCGCGATCGAGGCCACGCCGCTGCAACTCGCGCGCTCCATCAGCGGCATCGCTTCCGGCGGCGTCCTTCGCCGGCCGCACGTCGTCTTCCCGAACGAAATCAAGCCCGACGAGCTCTCCGCCATCCACGACACCTACCCCGGCGCGGGCGACCAGACCATTCCGATGACCACCGCCAACTGGCAGCTCATCACCGACGACATGGCCGGCGTCGTCGGCCCTATCGGCACCGCCGCCGAAGCCCGCCTTGAGGGCGTCGACTTCGCCGGCAAGACCGGCACCGCGCAGGTCATGAGCCACGACGCTCTGTCGAAAACCGGCAAGGGTCACAACACCGTTCCCAACGCCTGGTTCGTCGGCATCGCCCCTCGCCGCAACCCGGACATCGTCGTCGCGGTCCTGTGGGAGCACGGCAACTGGGGGAACAACTCCGCCAAGCTCGCCGCCCAGGTCGTCAACGCCTACGTCACCAAGCAGCGCACCCGCGCCGGCAACCTCATGAAGCTCGCCGAAACCCCAGCGCCCGCCTCGCCACAGCCGGCAGCGCATCCGCACGAACAATCAGCTAAAGCAGAAGAGAAGCCTGCTACCGAATAGCGCGGGGAGTATCATCCACTCATGGCGCTCGATGTCGAAATCGACCGGTATAACGAGCTCCTGCCTGAACTGCTGGAACAGGGCGAAGGCAAGTATGCCGTCATCAAGGATCGTGAGCTTCTAGGTGTATTCGATTCCAGCAGCACTGCCTACAAAGCAGGCCTGGAACGGTATGGCTTTGTTTCATTTCTCCTGCGCCCCATCCGTGCGGTTGAACCGGAACTCGATCTCACCTACCTGCATCTAGGGCTTATCCGTGGCGAGGTTTGACGCTCAGTACGGCTCGTTGCGTGACCCTGTTCCCTTGCTGCTTCGTGGTCCCCTCATCCCTGTCGTGATTACAGCTCCTTTGGAGCTGTTGGATGTTTTAGCCATCAATCGACACCCCGCGTACCGCATTTACAGCGGACTGGGACTCATAGACACAGGCGCATCGATTTCGGCAATCGATGCAAGCGTTTTTATCGACCTTGATATCCCCGTCATAGATAAGAAGATGTTGCGAAGTCCGCATGGCTCGGCCCTCTTGAATCTCTATAACGCCTCCGCGCAGATCCCAGAACTCGACCTCAACCGAGTTCCCTTAGACAGAGTGCCCGGCGGCCACTTTCGCACGTCGACAGACGATGGCCCGGACATCATCATGCTGATTGGCCGAGACATCATGCACAACTGGCGCTTCACCTACGACGGGGCAAACTCCCGCTTCAGCGTCGAGGTGTAACGCTAGCCATGTTCCAATCCCGTTTCCGCGACTTCGACTGGTTCCTCCTGAGCTTCGTGCTCATCCTCTCCGTCGTCAGCGTGCTTGAAATCCGCTCCGCCACGGCCATGACCAAGTTCCACGGCTTCGAGACCAAGCAGATCATCTTCCTGCTGGTCGGCGTCGTCATCATGTTTGTTATGTCGCAGATCGACTACCACCGCCTGCTCGACATCGCCCCGTGGGCCTACGGCGTCAGCATCGTTTCGCTCATCGCTGTGCTCATCCCCCACATCGGCCAGAAGGTTCTCGGCGCGCGCCGCTGGATCAACCTCGGCGGCGGTCTCCACTTCCAGCCTTCCGAATGGGTCAAGCTCGTCCTCATCATCGCCGCCGCGCGTTTCTTCTGGAACATCGTTGCGGAGGAGCGCGAGCTCACCTGGCTGGACATCGGCAAAGCCTTCGCCCTGCTCGGCGCGCCCATGCTGCTGGTCAAGCTGCAGCCCGACCTCGGCACCGCGCTCACCTACTCGCCTGTTCTGATCGTGGGCCTATATCTCGGCGGCATCCGCTGGCGGCAGGCCGCGACCATCGTGCTTAGCCTGGCGCTCATTGGTACCGTCGCCTGGAAGAGTGGCAAGCTGATCCACGGCTACCAGCAGCAGCGCCTCACCGCCTTCGTCAACCCCGACACCGACCCCAAGGGCTCCGGCTACCAGATCCGCCAGTCCCTCATCGCCGTCGGCTCCGGCGGCCTGTGGGGCAAGGGCGCCAACCACGGCACCCAGACCCAGGGCGACTTCCTCCCCATCCCCTACACCGACTTCATCTTCGCCGCGTTCTGCGAAGAGCACGGCTTCCTCGGCGCGCTCTTTGTGCTGCTGCTCTATTTCCTGATCCTCGTACGCCTCATCCAGAACGCCCAGACCGCTGCCGACCCCCCCGGCGCACTGCTCATCATGAGCATCGTCGGCATCACGCTCTTCCAGATCGCGGTCAACATCGGCATGTGCGCCGGCATGATGCCCGTCACCGGCATCCCTTTGCCGCTGATGAGCTACGGCGGCTCTTCCGTCATCTTCACCTTCCTAGCGCTCGGCATCGTCATGAACGTCCGCATGCGCCGCTTCGTCAACTAGCGCGGATCGCCCACTGATCGCCGCCACACTCAACTCCCGAGTGCACCATCCGTGGCGTTTCTTGCCACGGTGAGCTCGCCTCCGCGCATGCCTGCCTCACGTCGCGCAAACCGGTGCCCCGCATCCAGCAGTGCACCTCGCCCCGTCGCCGCAAGCGCCCGAACCGGATTTCGTGCATACTGAAGGGAGATGTTCGGCCGGAGGGCCGGGCAGACCCCTCTTCAGCGGACGCGATCGTTCCCGCCGGAGAGCATACAAAGTTTCTAAGCAAAGGCCGGCCAGGCACGGATCCAAGTTTCCGACTCGCCGGACAGGACTAGAGAATGTACCCAAACGGACGGTTAACGGCCCCGCCTCAGCCTGAGGCTGTGTTGGCCACAAACTCCGTTTCGGCGCATCCGCTCCCCGCCCCTTTTCAGCGGCCCGGAGCACGCGGTTTTTCACAGGATCGACCCTCTCCCAGCGGTTCCTGCTTCACGTCAAGCACTCAGCGGACGTTGAGGCTCGCTCGCCACCCCGAGCGCCGCACCCGGAAGCTACATCCCGTCCCCGCTCCTCACCTGTCCGCATTCCGGGAGCCAGCCGCGAGACCCTAGCACGTCTCGCGGCGACCCACCGATGCCTGTTCTGCCGCCCCACACCCTGGGGCAGAAAGCAGAGCAGCACTATGTCGAAGGAAATCTATATCTCCAGCACGCCGCACGAAACGCGGCTGGCTATTGTCGAAAAAGACGAACTCAGCGAGATTTACTACGAGCGCGAGAACGAGTACACGCTCGCCGGCTCCATCTATAACGGCCGCGTCACCCGCGTCCTCCCGGGCATGCAGTCCAGCTTCGTGGACATCGGTCTGGAGCGCGACGCCTTCCTCTACATCACCGACTTCATGGAAGAGCAGGGCGACTCCGCCGACTTTGAAGGCGGCGGCAGCGCTCGCGAATCCCGCGGCGGCGGCGAACCCCGCCGCGAGGGCCGCAGTGACCGTGAAGGCCGTGGTGACCGCAGCGGCGTCCGCCGTGGGGAACGCCCCCGCCGCGAGGCCCGTCCTGCGGAAGCGCCGGCCGACAGCGATTCTGTCTCTGAAGCAGACCTCAGCGAGGAAGCCATTGCCTCCGCCTCCCGCGACCGCGACACCGCCGAGGTAGGCGAAGGCGCTCCCGGAGCCGACGGCAACCGCCGCTGGCGCGGACGCCGTGGCCGCCGCCGCAGCAGCGGCCGCACCGGAGAAGAGAACCGCACCCCCGCGGCCGACGACTCCACCGTCTCCGACGACAGCTTCGAGGCCCAACCGCTTCCCGGCGACGAGTTCCGCGCCGAAGCCGCCGTTCGTGAACAGCTTGACGCTGCTCCCGAACGCGAGCCGCACTCCGAGTCCTCCAGTGAAGGCCGCCGCCGCGACCGTGACAGCCGCCGTGGCCGTGGCGACCGCGACAATCGCGAAGGTAGCCGCTCCGGCCGCGACCGCGGCTCCCGCTCTCGGGAAGGCTACGGGCAGGAAGAACCGCTTCAACTTACCGCTGCGGCCGAGCCCTTCATCCTCCCCGGCGAGTCGCTCTCCCGCTATCGCAAAGACGCGGACAGCAGCACCGCGCAAACCGCGGAAAACAAAGCGCCTTCCGCGCTCCCGGCAACTATCCTCACCCGCCCTTCGACTGAGATCGACATCACCGCCTGGGATGGCGGCATGACGCTTCCCGGCGAAACCCTCCGCGGCCGCAGCACCCCTGCGCCGGCCCAGCCCCGCGAAGCCAAGCCCCGCGAAGCCCAGCCCCGTGAAGCCCAGGCCCGTGAAGCCAAGCCCCGCGAAAGCAGACACAACGAAGCCCAGCCCAGCGACTCCTCGCAACCGTCGGCGTCCCACGCTCCCGAAGCGAACGCCAGCTACACCCAGACGCCCGGCAGCAGCCGCCGTCGTGACCGCGATGCCCGCCGTGGCCGCGGCAACCGGCAGGCGGAACCTGCAGTCCAGAGCTTCGCGCCAACACCCGGCATGGACCCTGCCGAAGCCGTTCTCCCCGGCGTCACCTCGCAGCACGAGCCCGAAGGGACCGTCCTGCCGTTCTCAGACGACGCCCCGGCGCTCGACCTTCAGGCCACCGAATCCCGCCTCTCGACGCAAGCCGAGCAGCATCGCTTCGAAGCCGAAGCGCTCGACGTCCCTTACGAGCCGCAGACGGACATCGCGCCGCCTGCCATCACCGCCACCACGCCCGAGGTCCTCGAGGCCGTCGAGGAGTTCCACGAAACCGTCTCCGAGTACGAGCCCGGC
>CAXSHQ010000287.1:5594-6287 GCA_964236875.1 uncultured Acidobacteriaceae bacterium | reverse complement strand
CTTCCACGAACACCGCCTGCTCGCCGCGGCCCTGCTCCGGCACCGTGCCCGCCCACAGCGCCTGTGCGGCTTCCATCAACCGCTGATACTCCGTGCGCTCGCGCTCCAGCCGCTTCTCCAGCTCCACCCGAACCCGCTCCACGGCCCAGCCGCGAAAGTGCTCATTCAAATAGTTCGCCGCTGTCTCCAGCTCACCGGCTGACAAGTCGCGCTCCAACCCGAGCACCCGGTCACGCACCGTCCCGCTGCGAGTCACCAGCACAGCCAGCACACGCCGCTCCGCCAAGCGGCTGAAGTGCACATGCTCCAGCAGGTCCGCGATGGTCGCGGCCCCGATCGCTACACCCACGCCGCTCGAAAGCGTCGCCAGCACATGCGACGTGCGCGCCAGCAACGCCCGCACGCCCGCAACACCCGCCAGCCCCTCATCGATCTGCGACTGCACCTCCGCCCGCGAGAGTCCCGGCAAACGCCCCGCCGCGCCGCCGTGCAGCGCCTCCACATACATCCGGAACGCCTCAGCCGAAGGCACACGGCCCGCCGACGTATGCGGCTGCTCCAGCAGCCCCGCGTCCGCGAGCTCCGCCATCTCATTGCGCACGGTAGCCGAACTCATCGCTGCGGCTCCCGTCACGGCCAGCCGCGAAATCGCGCCCGAACTCACCGGCTCCCCCGTGGCGATGTAGCTCCCCA
>CAXSHQ010000287.1:0-5584 GCA_964236875.1 uncultured Acidobacteriaceae bacterium | reverse complement strand
TCACGGACCGCATAGCTGCCATATCTCTAGTCTATTAGACCGCGCAACCCCCATCCAGGTCGCAAGCCGGCTCACGCCTGCCAAGCTATGCTCGCTGCTTCCGCTCCGCCATCTAAGCGCGTCACCCTGTAGCGCCACGAAGATCTCCGCAATCATCCGCGTCTACGCTCTAGAGGGAGCGCTGTAGGTTTTCCTCGTAGCTGCCTTGGCTCGCTGCTCAACGCTGAACGAAATCGGCTTGCTCAAAGCTCCTTTGCTCAAGGCTCCAAGCTCATTCCGGCCCACGCTCGGCAAGAGTCGCCGGAAGCTAGCTGATCTCCAGCACATTCTCACTCGCCGCCGCAACCGACTTCGCCCGCTCCGCCACCTTCGCAGCCAGCGCCCGAAACTCCCGAGCCCGCACACTTTCATCCGTTCCCAGCGCGGTCGGCAGGCCGCGGTCGCCACCCTCGCGCACCGCCGGATCCATGTCGACGCTGCCCAGAAACGTCAGCCCATACTGCTGCGCCGTCCGCTCCGTCGCGCCCGCGCCAAACACGTCGATCACGGTCCCATCCGGCAGCGTCATCTGGCTCATGTTCTCCACCAGTCCAAGCACTTCCACATTCACCTGATGAAACATCTCCAGGGCCTTACGCGCGTCTTGAAGCGCCACGGACGAGCCAGTCGACACAACCACCGCACCCGTCAGCGGCACCGTCTGCACCAGCGAGATCACCACATCGCCCGTGCCCGGCGGCAGGTCGACCAGCAGAAAGTCGAGCTCACCCCACGCCACCTGCTGCAGAAACTGCTTGATGATCCCATGCAGCATCGGCCCGCGCATCATCATCGGCTTGTCGCCCGGCGAGATCAGCCCCACCGACATGAACTTCACACCATGCGCCGTGATCGGTTCGATCATGTTGCCGAGCCCCACGTTCGGCTGCCGAGTGATGCCCATCATCGTCGGTACATTCGGCCCATAAATATCCGCGTCGATCAGCCCAACGCGATGCCCCAGCTTCGCCAGGCTCACCGCCAGGTTCACCGCGACCGTGGTCTTCCCCACGCCACCCTTGCCTGACCCCACCGCCACCACGTACTGCACACCCGGCAACGACATCGGCGCCGGCATTCCCTGTCCACTGTGTCCCATGGGAGCCTCTACCCGCGCCCATTCGGCGAACCGTTCAGCCCCGCCAACGCCGCGCACGGGTCTGCCACAAACGACGGATCCTGGCTGCTGTACAGCAACACCGCTTCTCCCGCCACCTCGAAGTACAGGCAGCTCTCCCGCATCAACAGCGCCGTGCGGCCCAGAAAATCCTTCAGCTCCCCAAGCCCATCGCTCGGCGGCAGAGCCACCGTGAACTCGCGGTGCTCTCCGTACGAGCGTGAGCCCTGGTTGTCCTTCCAGTACCCGAACACCGTGGCCGAAGTCGCCGTATAGCCGTTGAAATTCTCCACCAGAAACTCATGCACTGACTGCTCGATCGTCTCGCCGGAGGTGCAGCGTTCCTTCAGCTTCAACGACGGAAGCAGAAAGCGAACAGTCTTCCCCAGGTCCTTCTCGCGATAATCCATGTTTCTGCTATCTCATCACATTCAGATGCATTCCCGCATCCGGGTTAGGCCGGTCGAGCGGCGGAACTTCAAAAACTTTTACTCAGGCGTGCCGTTCATGAAGCGGGAGCTTGCAAACGTGCTGACAGCCGGCACCACTTTTGGCGTCATCGCCGACGAAACCGGCGCTGCCACCGTCACTCTCCGGGTTGCCGGTGCCGTCTGCTGGGGCTCGTCGGCAGCGGCCACCGTGATCGCCACGGTGTCCGCAGCCGGTTCCGGCGCCATAAACCGATTGATCGCACCTTCCATCGTCAACCCCGCCCGCAGATTCAGCACTGGGGCCGTCGTCGGCTCGGCAAAGCGTCCACGGCTCACATACATCGTGGCAATCACCGCCGTCGTCACCGGCGACACCACCAGCAGCGGCACACCGAAGTGCTTGATGATCCCCTCCGTCAACACCTGCGCGGGAAAGCTCCGCGGCGCCTCTCCGCTGATCTGCGAGATCACATAGGCCTGCAAACCGATCTCCGGATGTTTCGCCGCGTAGTGCGCCAGCCCACGCGCCACTGCCTTGGGCGAGGTCAGCCCGAGGTCGGCAATGTAGTTGCGCCGGATCGCATGCGGGTAGAAGCTATTGATCGTCACCCGCGCAAAGTCCGCGCAGTTCCGAAACAGTCCGTTGTAGTTGTCCTTGTTCTTGTGATCGTTGAACTGAGCGATCAGCGCCGCGTCCTGTTCCGCCGTGCTCTTCACCTGGAAGCCATAGATAGAGCGGTCGAACGCCGCTCCCGCCAGCTCATACCAGTTGCCCGCCGGCGCGGTGCCGTCCGGCAGGTCCGGTGCCAACTTCTCCAGATACGCCCGCCGGTACGCATCGCGCAGCCGCGTCACATCCGCGCCGCTCACCGCCGCCGGGATGTCCTCGGCCCTGCTTACAGCGTAGAGATATGGAATCAGCGGCATCGCCACCCAGCCCACATGTCCAATTTTGTTGTAACGACTGATCACCACACCAAGCTCACCCGCCTCGCAGGGCCTCAGCCGGGTCGGGGTCGCCGCGCATACATGATCCAGGTACACCGCCATATGGCCGGCCGGGTCCACCACTCCCAGGTCGCCATACGGCTCTTCGAGAAGCACAGCCACCGAGCCTCGCGCCGCGCCTGCGCTCAAAAGCAGCAGCCCAAGGCAGGACAGAGTTCGAATGCGGGCGCCGAGTTGTCGGTACCTGGCTCTGGCTCTCATGAGGGGTCTTCTGTAAGTACGGTACTTCAGCTCGCCGCGGATTGCGAATCGGGCAGAAATGTCCCTTCCTTCTTATCTAACATCACCCCGTCCAGAAAGTCGCTGGCAAAGCGTGGGAAACCCACTGATAATGAACCTGGTGCTTCCTTCCGCGCACACCGGCCTGACCATTACGCTCGCCATCACCGGAGCCAGCGGCTCCATCTGCGCGGCGCGAATGCTCTCCGCCCTTGAGGCCGACGAGCGCGTCACCCGCATCCACCTCGTCGCCACGCCCAGCGCCCTGCGTGTGCTCGCCGAAGAATCCGGCATGAGCGGCCGCCAGGCCCTCGCCGTAAAACTGCTGGGGCGCGAGCCCAGGAAAACCACGGAGCACACCCCTGAAGACATCGGCGCCGCCATCGCCAGCGGCTCCTACCCCGTCCACGCCATGGTCGTGCTTCCCTGTTCCATGGGCACGCTCGCCGCCATCGCCCACGGCCTCGCCGACGACCTCATCCAGCGCGCCGCCGATGTCTGCCTCAAGGAGCGCCGCCGCCTGGTCCTCTGCGTCCGCGAAACCCCGCTCCACCTCATTCACATCCGCAACATGGCCGCAGCGAGCGAAGCCGGCGCCACGATCTTCCCGCTCATTCCCACCTTCTACAACGAGCCTCAAACCACCGACGACATGGTCCATAACTTCGTCGACCGCGTCCTCGCCCATATCGGCGTTCCCCAGCCCAACGCCTACATGTGGAAAGCCGAACAGGGAGCAGCAGTGTAGGGCAGATCTCTCCTAAGAGAGTTCATTCTGAAGGGCGTCATCCTGAGCGGAGCGAAGGATCTCCGTAGTTCGCCGGGCTGCACCACAATGTCCTCAGTGAGTCCAGCCAGCGCGACCAGCCCTACCGCGCCGGCTCCTTGAACATATTCGACAACGTCCGCTCCCCACCCACAGCCACCGGGTTGCTCCGCAAAAAGTCCGCCGTCGCACTCGCCACCCGCTGATCACAGGTCAGCGGCGCCAAGTGCCCACATCCTTCCACGACATTCAGCTCCGAGCTTTTCACCATCGCATGCATCGTCCGGCCCATGCTCAGCGGGGTTAGCTTGTCCTCGCTGCCCCACACAATCAGCAGCGGCTCAGTCAACTGCGGCAGCCGGTCATCTAACAGATCCTTGCCGGTGATCATCGCGGCCATGTTGCGGCTCGTCGTCGGCTCGTTGCTCTGGAACCGCCGCACCGCATCGCGCGCCACGAACCGCGGCAGCGGCTTCATGCCGGGCTCCATCTTGGCCACCAGCCGGTCCACATCTTCCGGCGTGGTGATCTGGAACGTATTTCCTGGGTCCGGCATATTCGTCCGCAGCCCGGCCGAGTTGTACACCACCACACGCTCCACCATGTCCGGATGGTCCAGCGCCAGCTTCAGCGCGATCCATCCGCCCATCGACCACCCACCCACATCCGGCTTCTGCAAGCCCAGCGCCTGGATGAACTCCGCCACATACTGCTCTTCGCCGCTGATCGAGTAATCCCCGCCCTCCGGCTTGGGCGATCGCCCATACCCCAGCAGGTCCGGCGCATACACATGGAAGCCCGCACGCTTCAGCCGCTTCAGCATCGGCGCCCAGCTTTCGTCGTGGTCAGCCAGCCCATGGATCAAGACCAGCGGTATGCCCCCACCCGGAATCCGCGGCTCGGCTTCGTAGTAATGCACCCGGTTGCCCGACGCGGTCAGCACATAGTTGCTCTGCACACGATGCAGGAACAGCGTGAAGTGCGTCCACTGCTGCTCGGTCCATAGCGGCCGCTCATGGAACACCACACCGCCTACACCCGCCAGCAGCACCACCAAGACCAGCAGCCCACCCAACCGCTTCATTCACTCTCCCGCGCAGCAACAACACTTCCACTCTACAGCCCAACGCAGAAGCGTTCAGCGTTACTTCAACGCCTTCCCATACTCTTCCCCAAACACCGTCCGATGCAGGTCAAACCGCCCGCCGTCGAACTTGTCCTGCCCGCGCAGGTGCCCGATCGCCAGCAGCGCCACCACCGCATAGCTGATCGGCAGCTTCAGCGTCTCGCAGACCTTGCCTTCCTCGAAGCCTTCCATCGGCGCCGTGTCATACCCCAGCACCTCAGCCATCAGCATCATCGACGTGAACGCCAGCATCACCTGCTTGTTCAGCCAGCCCTTCATCTGGTCGTCGGAAAAGCTCGACAGGTAAGCCGGCACGCTCTGCGCGGCCTGCGCGGCATAGCCCTCCGGCATGCCACCCGCCCGGCCCTGCCGCAGCATCTCATCCAGGTCCTTGCGCCATCCATCGCGGTCGCCGCACGCCACAATCACCGCGGAAGCCTCTTCCACCTTGGCCTGGTTGTAGCTCGCCGCGCGCAGGCGTTTGCGGTTCTCCGGCGCCTGCACCACCACAAAGCGCCACGGCTGCATGTTGTAGCCGCTGGGCGCATGCAGCCCCGCGTCCAGGATCTGCCGCAGATCGCTCGCCGGAATCGGCTCTCCCGTAAAGCTCGGCGTCGACCGCCGCTCCCGAATCGCCTGTGCCAATGATTTCTGTGCCGTCGCCATCGTGCCCGTTTCCGGTCGCCGCTTTCGCGGCAACTCTCCTGGTAGTAGATGAGCCTCACCGCTTCCGAGACTTCACCGGCCCGTTTCCATCCACACCACGCCGCAACGGTTCACCATCGCATTCGCCACACCAAAACGAACGCTCATGGCAACGACGCCATGGGCAGCGACACCACCTCTGCGCTTCCACCCGGCACATCCACCAGCACCAG
>CAXSHQ010000286.1:0-6293 GCA_964236875.1 uncultured Acidobacteriaceae bacterium | reverse complement strand
GTAGCGCCAGTGCCCTTCCATCCACACGTAGCCGCCACGATGGTTGGCCCAGTGACCGGGAACCCAGCGAGCGCCGGGGCGCGGCGCGGCGACGTATTCACCGGGCGTCCAGACGTAGCGGCCGCCGTCGTAACGGTGATAGCCGGGATGCCACGCGTAGCCGGGACGGGCTGCGGGGATCACCTCGCGCGGAGGACGGGGCGGGCCGATGCGGACAACAACCTGGGCTCCGGCGGCGGCCGCCGCTCCCAGCATGAGGGCGCCAACGGCAGTCAACAGATGCTTTCTAACTATGGTCATCGAACTTACTCCTGAGTGAGGCAGAACCTCACGGTCTTGAGTAGTTCAGACGCCAGTTTAGGGCGTAAGTTGTGGTCCGCGGAGCGCGAAAGTACAGCCGGGCCGTAGCACTTTTGCGGCAGCCTGGGTAGTTATGCCGGCGAGCCGGAGCTGGCCTTCTCGCGGTGCATGGCAGCCGTCAGGCGGGCAGCCAACACGGGCACGCCGAAGAACAGTGCGCTGAAGGCGGCAGTGGAAAGGAGATCGTTGCGATAGAACGGCAGCGCGCGCCAGTAGCAGAGCGCCAGGCCCGCGACGGTATGCGGGTACATGTGACCGAGCCACACCATGAAGTTGCTGAGCAGGAAGAAGCTGGTGGCGGACGCCAGGACGCCGGCGATCACGCGCAGCACGGTGACGCGGCGCAGAACAGCGCTGCCGATGAGCGCAGCCGCGGCATACCAGCACCAGGTCACGATGTAGCCGCGAACATGGAACGGGAAATGGTAGACCGCGACGGTGAGATACATGTCCGTAAGCGCCATAACCATCGCGGCCACGATGGCTTCCACACGGGGCCTGCGGGCACCGAAGAACAGCAGGCCCGCCCCTACGGCGGTCAGGTTCAGCCCCGCCGTGCCGTGGAACGCGTGGAAGAACAGGCGGCTGAGTGCGGCGAGAACGAGGATGAGGTAGGCGAGCATAGTTTGTAGTTTACAGGCTGGCGGGCGAGTTCGCGAGAGCGCAGGTCAATGCTGGAATTTGGAGTCCATGGCCTGGCGCACGACATTGCCGTGTGCATCCAGCCACACCGTCCCGGTGAGCGGCGAGGACGTTCGGCCGGTGTGCAGCCACGGACTTTCGCCCATGAAGCGCGGGTCGCGAAACGTGATGACTGTCCGGTTCAGCGAGGGCTCGGCGTCTTCCTCTGGCGGGGAGGAGTCTCGACTGGCCAGGTCAATGAACGGCATCGGAGACCAGTCCAGGTAGACGCGACCCAGAAGGCTGCGCTGGGCGGCGAGTGCTGCGGGGCTCGTCTGGGCTTTCATCTCGATGGCTTGCTGCGGCACGAACGCCCCGGTGCGCACGTCGATTGTGCCGAGCTGGTAGAGCGGGCCGAAGTCGACCACGCTATACCAGCGGAAAGGGTTGAGGGGATCAGGGCTTGTATGGGTGCGTTGCGCCTGCAGGATTTGAGGCGGCGGTGCGTTCGGGAGAGGGCCCGGGATATCCGCACTCGCCGGCGGTTCCGAAGGTGAGCCGATGGCTTGGGTAAGGGACGGCTCCGCCGACTCGAAGTGCTGCAGGCTGTAGCTTTGCGCTGACGCGATCTGCTCCGCGGCTGCGTGCTCTGCGGCTCGCCACCCCCACAGCGCACAGACGCCCAGGAGCGCGGCCACCGACCAGCCCCGCGCAGCGAAAGGCTGCTTGCGTGTGCCCACCTCCGCGCCGACCAGGCGGAACAAGGGCGGCAGCACGAGCGCAGCAAGCAGCAGCACGAACATCGCGGGATCGAAGATGAAAGTGATGGAGGCGGCGTACCAGCGTGGGTTGAAGGGAAAGAACGGGCGCAGGCCGTAGTTGTTGGTGTAGTCCAGCCAGAGATGGCTGAGGAGCGCCAGCAGCGTGAAGCCGTACAGCAGGCCCCAGCGGACGGGAGCGGCGGTCAGCGGCTTGCGGGACAAGGGCTGGCCGGAGCCGGCCGGGGAATCCGTGGCATGTGCACGCGCCGGCCCCTGGCGGCCCGCTCGCGCCAAACGCCAGCGATGCTGACCATAGATGCCGGCGACGATCAAGGCCGCTTCGAACGGGATGCCTAGGAAGGTGTGAGTGATCCCGCGGTGATGCTGGAAGGCCACCACAGGCCCGCGGAGGCTCCACAGGGTGTCGATGTCCGGGAACTCAGCCGCAACCACCATGGCGAGCGTGGTGTAGGCGGCGCGGCGGTTCAGGCCCGTGCGGGCAAGGCACGCACCGGTGAGGATGTGCGTGACGGGTTCCACGGTGCGGGGCCTAGCGCTGCGCGGCTTGCGGTATCTCCACCACACGCGCGGGCGCCCGGAAAGCCAGCAGCTCCGCAGGGGAGAACATCTCCGGCGAGATGCCGCCCACGGCTACTTCACCGGGCGCATCCCCCAGGGCTTCCGCAACGCGGTTCCAGGTAAGGAAGGGTGATGTGGTGGGCAGCAGGACCATGCACCGGGCAGGCTCGGGGCGGGTCAGGTATATGCCCCAGATGGTCGAAGTCAGGAGAAATCCAAAGCCGGTGATGAGAAACACTGGAGAATAAAAGCTTCCTGCGAGCCGGGTAGGAAGCCAGACCGACTGCACCAATGAGGCGGTGGCGCCCACGCCGAGTCCCAACGTGATGCCGAAGAGGTGGCTGCGGTAGGTAAGGCCCAGCGGGCGGGTGGCAAAGGTAACGAACAGAAGCAGGCAGAGGATAAGAATGCTGATGGCTTCGATGCACAGCGCGATCTGGTTTGCAAAGAAAACACGGCCGTCGGCATGGGGGGTCAGGGTCACGAGTAATGCCATGGCGAGCGAGATGCCGCCCACCCAGCGAAAGACAATCCGGCCAAGCCTTTGCAGGCCTACCAGCGGCTTCATCAGCTTCTGAAAAATGGCATAAACGGCGATAACAGTGAGGGTGCCTTCAATCAGCTGCCCTGCCCATTCCGTGTTCCAGATCACCATGTACGCGATCCATTTTGGAACGCCGAGAGTGGGACGGAAGAAGATGAGCGGAATGCAGACCAGTTGGTGAAAGGTGCTGACGGCTAGCAAGATGAAGAAAGAAGGGAGTTTCCGGTACATCTTGCGCGAGCACGCGATCGCAAAGACGGCTACGGCTACAGCGACATCGAACGTGTCCACTTGCTGTAGAAGAAGTCCGGCCGACACGAAAACCTCCCAACGAGTCTTTACTGTACCCGTCGGGAGGATTTGCGCACAAGGGCGGAAAGTTGTACGGCGAGGATTACCGTAGGCCGCAGTAGTTCGGGTCGTTCAAGGGGCAGGTCGGGATCGGGCTGGGACCGCCGTCGTCCATCCGTGTGTGCGTGGGGGCGCCCGTTGTGGAGGTGCCGCCGGTGTAGCTGGTTGCGCTGAAGCCGGTGAGAGCGAGCATGATTGCGAAGGCGCGGATGATGGTGGAATCCATGACTTACTCCTTGGTGTGTTCCTGAAAGCGTTTTGTTGCGTCTAGCGAAGATTTCTCTAGACAAGCCGAATGAGAGAAGCTTAGGGTTGTATTCTTCCTAAGTCTACCGTTTCCAGGTACTTAGCAACTCATGTACCTGGTAACGTTACTGACGTAACTAGATAGTATCCCTCAATCGTTCTTACCTTCCAGCGGACGGTGGCAAGTCACTCGGCACGTCGGGCGTTCCGGGACCGCTCCTGAAGCTGTCGCCACCCGATAGACTCGATCTGCATGGCAAAGACGTCTTACCCGCGCTCGGACCGCGACCTGCTGCAACGGATCAGCCGAGCCAGTGGCGGCAAGGCAGGGTACAGGCAACTGATCCGCGAGCTGGGGCTGGGCGGCGGGCGCGAGCGCCGGTTGCTGCTGGAACAGCTTACCCGCATGGTGGCTCGCGGCGAGCTGCAGCGGAACGAGGATGGTCTGTGGAGCCTCCCTCGGCGAGAGGAAAGTGCAGGGACAGCGACGGGGCCGGGCCAGAGTGCGGCCGCCGGGGTGGGCGATGCACGCGGCGGGCGCGACCGGCTGGTGAGCGGGCGGCTGGACCTCCATCGCGACGGCTTTGGGTTTGTGCGTCCGGAGCCAGGCGGCGGCGCGCATGCGGGCGACATCTTCATTCCGCCCAATGAGCTGAACGGCGCCATGCAGGGCGATGTGGTGCTGGTGGATGAGGCGCCTCCGGGTCGGGATGGGCGACGGTCGGGGCGAATCGCCCGTGTGCTCACGCGCCGCAATCCGACCGTGGTCGGGATCTTCCACTACGCGCGGCCACAGGCTCGCAGGCCGGGAGCCGACGAGCGGTTCGGGCTGGCCGGACCGCGTGGCAACTACGTGACTCCCATCGACGAGCGGGTGACGACGTTCATCGAGATCCCGGATGGAGCGGAGATTCTTACCGGGTCGGCGGAGTCGCCGCACCGGACACTGGGCAGCGAAGTGCGGCGTGGGCAGCGATCACCGCACGGGGAACAGGGAACAGAGCACGGACAGGGGGCGGAAGCGCCGGACAGCCGATGGCTGCTGGAGGGCTTGGCTGTCGATGTGGAGTTGACGCACTTCCCTGCTTCCGGGCGGCCGGCGCAGGGCCGTGTGATCGAGGTGCTGGGGCGGCCGGAGGACTTCGGCGTGGACGTGGAGATCGTCATCCGCAAGCACCACCTGCCGCATGTGTTTCCGCCGGCGGTGCTGGCGGAGGCGAACGAACGCGCGGAGCTGACCGTCGAGAGGCTAGCGGCTGACGCTCCGGAGGAGTTTGCGCGGCGCGAGGACTTTCGTGGGCTGCCGATCGTGACCATCGACGGCGAGACGGCGCGGGACTTCGATGATGCTGTGCTGGTTCAGCCGCTGGAGAACGGCCACACGGAGCTGCAGGTGCACATCGCCGATGTGAGCGCGTATGTGCTCCCCGGCTCGCCGCTGGACACCGAAGCGCGCGTGCGCGGCACCAGTGTGTACTTCCCCGACCGGGCGGTGCCCATGCTGCCCGCGGCGCTTTCGAGCGGGATGTGCTCGCTGCGGCCGGAGGAGGACCGGCTGGTGCTGAGCTGCGTAATGGAGGTGGACGAGCGCGGCGAGATCGTGCGCTACAGGGTGGGCGAAGGCGTGATCCGCAGCGTGCGGCGCTGCACCTACACGAGCGTGCAGCACTGCCTGAATGCCTCGCCCGGCGCACAGCAGTGGAATGAAACGCAGGGCCCCGTCGGGGATGACGGCAAGAAGGGCAAGACCGCGGCGGTGGTGACTCCGGGGCCTGAGGCCGAGGACTTCGCCGAGCGCCAGCGCGTGGGGCTGGAGCAGGCGGAGATGCCGGCGGCGTTCGACCGCATGCTGGAGTTGGCTTTGAAGCTGAATGCCAAGCGCGTGCGGCGCGGATCCATCGACTTCGACCTGCCCGAGCCGGTGGTGGAGTTCGATCCGGACGGCAACATGAAGGCCATCGTGCGCTCAGAGCGGGGCTGGGCGCACCGGCTGATTGAAGAGTTCATGCTGAGCGCCAACGAGTGCGTGGCCACATGGCTGACGCACCAAGGCGTTCCATCGATCTACCGGATCCACGAACTGCCCGACGCCAAGCGCATCCTGGAGTTCGAGGAGATGGCTGCAGGCTTTGGGCAGTCGCTGGGCGTGGGGCCTATCCCGGTAAAGCGGCTGACGATGAAGAGCGACCGGCGCGACGCTCAGCGGCGTGGCACGCGTGGGCACGGGGCGGGCTCCAGAGCCGCAGCGCTCCCGGCACACGAGCTGCCGGGCAGCATCGCCGTGACGCGGCAGATGTACCAGCGGCTGGTGCGGCGCATCGCCGGGCGGCCGGAAGAGCGCATCCTCTCGTACCTGATGCTGCGCTCGCTCAAGCAAGCGCGCTATGCGGAAAAGAACGAAGGCCACTTCGCGCTGGCGAGCCCGTGCTACACGCACTTCACGTCGCCCATCCGGCGCTATCCCGACCTGATCGTGCACAGGCTGTTGCGCGCCATGCTGCGGAGCAGCGTGGATGCACGTGGGGCTGCGGTGCTTTCCACGGACAAGCAGCCGTGGGCTGCACCGGGTCCTGGGCCGAAGGTCCAGAAAGCGCAGGATTCAGAAAGCGCAGGTGAAGCGCGCTCGCATGGCAGAGGCTCTTCGGTGGCCAGTCGCGTGGCTGGGGATTCCACGCGCAAACGCGCTGGAGAAAACAAGGCACGCGCGGGCCGCGTGGGCTGGTCCAGTGATTCCGAGAGCGGAGTGATTGGTGAAAGCGAGAACGCCGACGCGTCTATCGAGGGCGTGGACGGCACTGCGCCGGAACTACCTTCTGAAGCCTGGGCCCTGC
>CAXSHQ010000285.1:5631-6308 GCA_964236875.1 uncultured Acidobacteriaceae bacterium | reverse complement strand
AGCTCGCGCATGAGCGACTCGGTCATGGCTTCGGCGGCGTTATCGATGAGGTTGGAGAGCGCACGCTTCAGGGCTTCGGGGTCAGCGTAGACGAGCGGGAGCCCGGATGCGAAGGAGCGGATCACGCGAATTTTGCCCAGGCGGCCGACAAAGAGGGCGAGAGAGTTTTCGACGATGGTGTTGAGGTCGGCAGGCAGCGGGCGGGCGCTGGGGAACTCGGCGAGCGCGGAGAACTGGTCCACCAGTGAACGCATCGTCTGCACAGACGCGTTGATGATTTCCGCGGAACGCTGGATCACAGCAGGCGAGCGCGAATCTATGTTTGCCTCAATGAGTGCGGAGTTCAGGCGACCGATGTGACGCTCGATCTGCTCCGCGTTAAGCGAGATCGGGGTGAGCGGGTTCTTGATCTCGTGCGCAACACGACGGGCGACTTCCTTCCAGGCGCTCTGTTTCTGGGCATGGAGGACTTCGGTCATGTCTTCAAGAACAAGCACGTAGCCAAGGTGTTCGCGCTCGGGGAGCGCGGCGCTTTCGAGCAACGCCCCCGTGACGGCGAGCTGCAGAAGATGATTGCTGGTGCTGAAACTGAGCTCGGTGGCGGCCTCTCCCATGCGATGGCAGCGGCGCAGGAGACGGTCGAGTCCAGCTGAGGAACTTCATGAGCGGCACACTTA
>CAXSHQ010000285.1:1641-5621 GCA_964236875.1 uncultured Acidobacteriaceae bacterium | reverse complement strand
GCTTCGGGTGGGAAGATTTCCTCCAGCGGCGCGCCGATGAACTGCGCCTGACCACCGGGGTCCAGCATTTCCAGGAAGGCGCGGTTGGCGAGCAGGACGCGGCGATCGGAGGAAAGAGTGACCAGGCCGCTGGGAATGGTCTCGATGATGGTCTCGAGCTCGGTGCGGCGCGCGAGCAGAGCGGTGTTGAGCTCGGAAAGCTGGGTGGAGGAACGCTCGGCGCCACCGCGCGCCGATTCTAGATCGGCAGCCATGGCGTTGAAGGTGTCGACGAGCTCGCCAAGCTCTTCGGTTGCCGAGCCGCTGACGCGGTGTGCGTAGTCGCCCCCGGCGATGGCGGCCATGGCGTCGGCGAGCGACTCGACGGGCCGCGTGACCTGCTTGGAGACGTTGAGCGCGAGCCAACAGCAGGCGAACAGCGCCAGGCTGGTCATGAGCAGAAGCAGGGCCATGAACATGTCGCGAACATAGCGGCGCTCCCGGGCAAAGGTCTGGTACGTCACGTCAGCCGTGCGCACCTGTTGGAGGCGGACTGCAATCTCTGCGGGGACAGGCAGACCGACCACCGCGAGACCACCCTGCTTGATTGCGGCGGTGGCCAGCAGATAATCCGTGGAGTCCAGGTTGTAGACCGAGCCCTCACTGCCCCGCGCGGCCTGCAGGATAGCTAGCTTCGTAGGACCGGAGAGCGGAACGGCCTGGGAAGCGACATCGTTGGACGGCTCTTCGTCGGCGCCCTCGTCGGTGAACCGCAGCGGCTTGAGTTCGCCGGGGCGGCCGTGGGTGTTCGGAACATTGGTGCTGGCGAGCGGATCGCTGTTGCGGTATACGACCGCGAAACCACCCTGCAGGGTTAGGTTGTGGTGGCCGAGTTCATGGGTGGCCGAAGAGGCCGTGAGCGGGCGAGCCACGTCGGAAAGGTTTACGGCGATGGTGTCGGCTTCGGAACGCGCGTTGGTGCGAATGTAATCGGTCAGCCTGGCAGCCATGTCCACGGAGCTGTCGTGCATCTGCTTCACGGGTTGAGAAAACCAGCGTTCCAGGGCACGGTTCATGAGCAGATAGCTGAACAGGAACATGAACACCAGCGGCACCAGGGAGACAAGCACGGCACCCCACAGCATGCGGGTGCGTAGCCGCGTTCCCAGCACGCGGCTGCGCTGATTGGCGTAGAGCTTCAGCACATTGCGCACGAGCAGAACGAGCACGCCCACCAGCAGCAGAAACACAATAGTGGAGAGCGCAATGAAGACGAGCGCCTGGGCGGGTGAAGATGGATTGAAGAATTTGAGATTGAAGGCGTTCAGGGTGACTGGAACGAGCAGCAGGACGAGCAGGGACACGCTGAGCCCGATGACGGGGGCACGGCGCCGGCCTGCTGAGGTTTCCATGCCGAGAAGTTTACTCGCTTTACTCTGAGGCTGAGTGCGGCTAGGCCCCCAGCAGGTCGGCGACTGGAGTGTAGTTGTGGCCTTGCGACTCGGCGACGGCCTTATAGGTGAGCTTGCCGTTCCAGGTGTTGACGCCCTCGGCGAAGCCTGCGTCCGCCTTGAGAGCTTGCGTCGCGCCGAACTTTGCAAGCTTCATCACGTAGGGGAAGGTCGCATTGGTGAGCGCGAGTGTGCTCGTGTTGGGGACCGCGGCGGGCATGTTGGTGACGCAGTAATGCACCACACCATCGACTTCATAGCTCGGGTCGGAGTGGGTAGTGGGGTGCGCGGTTTCTATGCAGCCGCCCTGGTCAATGGCGACGTCGACGATGACGGCGCCCTTCTTCATCTTGCCGACCATGGCGCGGGTGACGATCTTGGGCGCGGCCGCACCGGGAATGAGAACGCCACCGATGACGAGGTCGGCCTCCGCCGTCGCGCGCTCCACGTTGTAACTGTTGGAGGCTAGGGTGAAGACGCGGCCGGAGAAGATGTCATCGAGCTCCCGCAGGCGGTTGAGGTTGAGGTCGACCAGGGTAACCTTGGCGCCCAGGCCGAGCGCCATCTTGGCGGCGTTGGTGCCAACGATGCCGCCGCCGATAATGCAGACATTGCCCGGAGTCACGCCCGGGACGCCGCCGAGCAGAACGCCACGACCGCCGTGCTCCTTTTCGAGGTACGCGGCGCCCACCTGGACGGAAAGCCGGCCCGCGACTTCCGACATGGGCGTGAGCAGCGGAAGCGAGCCGGCGCGGTCGCGCACGGTTTCATAAGCAATGCCGAGGACCTTCTTTTCGAGGAGGGCTTCGGTGAGCTCTTTGAGCGGGGCGAGGTGCAGGTAGGTGAAAAGCACGAGCCCTTCGCGGAAGTAGCGGTACTCTTTTTCGACTGGCTCCTTGACCTTGACGACCATCTCGGCAAGACGCCAGACGTCCGCGGCCCCGCCGACGATCTCTGCGCCGACAGCCTGGTAGTCATCGTCCGGGAAAGACGAGAGCTGCCCGGCGTTGCGCTCGATGAGCACCTTGTGGCCGGCCTCGGTCAGGGCTTTGGCGCCGGCGGGGGTGATGCCTACGCGGCTTTCGTGGTCTTTGACTTCCTTAGGTACGCCGATGATCATGGCACTTGCTCCTTACACTCTTTGACGCTAATTGCGACGGCGCCCTTCACTTGGCAGCAGTCGGCCCTGCCAGTTAGATGGATCGCGACTTGTATGAGTAATGCCGAGCACGACGAGAATGTCTTCGACCTGCACGAAAGTGATCTGAAAAGGGAAGGTCTTCAGGAAGGCCTTCCGCCGATCCCGAAACGCAATGGGAAACAAAGCAGGTGAACGTCTCATGAATGACAAAGTATCTTCGACTTCAAGCATGAAGCGTTCTGCTACGCGTTCGGAGCTATTTCGCTTATACCAGCGGATTGCGGAAAGATAATCCTTCTGTGCGAGGGCGGTTAACCGCGTGTTACGGTTCGCGGAGGACGGCATGCGCTTCCTTCTGAACATCTTCCCAAGCGATCCCTGGCTCTTCCCCGGACACATAGGCTTTCATGCGCTGGTCCATTTCAGCTTCGAAAGCTGCTGCGGACTCGAACGGTGCCCCTTCGGGCTCAAGACCGGGTCCCACACTCTCGTGCAGTGCGTCGAGTAGATGCAAACGTTCTCCCAGGGGGAGGGAAAGTGCGGCACTGCGAAGTTCCTCTAGAGAGAGCGACATAGCGGACCTCCAGCGGTCAGTGTACGCCAGTGGCAATGAGGCAGGACGTACAATGATTTCAGGCCTTGCGCCAACCTTTTCAGCCAGGAAGAAGCACGCCTTCATGTCTTCGAAGAACTTTTCAAGCCGCACGTCGCGCGTGAGCAACATGCGCTCTATTTTTTCGCTCTTCTCGAGCGACCTCGCCATCGACCTCGGAACGGCGAACACGCTGGTGTATGCGGCGGGCAAAGGCATCATCGTGAATGAGCCCTCCATCATTGCGGTGAACCGCGTTACGAACGAAGTGGAGGCGGTGGGCAAAGAGGCCAAGGACATGCTCGGGCGCACGCCCGGCAACATCATGGCGATCAAGCCGATGAAGGACGGCGTGATTGCGGACTTCAAACACACCGAAAAGATGCTGAATTACTTCATCCAGAAGGCGCACAACCGCAAGATGATGGTGCATCCGCGCATCGTCATCGGGGTGCCGAGCGAGATTACGCAGGTGGAAAAGCGCGCGGTCATGGACTCGGCGTATCGCGCCAAGGCGAGCGAAGTGCACCTGGTAGAGCAGGCCATGGTGGCGGCTATCGGCGCGGGGCTGCCGATCACAGAGCCGGGCGGCAACATGGTGGTGGATATCGGCGGCGGGACCACGGATATCGCGGTGATTTCGCTCGCGGGTATCGTGTATTCGCGCTCGGTGCGGATGGCCGGCAACCAGATGGACGACGCCGTGCAGACCTACCTCAAGCCCCTCGAGCAGGAAGTAGGGACCGCGCTGGTCATCGCCTGGCACGCACTGTCCGACATCATGTCCGTCGTCGCGGGCGGGTTGAAGTCGATGGGT
>CAXSHQ010000285.1:0-1631 GCA_964236875.1 uncultured Acidobacteriaceae bacterium | reverse complement strand
AGATCAAGATCGAGATTGGCTCGGCGTTCCCGCTGGATAAGCCGCTCACGATGGAGATCAAGGGCCGCAATTTGATTGAAGGCGTGCCGAAGACGATCACCATTGAGGACTCGGAGATCCGCGAGGCGCTGGGCGAGTGCATTGCGACCATCATGAATGCGATCCGCGTGGCGCTGGAGCGCACGCCGCCAGAGCTTTCGGCCGATATCTATGATCGTGGAATCGTGCTGACGGGTGGTGGCGCGCTGATCAAGAACCTGGACAAACGCATTCGTGAGGAGACGGGGTTGCCGGTGTCGGTGGCGGACGATCCGCTGGCCAGCGTGGTGCTGGGCACGGGCAAGATGCTGAGCGATTTCAGGCTGCTGCGGAAGATTTCGATCGACTAGCGCGTACCGACACACAGGTTCAGCGGTCGGGTGACATTGAGCTGTGCCGGTTGGGATCTCGACCGGAGCAGAGCCATGAAGCTGCCTGCTTCGGCCGAGATCACGACCCTGCCGATGTGCGCCTAGTTCACCGTGGGCACCATGCCGCCGTCGACGCGGAGATTCGTACCCGTAATGAAGTCGGCCAGCGGACTGACCAGGAAGGCCACCGCGTTGGCAATGTCCACGGGTGAGCCGATCTTTCCGGCGGGCAGCTTCGCTTCCTTCACGTAATACGCTTCAAACGCCGCAAAGTCATAGGTCTGCCCCTGTGCCTCCATCATCTGCCTCACGCCATCTTCCATGCCTGGCGTGCGGATCGGCCCCGGACTTACCGTGTTGCTGGTGACGCCCGTGCCGGCCAGTTCTTTGGCCAGCGAGACCGCCTGCGAAATGTTGGCCATCTTGGTCGCGCCATAGTTCGGAACAATGGCGTCGGGTACCGGACCCAGAAAGCTCCCCAGCATGACGACCCGGCCCCAGTGGCGTTCCTTCATGGCGGGCACAAGCTGCGTGACCAGCCGCACGACGGAGCCGACGTTGGCGTTATAGAGGTCCGTCCACTCCGCTGCCGTGGAGTCCAGCCACTTCTTCATGGGAAAGGCCCCGGCGTTGTTGACCAGGATGTCGATGCCGCCAAACGCGGCCAACGAGGCTTTCACGACCTCGGCAGCCTCATGGTCGCTGCTCAGCTCGCCGATGGCGACAGCGGCCTTTCCGCCGGCATCCAGGATCTCCTTCGCCACGCGCCGCGCTTCCGCTTCGCGACGGCCGTGAATCACCACGCTTACGCCCTCGCTTGCCAGCGTCTTTGCGATCTGCTCGCCGATACCGCTTGTGCTTCCCGTGATCAGTGCTCTTTTTCCTGAAATCCGCAGGCCCATCGTTTCCACTCCTATTTATATAACGAACGTTACGAAACTTAGAGTAGCCGAGTTGCGCCGTGCGTGCAACACGTTTCATAATGAAGACTATGGAAACCCTGGAGCACGCGCCCGCCCGCCGCCCTGGCCGCCCCCTGTCATTCGACAGGGCCGCTGCCCTCCATCAGGCCATGCTGCTGTTCTGGAAGAACGGCTATGAAACCACTTCTGTGGCAGAGCTGACGGAGGCGATGCAGATTACGGCGCCCAGCCTCTACGCAGCGTTTGGAGACAAGCAGCGCCTGTTTCTGGAAGCTGCCGCCCACTATCTGACGAGCGG
>CAXSHQ010000284.1:3825-6329 GCA_964236875.1 uncultured Acidobacteriaceae bacterium | reverse complement strand
GCGATATAGGAACTGAGCTGGGATTGGTGGCTGGCTTCTCGGCTCATGCTTCCTCCCGCTGCGTGCCCATGTAGCCGCTGGCGAGCGCGGCTTCCGCCGCTGCGGTGAGCAGTGCAAGCAGCATAACGTACCACCACAGGCTGACGCGCTGGCTCTGTGATGAAGGCTCGGCGGGTGCGGCGCTTCCCTGCCGCATGGGCGACGTGTCTGCGTTGCCGCTCCAAAGCTGCTGGACATCGGCAGGCATGGGCTCCAGGTCCGACTCGCGGCGGTCGGGGTTCACGCCGAGAACGGCGTCGCGGCCATTCGCCAAGCGGAGCTGGTAAAAGCCGGCTTGGTCCAGGCGAAGGGTTTGCGCGGTGCGCGCCTCACTCAGCGAGAGCGGACGGCGGCCCTGCGGGTCAAGAACTTCAACGCTGGCGAGCTCGCCGGTGGGTGCGCCGGTGGCTCGCAGTTGCACGAACGAGTCGACTGTGCGGGAACCGCTGAGCCGCTCGTTGCCGGTGAGAAAGCGCGCAGCGCGGTCCACAAAGGCAACGAAGACGGGATGGAGCGGGAGATCGTTGGTGAGGTTATCGAAGCCGGAGGCGAAGAGCAGCACGTGGCCTTCCCCGAGCTGGCGATCGAGCAGCAGCGGCGTACCGTCACTCAACCGCGCCGCAACGCGCGCTCCGGCCGGGTCGAGCACGGCGGCATAGAAGAAGTGCGCCGCGGCCCAGCCGCCGTTGTCGCGGCCGGGCTGAGCCTGTTGGAGTGCAGGGTGGGTGAAGTCAACCTGGGCGACGGTGGCGGGAGCAGCCGCGGCGGGACCGCTGCCACGGCGCAGATAGTCGCGGGTGTCCTGCACAGCGCCTTCCCAGAGCGGCAGGCGCGCGTGATGGCCGGAGCCCGTGCCAAGCGTGAGCAGGACGTTGCCGCCCTTGGCCACATACTGCGTGAGCGCGCGCTCGAAGAGTGCGGGAAGCGCCTCAGCGTCGGAAAGCACGACAAAGGCAAAGCGGGAGGGGTCAAGGTCGGTTGTCTGCTCCGCGGCGACGGACTGGAGCAGGAACGAGCCGGGCGCGGCTGCGGTGAGAGCGGCGCCGAAGTACAACGCGGAGCGAGTCTCGCCGGCGGGGTGCACGAACAGAACACGCTCCGCATCGGAGCGGCGGACAGCGAAGTAGCTCGCATTGTCCGCGGCGAAAGCATCGGGATCGGCAAGGCGTACCTCGCAGCGGTTGAAGCCGTACCCGATGTCGAGAGGAGCAAACTCTACAGTGGCTCGGCCGTTCGCTGGAATGTTCACGGTGCGCGTAGCGGCGACCTTGCCGTTGATGACCAGGGCAATCTGCTTCGAGGCAGCAGGCGTAGCGAAGCCCGCGACGACAGCCTTGACGCGCGAGCGCTTCAGGTCCTTGGGGTCGTTCAGCTGCTCGGGCGCATCGACGCTTTCCACCGTCCAGTTGGGCTGCGTGGCCTGCGCCACAGGATGCAGGGCAAGCGCGACGTTGCCAGGCAGAACCATGTCCGCAAAGTTGGCGGGCATGGCGCTGCGCTGCATGTCGCTGAAGAGATGGAGATCGATAGGCCCCGGCACGCTTTCAGCCAGCGTGCGCAGGCCGCGTCCCAGCTCGCCGAAGGTGGCGTGGCCGTCCGCCGGCTGCAGCGCTTCCACGGCCGTGCGCAGCTGCGCGTCGTCGGCCGTGATCTGCGTGAGCAGCGCGAGTTGGCCGCCGAGGGCCATGACCTGCGCCTTCTGCGCGTGCGGCTTGGCCGCGATGAGCGAGAGGGCTTGCTGCTTCGCGTCGGCAAAACGTGTGCCGGCGCGCATGCTGAAAGACGTGTCCACAACCACCAGCAGCAGGCGGCCATTAGCGTTGGCAGCGCTTCGGCGGAAGAACGGATTGGCAAATGCCAGGACGACGAGCAGCAGCAGCGCGGCGCGCAGCGCAAACAGCAGGTAGTAGCGCAGGCGGCGATGCCGGGTGGAGCTTTGCGTTCCGCGCTCGAAGAACATGAGCGACGCGACTGGGCGCGGCACCGTGACATGCTTGCGCAGCAGATGCACAAACACGGGCGCGCCAAGCGCGGCAAGCCCACCCAGGAACCATGGCGCAAGGAAGCCCATCAGTTCCCTGCCTGCCGCAGTGTGAGGTACTCGCGGAGAGCGGCGTCGAGCGGCTGGTCAGTAGTGAGCAGCTTGTAGCCGAGCCCGGCGCCGCGTGCACGCGATTCGAGGTCGCTGATATGCGCCTGAATCTTCTCGCGATACGTTGTTTTGGCGTACTCGGGGATGACCTCCATCGTCTTGTCGGTTTCAAGGTCAACGAGCAGCGCCGGTCCTTTCATCACCGGTTGGATCTCCTGCGGGTCGAGGATGTGGAAGAGCACAACTTCATTGCCGTGGAAGCGCAGCGGCTCCACGGTGCGAACGATGTGCTGCGGGTCGTCGAAGAAGTCGGAGACAAGGACGGCAATGCCGCGGCGATGCAACCAGTGCTGAAAGTGTCCGAGCGGCTTGC
>CAXSHQ010000284.1:0-3815 GCA_964236875.1 uncultured Acidobacteriaceae bacterium | reverse complement strand
GCCGAAGTCGGTGCGGGCGCGCGGCTCGGCGGCTTCGAGCGCGCCGAAGAGGCGCGGGAGCTGGCCCTGCCGCGTGGAGGGCCGGACGTACTCACGCACTTCATCGTCGAAGACGATGAGACCGGCGGCATCGCGCTGCCTGCGCACAGCTAGATGAAAGAGGGCGGCGGCTAGAAATCGCGCATAATCGATCTTTTTCGGTGGTCCGCCATTACCAGTGGCAGACGTGTACTGCATGGAGTTGCTGGCATCCAGCAGGACCGTGAGCTGCGAGTTGGTTTCGCCGCGATACCGCTTGAGGTAGGTGCGCTCGGTACGCGCGAAAAGGTTCCAGTCTACGTGACGGAGATCGTCACCGGGAGTGTAGGCACGGTACTCCGCGAACTCCTGGCTGAAACCGAAATCGGGCGAGCGATGCAAGCCGGCGACGAACCCATCGACGACTGTCTTCGCGACAAGCTCGAGCGAAGAAATGCCGGCGAGCACGGCGGGCGAGAGGAAGCGCTGGCCTGCATTGGGCTGGGAGCTTGCGCGGGATGGGGCGAAGGTGGGCGCCAACGTTCCTAGCTTTCTTTGGGCCGCGGGACGTGAGCCAGCAGGCGCTGAAGAATGTCGTCCTGATCGATGCGCTCGGACTCGGCGTGGAAGTTGAGCAGGATGCGGTGCCGGAGCACGGGAATGGCGACCGCGGTGAGGTCGTCATAGCTGACGTGGTAACGCTTGCGCGAAAGCGCGCGCGCTTTTGCGGCGAGCACGATGAACTGCGCAGCGCGGATGCTGCCGCCATAGTTCACATACTTCTTGACGAAGTCAGGCGCGTTGTCGCTCTTATGGCGCGTGGCGCGGACCAGATTGACGACAAAACGTGAGAGGCTCTCTGCAATGGGCACCATGCGAACGAGCTGCTGGAAGCCGAGCAACTCGTCAGCCGTGGTGACGGCGGTGATCTGCGGTGCGCGCGTGGCGGTGGTGAGGTCCACGACCTTGAGCTCGTCCTCGGGGCTCAGGTAGTCGAGGATGGAATTGAAAAGGAAACGGTCGAGCTGGGCTTCCGGAAGCGGGTAGGTTCCTTCGAGCTCGATGGGGTTCTGGGTGGCGAGAACGAAGAACGGTGCGGGAAGCTGGTAGACGTGGCCGCGCACCGTGCAGGAGCGCTCCTGCATGGCTTCGAGCAAGGCTGCCTGGGTCTTGGGCGGGGTGCGGTTGATCTCGTCGGCGAGCACAACATTGCCGAAGATAGGACCTTGGACGAACGTCCACTTGCGATGGCCGGTGGTGACATCTTCTTCGATGATGTCGGTGCCGGTGATGTCCGAGGGCATGAGGTCGGGCGTGAACTGGATGCGGCGAAACTCCAGGCCCAGTGCTTCAGCGACCGTGCGGACCATGAGGGTCTTGGCGGTGCCGGGCATGCCAGTGAGCAGACAATGCCCGCCGACAAAAAGTGAGATGAGCACCTGGTCGAGAACTTCGTCCTGGCCGACAATGACCTCGCGCACCTGCTTGACGATGCCCTCGCGCACGGCGTGGAAACGCTCGATTTTTTGCTGCATTTGCGCGGCGTTCGCGTCCAGGTTGGTGAAGGCGCTCATGTGTCCTCGGGATGGTTAGTTGTTGGGTTTAGGCGAGCTCTGGTTGAGTTCGAGCAGGAGCTTTTGCGCGGGGCGGTAGCTCGGCGCGGCTTCAAGGGCAAGCAGGACGCTTTCTTCGGCTTTGTCGCGCTGCCCCGCAGCCATGTAGGCCTGCGCCAGGGCGAACTGCGCGCCGGCTTTGTCGAGCGGATGCAGCGCGACAAGAGCGGCGTACTCGCGGATCGCAGCTCCGTACTGCTTGCTGGCCATGAGGAGGTTGCCGAGATGGCGGTGGAGGTCCTCGTCGTGAACGGGATAGATGTAGTTGAGACGCTCTAACGTGGCGGCGGCTTCAGCGGTGTTGCCCTGCCCTTCTTCCAGCAAGGTGAGGCGCTTGAGCAACGCGGGGCTTTGGCCGCCTTGGTGCTCGTAGGCGGTGAGAGTGGCGGCTTCCCCTTTCTTGTCGGCCTTAGCCTTGTAGGCATCGGCGAGAAGCTCGTACGGGCTGGCGTCGCCGACATACTGCGGGTACAGAGCGATGAGCGCAGGCGCCTGTGCGAGCACGATGTCGGGCTGTTGCGCGTGGTCGGCGGCAGCCAGGGCCTTCACGCCGGAGCGCCACTCATCGAAGTGCGCGGCTTCCGCGCTGTACTGCTTCTCGAGCCAGGCGAAGTACTGCTTGTCGAAGGCTTCTGGCGTGAGTTGGAGAGCCGCCTGGATCGCTTCGGGGGTGGACTTGCGGTCGGCGAAGGCATGCACGATGTCGAGCAGCTTCGCTTCGCTCCAGTGCGTGCCGATGAAGTCGCAGATGCTGCCGGCCTGGAAGTACGAAACGATGACCTGCGACGGGTACTCGGGGAATACGAAGCCGCGGTCGAGCCTGGCGACGGGCAGCAGCTTCCTGTCGCGGATGGCGATGAGGACTTCAGGGGTGAGGCGATCGCTCCACTCGGGCGAGCGCTGCCCTTCTTCATGCACGGCAAGCCCTTCGGTGAACCAGCGCGGCACGCGGTTCTGCGTCGCGGTGATGATGAAGACGTGGCTCATCTCGTGCCACAGCGTAGCGCCCCAGTTGAAGTCGCCGGGCTTGCGGCCGGAAGGGCTATCCATGGCGACGACCTGGCCGAACGTGACGCCAAGCGCGCCCAGGCCGGGCATGCCCACCGTGCGCACGGCGAAGTCCCCGTGGTCGGGGTACATCTCCACCTGCACGGGGCCGGGCAGCTTCATCGCGTACTTCGTTCCATAGGTGGCGAGGATGGTGTCCAACTCGGCCTGCATGTAGGGCCGCATCAGGTCCGCTTCCGTCTTGTTGAGCTTGAGGATGGTGGGAACATCCCCTGCGCTGGCGCGAATGGTTTCGAAGTTCTTGTAGCTGTCCAGCAGCTGAAGGCTATTGGAAGTGGGAAGGTCCTTGTAGCCGTTGTTGAAGGCGAGTTGGAGCTCGGTGTTGGCCTCGTCGGATTGGCCAAGGCGCATGAGCTCTATCCCAAGCGCGGCGTGGGCGGACCAGAGGCGGGGCTCTGTGGCGACGGCTTTGCGATAGTACGTTGCAGCGTCGGGATAGCGATAGTGGAGCTCGAGGTGGTGGGCGATGCCTGCGTAGGCCTGGCCATAGTGCGGGTTGATGGCGGCGATCCTGGCGAGCCACGGATCGGGGGAGCGGTCGGCAAGGAGTTCAAGCGCCGCGCGGACGGTCATGGCGTCGAGCGCGTCGGCTTCGAGTGCGAGGGCCTTGTCGGCTTCGGCGGCTGCGTTGGTCCGGTCATCGTTATCGAGCGCCAGGTTGGCGAGAAGCTCGTGGGCCGCAGCGAGCTTCGGATCGAGTTCGAGCGCCTTGGTGGCATACTCGACGGCTTTTCCGTCAAAGCCCTGCGCGGAGAGTTGCGCCAAGCCAAGATAGGCAGCGGCGTTGTTGGCATCTTTCGCCAGGGCTTCGTGAAAGAGGTTGGCCGCTTCCGTGTTGTTGAAGCGCTCGTGGAAGAGCAAGCCCCAGCGGACCTTGACGAGCGCGGGGCTGGAGCCGGGATCGGCAGCCAGACGGAACTGGTCCCGGGCCTGCTCCCACTGCTCAAGACCCCAGAAGCCTTCAGCGCGGGTGTACGGATCAGGGCTTTGCGTGAGGCGCTCAAAACACGCTTGTGCCTCGGTCATATGGCCGTGCTTGCGGAGTGTCCAGCAGTCAGCGGGCACGGTAGCCGCGTGCGCGGTGGCGGCGCAAAGCAGGAGCGCGGCGAAGCTCTG
>CAXSHQ010000283.1:2106-6337 GCA_964236875.1 uncultured Acidobacteriaceae bacterium | reverse complement strand
CAGTCGAACAAAATCAGCAGCCGCAGCAAAGACTATATGTGGATACCGCCTAGGGTGCGGGTCGCGCAACGGAGTTCCGTCCCTGTACTATGGGCTGCGGCTGTCTGACAGCCTTTGGAGATCACCATGCGGGTTGGATATTGGAGTCTGGCACTGGCGCTGCTCGTAGCAGCACCCTGCGTTGCGCAGGGCAAGGGCAAGCAGTGCGATGTACGCAAGTACGGCGCCAAGGGCGACGGCGCCACCAAGGACACAGCCGCCATCCAGAAGGCCGTCGACTCCTGCTCCGGCGGCACCGTCACGCTGAGCGGCGGCACCTTCGTCACCGGTCCCATCCTGCTCAAGTCCAACACCACGCTGAACATCGCCAAGGACGCTACGCTCCTCGGCTCCCCGGACCGCGAAGACTACCCGCACTGGACGTTCGCCCGCAAGGACACCGTGCAGCCGCTCCTGGGCAGCCGCGACGCCGAGAACATCACCATCACCGGCGGCGGCACCATCGACGGCAACGGCCATATCTGGTGGGAGTACGTCCGCGGCGTTCGCGATTCTGGCGTGCTCGGCACCGATCACCCCCGCCCCATGGGCCTGGTGTTCGATCATTCCAAGCACATCAAGGTCGAAAACGTGACCGTCCAGAACGCGGGCTTCTGGCAGATCGTCCCGTACTACTCCAGCGATCTCATCTTCCGCAACATGCGCATCCTAGCGCCGCATTCGCCTAATACCGACGCCATCGACCCCTTCAGCTCCAGCCACGTGGTGATCGACCACGTCTTCTCGAGCGTCGGTGACGACAACGTCGCTATCAAGTCCGGCGCGATCAACTCGCCCGGCCCGGACGATCCATCCACCTACATCACCATTACCGATTGCACCTTCGAGAACGGCCACGGCCTTTCCATCGGCAGTGAGATCGCCGGCGGCGTGCAGCACGTCCACGCCGAGCGCATCCACTTCAAGGGCACCGACCAGGGCATCCGCATCAAGGCCAACCGCGACCGTGGTCACGATGTCAGCGACATCACCTTCAAGGACATCACCATGGAGGACGTGAAGACCGCGATCCTCATCAGCGAGTACTACCCCAAGGTCGCTCCGGACGGCCCCGTGGACCCCGCACCCATCACCCGCCTCACGCCTTATTTCCACGACATCCACATCGAGAACGTCACCGCGACTGGCTCCAAGGTGGCGGCCGTTATCGTCGGCCTGCCCGAAGCGCCGGTCAAGGACCTCACGCTCAAGAACATCAACATCGGTGCGGAGAAGGGTGTGACCTTCGCGTATGCTGAGGTCAAAGCCACCGGCTTCAAGGCAAAGGCCGAGCAGGGTGATGACTACACCTTCGGTCCCGGCGCCAAGGTGGACGGTATTCCTCGAAAGGACTAAGGCCCGATGCGCTACGCGTGGAGAAGTTTGTTGGTGCTGGTTGTCTTTCTTGTGGTCGGGTTCTTCGTCATGGAAGGGGTCCTGGCACACACCGTGCAGATGGGCACGCCTGAGCCTGAACTCCGCCTCGCCGCCGCCATGGCCGGTCTCTTCGCGGGTGGCGCGGCAGCCTGCATCGTGGGCATCATTACTTTGAGATGGCGGCGTCCGCAGCCCTAATCGGCGATAGCCAGCCTTGCGCCGAAGATGGCCGTGCCGATCCGCACCGTTGTCGAGCCCTCCTCGATGGCCACGGCGAAATCGTTCGACATACCCATGGAAAGCTCCACCAGCCCCGGGTAGCGCACCGCATGTTCTTCCCGCAGGGAACGCAGCCGCCGGAAGTACGGCCGCGCCAGCTCAGGATCTTCACTCCACGGCGGCACCGTCATCAGGCCGCGAACCCGCAGCGCGTGGAACGGCTCCACGCCATGCAGGAAAGCTTCCAGCTCCTCCGGTGCAAGCCCGTGCTTGCTCTCTTCCGGGGAAAGCTTTACCTCTACCAGGACGTCTAGTGTTCTGCCGCAAGCCAGGGCCGCTTCTTGCAGCCTCCGCGCGGTCTTCAGAGAATCGAGCGTATCCACCGCATGAAACAACTCAGCCGCGCGGTTGGTCTTGTTGTTCTGCAAAGGCCCGATCAAGTGCAGCTCCAGTCCGGGCAGGGAATCGAGCTCGCCTGCCTTGCCCTGGACCTCCTGCACGCGGTTTTCCCCGAATAGCCGCTGCCCCGCGGCATAGGCTTCGCGAATGGCTTCCGCAGGCTGGGTCTTGCTGACAGCCATCAGCCGAACGTCGCTCGGCTCACGCCCGGCACGCGCGCAAGCCGCGGAAACCTGCGCGCGCACCCGCTCCAGATTCTCTGCTATGGACACCTGTCCAGTGTAGCGATGCGATGCAACAAGGCTAAGGCTTGGTAGCCGACGGCGTGCCCTGCGACTGTCCAGCCACGCCTGCCGCGGCCGCATCGGCCGCCGACTTCACAGCCGCGTTCCGCTCCCGTGCCCGCTTCCTGGCCTTGGCGCCCGCCAGATCGGGGTAGAACTCACGAATCGATGTAAACCCTACATCGCGCATCACCGAAAACCCAAACTTCTCCGCCAGCACGCCAAAGCTGGTGGTCCCTGTGGGATAGTATGTCCGCGAGATCACCTGGGTCAGCACTTTGCCACCCAGCCCGGCGATGTTGGCGTGTTGTGGCCGCCATAGGTCCGTGCCACGCCCTGCCGGCTGATCACGTACAGGATGCGCTTAGCGACCCCGTGCTTGTTGCCCATCGCATAATACCGGGTGTCCTCATGCAGGATGCTGGGCAGCAGCCACGCCTGCAGATACGTTCCATCCGTCTTGTCCAGGAAACCATGCCACGTGTACGTGTACAGCCCGCCGATGCCTTTGCCGAAAACCGGGTGCTGGTTGATGCCTTCCGCCGAAATGCTGGTGAGGAACAGGAACAGAAATGACGAGTAGTCGAAAGCCTGCCGGGTGGCGACCTTGAAGTTGTACTTGAAGCCCGGCGGATGCGCCTTGGCGCCGCCGGACACCGACCGGAAGTTCGGCATAAAGCCCAGGATGCGATGGGGCTGCTGGCGGTCGATCGGGATCGGATTCCCATTGGCGTCGACCTCCACCTCCGCGTCGCCTTTCTTCTTCTGCTTGGGATCGGTCACGGCTCCGCTCTGGCTCTGAACCCCCTGTACCCAATCCACGTCGGAACCCAACAGGAGGGGCGACGAAGAACTGGAGCCCTCCAAGCCGGCGGATGCGGGAACTAGCAGGGCCGAGGGAGCCTCGGGGAGACTGGCTGAAGAAAGTTTGTCGGAATGCGATACTTCCGGAAGGGAGTCGCTCGCCATCGCCAGAACCGCCTGTCCATGAACGTTCGCTGGGCCCGCGATAAGGAGTCCACACGGAACGGTCAGAAGAAGCGCGAAAAGCCGCCGCTGCGGGCGGATGCGGGGGTTCGTGGTCAAAAGGCTCTCCGGAATGCGGAAGTGCCCAGGCAGGCGCACTTCAACTCCTCTATAGACGTGTGCTTTGTGAAAGAGTTGCGGGAACTTCGCACTTCAGCCCTTGGAAAGCGGCGCTGCATCTAACTTGCCGAAAGAAACGTCCTACTCGGTAAGAAGAGCACGCGGACCGAGCAACAAATCGCAACAGATCGTGTTCGGAGCAAGAGTTGACTCTGTTCAACACTCAAGGAGTTCAAAAAACTATGTCGACATCCTTTCGAGCCTTCCGGCTGGCGCGCCGCCTATTGGCGCTCCCGGTGGTTTTCAGCGCGGGCATGGCCGTCCTTAGCGCACAAACGTCCCCTGCGGCCCAGAGCCCGAGCGCACCCCCCAGCACGGAGTCGCACAGCGCCTACAGCCTGCAGCTTCCGGCTCATCTTGACCTGCCGGAGTTTTCCAGCAGCTCGTCGAGCGCGTCTGATACGACCTCCGCACCGGACCTGCTCGTAGCTGCCAACACCGCGGATCATTTCAACTTCCTCAACGCGCAGTACGGCCGCCGGAAGTACGGACGTCCCCGCTATCGCGGCGGCAACACCAACGAGGATGGCTCGGAGAAGTACACCTTCTTCGTCGGCGGCGGTTACAACCAGCCCGTGGGCAACACCTACCACTACTTGAAGTACAGCTATGGCGCCCAGGTGGGCGGCGGCCGCAATTTCTCGAAGACCTTCGGCGTCATGGCCCAGTTCGATTACGACAACTTCGGCTTCAACGGGCGCACGCTGTTTCTGCAGAAGGCGCTCTACAACCAGATCATCGCGTTCTACAACAACACGCAAACTGTA
>CAXSHQ010000283.1:0-2096 GCA_964236875.1 uncultured Acidobacteriaceae bacterium | reverse complement strand
CTCTCCGCGCTCGACCGCAGCACCCACATCTGGTCCTTCACCGTCGATCCGGTTATCAACCTGACCACCAACGAGGAAGGGCCCGGCGCTTATCTCGTCCTCGGCGGCGGTTTCTACCACAAGGTCGCTGACTTCACTGTTCCCACCGTGGGCACCTACTGCGACTACTACTACGGCTGCTATCAGTACCAGGCCAACCAGACCATCGATCACTACACGTCGGCGGCCTCGGTCTCACCTACAAGTTCTCGCACTTTTCCAACGAGCGGTTCTTTGCCGAAGCACGCTACGTGTACATCTTCAACCAGCAGCGGACCGGTGTTACCGCTTACAACATCACGGCAACCAACGCAGCGGTCTATAACGACTACCCCGCGAACAGCAACCGCACCAGCTACTTCCCAATCAAGTTCGGCATCCGCTTCTAACCTGATCCATGCTTGACCGAACGGCTCGCTTTGGCGAGCCGTTTCGCTTGTGTGGTTCTTCTATGCGGCGGCTGCGAGCTCGCGGTTCAGGCGGGCCATCCAGGCCTGTGTTCCGTAGCGTCCTGCCAGGAGTCCGACCAGGGTGTGGCCTTCGTCGATTTGCGGCCACCATACCGTATCGCCAAAGTCACCGAGGTCCATATTTGCAGCCTGTTCCGGCGTGGCTTTATGAACGGCTTGCAACTGCTCCCGAGGGATCACGAGTCGGCGTCCATCATTTATGGTAAAGATAAAGAGGTCCAGCTCAGGTTCCGCGCGGTAAGTGGCAGTTGTGATGGTGGGACCGTCAGGCTCCTGCCCGCTTCGAGCAAGAGCAGCGTCGAGTTCCTGGTCACTTGGTACGGCGCGATGCTTCGCCATGTGTTTTCTCCCAGATAAAGGGTAGCGCTCGGCGTGTTCGGCTGCTACTTGAAGGATCTTCTTTACGTCGGAGCGTTTCGCATTCCTTGGTTTGATCGCATTCTTTCGCCGCGAAACTATCACTAACTCATCGTCTATCTCGATGACGACTTCGATGCCTGCATATCTGGCGTGAAAGTGTGTTGGCTCGTGGTCATCCGTAAAGACTGAAACCACACTCCATCGAATCTGCTGCTGCTCAAGAACACCACCTCGGAAGTGAAGAGGACAGTCTTTCAGATCCCGACTGGGTATGGCTTCTCATGCAGCTCACCCGCCCCGGCACCCTTGCGCTCGAACAGCCCCTGCACAAGGCTCAGCACGCCGGTATACCAGTACCCCAGCACAAACAGCAGCAGGAACGGTACGGTGAAGAAGTTCTCCGTCGTGAACGCGTACCAGACCGTCGCGGCAAAGTAGCATCCGATCGCGATCTCAATCCAGGGAATGATGCCTAGCCGCTTGCGATACTTTTTCGCCTGCGCCCTTTCTCCCTTCTCCGTCACGCGGTATTTCGGCGTACGCGCGAACGCGCTCTTGATGCCGAACAGCGCTTCCAGCACCGCCTTGGTATTGGTCAGCGTCAGCCCGATCCCCAGCGCCATCAGGAACGGCAAATACAGAAAAGTCTTGTACCAGGTCTTCGGATGCAGCTCCTTCTGACTTACCAGGTAGAAGCTTGAGATCGACATCGTCGATGCCAGGAACAGTGGGAGGTCGATCAGTACCATCTGCAGCGGCCCCTGCCAGAAGCGAATGATCGTCGCCGGCATCAGCAGCACCGAAAGCACGATCATGAACGGATAGCTGATGTTCGCCGTCAGGTGATACCACGCTTCCAGCTTGGTGTGGAACGGCGCGTCGGAGCGCAGTACGCCAGGCAGGATCTTCTTGCTTGTTTGAATCAGCCCCTTGGCCCAGCGAGCCTGCTGCGTCTTGAACGCGGTCATCTCGATGGGCAGCTCCGCCGGGCACTCCACGTCCTGCAGGTACTTGAACCGCCAGCCCTTCAACTGTGCCCGGTAGCTCAGGTCCGTGTCTTCCGTCAGCGTGTCATGCTGCCACCCGCCCGCTTCTTCGATCGCCTGCCGCCGCTACATCCCGGCCGTGCCATTGAAGTTGAAATACACGCCCGCTCGCGACCGCCCGCCATGCTCCAGCACGAAGTGACCATCCAGCAGGATGGCTTCCACCTGCGTCAGAAAGCTG
>CAXSHQ010000282.1:0-6374 GCA_964236875.1 uncultured Acidobacteriaceae bacterium | reverse complement strand
CTCCGCCGCAGCCAGCGGATCAAACGTGAGCCCCGTGTGTGAGGCCAGCGTCTCCTGCGTGCGCTGCAATCCAGGCGGACGCGGCGGCATCATCCGCAACAAGCTCTCCGGCAGCGTCAGCGCCTGCGGACTCAGCGTCTTAAGCACCGCCGCAAGTGCCTTCTTCTGGTCCTCGTTGGACACGATCTTCGACTCCATCTGCCCATCGCCGCGCACCGAGTACCGGTAGTCCAGTCCGCCGATCTCCTTCACCGCCGCCTCCGTCTGGTAGCGGTGGAACAGGTACAGCAGCACCAGCGTGTCCTCGAGCTGCGCCATCGGCGTGCCCGGCTTGATGGCGTTCTCGCCGAACCGCTTCAGCGCCGCCTCGCGCACCGTCAGCACGCGCTCCAGCTCCTCCGCCGGGTCGGTCCCGTTGTCCCAAAGGTGCGCATGCGGGTGCGCCGACCCCATCGGCCGCGAGTCCTCATCCGTGATGTACACCATCCCGGTCTTCTCGCTGTTGCGCAGGATCGTCTCCATCGCCGCCACATCCTCAAACGGCTTGCCATCGCGGTCATACTCGCGATACCCGAAGTTGATCGTCGTCTTGTCCCATATCCCGATCCCCACCGGATATGCATGACTCAGGTCCGGCACGCCGTCCTTGTCCAGCGTCACCCACGGATGCGGGTACTCCATCACCGAGGCCGTCACCGTTCCCGCATCATGCGGGAAGCTCGAAGCCGCATAGCTATGCGCCAGCCCCAGCGTGTGTCCGGTCTCGTGCGCCGCCAGTTGACGAATCCGTTGCAGCACCATATGCAGCATCGGATCGTTCTCCGTCGTGATCGCCCGGCCCGCCACATACGGGCTCAGCAGCGCCTCCGCGATGAGGTAATCCTGCCGCCCGCGCAGCGACCCGAGCGTCACATTGCCCTTGATGATCTCGCCCGTGCGCGGGTCCGTCAGCGCCGACCCATAGCTCCAGCCGCGCGTATACCGATGCACCCACTCGATCATGTTGTAGCGGACATCCATGGGGTCCGCGTCCGCCGGCAGCACATCCACCTTGAACGTCCCCGGCGCCCAACCCGCCGCCTGGAACGCCGTGTCCCACCACCGCGCGCCCTCCACAAGCGCCGAGCGCATCGGCTCCGGCGCGCCCCGGTCCACGTAATACTGGATCGGCGCGACAGCCTCGCACTTGGCTTTGCAGTTGGCATCGCGCTTGATCAGCCGATGCCGCTCAATGAACTGCTGCGCCAGCGGCTCGCCCAGCGGCGTGTCGTAATCCCGGTAGCTCGAAGCAAAGTACCCAGCCCGTGGCGAAAACCGTCGCGGCGTGTACCCCGGCCCCGGCAGCGCGCTAAAGCTCTGGTGCTCATTCACGGTCATCGCACGCGGGTCCGGCGTCACATCGCGCACATACCGCCCGCCGCCCTGCCCGCCGCCATATGCCGGGGTATTGCCGGTCGCACGCTCCACACCGCCTTCGCTGGCGAACGTCAGCTCGGCCTCAAGCTCCGTATTCCGCGGAAAGGCCTTCACGCCATCCAGCGCCACCGCCGACCGCGCCGCGTCCAGCCGATAGCTGCCGCCTCCCGCGCGGCTCACCGCCTCGCTCACCCGATGAGCATCGCGCACCACAAAGTCCGTAGCGTCCACCAGCACCGTCGCGCCGTCCGCCGACTCCGCCTCGATCCGGAACCCGGCCATCACCGACCGCGCAAACGACCGCGTCACCGTCTTCTGCGCGTCGGGATCGGGCGAGCTCGACCGGAAATTCTCGTTCGGCTCCACTAGCAGCAGCTTCGGCCCGCTACGCTCGAAGTACACCAGCGCCGACCGCCCTAGCTGCCCGCGGTCCAGCCCCAGATCGTTCGACCCCGTCCCCCACGGCAGGCTCGTCACATACAGGAACTCGTCAGACTTCGTGTGCGCCGCGTCGCCGGCGAGCGGCACTTCCAGATAGAGCTTCCCCGCTCGCGCATCCCAGTCCACCGGCAGCAGTCCGGGCATGTGCTTCATCCGCGCCGTGCGCTCAGCGAGCGACACCGGCGGTCTAGCAGCAGTGTTCGGCTGATTGCTGGTCTGGCTATCGCTCGCACGCGCTGGCGCCTCGCTGGTGTCCTGCGCCATTACAGGAAGAGACACCACCGCCGTCAAAACACAAAGGGAGGCAAAAAGTCGGGGCATACATCCTTGTAGCACGCCACCCACGCCTTTCCACTCGCAACTCAGAACTCCCCACTGAGAACCAGAGGATTCGTAGTCCCTGTATCTCTTACAGCCCGCCGCTGAGCGCCTCCACCAGCTTCACCGGCACAGCCGGTCCAGCTTCTTCTCCGGTTTGTCGTTATCCGGAAACCCCACGTGGTTCTGCGTCGCCAGATACTCCTCCAGCAGCCCGCCGCCGGGCATCGGCATCGGCGCATCCACGCTGTACGCCGGATCGGCCTCCGCCTGCTCCAGCGTCGTGAACCCAAACCCACGCTCGCGGAACAGCGCAATCAGCTCCGGCAGCATCTTCGCGTCGAACGCTCCGATATGCATCAGCAGCACATACGGAATGTCGTGCCCATAAACTCGCTGCGCCAGCGTTCTGTACACCGCAATCGCCTGGTCCGCCTGCTGCAGATAGCTGTCGTGCAGCCACTGCACATCCGCCGTGCGGCGCTTGTCCATGCAGCGCTGGTACGGGTCGTTCCACAGGTAGTCCTGGAAGTCCATCGACACTTCGGCAATGCGGTACCCATGCTCCTTCAGGTACCCGCGGATCGCTTCGCGCTTCTCCACCGTGTCGCCCTCTTCCAGATAAGGGAAGCGGAACCAATGCCAGTCGCCGTCCGGGTCCACCTTCTTCCCGTCCCGGTAGATCTTCTTCAGGATCGGCTCGTTTTCTTCGATCTCCGTCTCGTACTCCTCCAGCGTCGACTTATCCAGCTCCGGGTGGGAGAACGTATGATTCCCCAGCGGCTCGCCCGCCCCATGCCACATCCGCAGGATGCGCATCCAGTTCGGCTGCAGCGTCACCTTATAGCCGTTCACAAAGCCATACACCGGCGGCAAATTCTCGCGCTTCAGGGTACCCAGCACCGATTGCACAATCGCCACCCGCGACGTGGTGCGCGGCTTCGGCGCATGCGCCGGCAGGTCGTCGAACGTAAACGCCAACTTCAGCGGCCCGGTCGCAGGCGCTGGTATCGGCGGGTCGGGTTTCTGCAAGGGAACCGGCGTCGTTTGCGCGTGGGCAGACAGGACGGACAGACAGCAGGCCAGAAGAAGTGTGGTCGTTCGTTTCACGAGGTGCGTTTCCTCAGTGTAGACACACCCCGCAGCCATTCGTCGCGATCAGGTACGAGGAACTCAGGAACTGCTCGTCTTGCGCCTGAACCAGCTTCGGAGTTGGAGTAAGCCCGGAGGCTCTGGCGCCAACGCGACAAGCGGGAATCGGCGAAATATCGTACTGATCATCTCCTCCGCGTCCTTGGCGTGGACGTCCTTCACCATCCACACCCAGGTCCATCGACCCGTCTTTGCGGCCAGCCCTGAAGGCTCATACTCGCCTCCATTGCGATACTCCAGCCGCATTACGTGCTCCACAGAAGCTTCTCCGGGTCCTGGCGTCCATGTGCTTCCAGTATTGTTTCCGTCACTCGCAGCACTCGCGGACGGTGATCGTTCTCCTTCACCAGGTAGTAGACGACCACAGCTCCCACCCCGGCTAGAGCTCCAACCCAGATATGAATGGTCGCGCCAACAAGCACGGCTGCAACAGCTCCCATCAACAGCAGATGGTATCCCTGCAGGATCGGCGTAATCCGGAACTCGAGCGCGTCCGGCGAATCCACCTGCTCCACACGAACGGAAGAACCGAAGAAAGTCATGGCGAGTCCGCACGCGCAGCCTACCAGAAAACAAAGGGCGTGGCCGAAGCCACGCCCTTGTCAAATCCGCTACAGCAAGTCCTACGCCGCCTGCTGGCTCTTCGTCTGCTCCAGTGCGCCTTTTGCCTGGGTCGTCAGCGCTGCAAAGCCTATGGGGTCGTTGGCCGCGATGTCGGCCAGCACCTTGCGGTCCAGCCCGTTGCCGGCCTTCTTCAGCCCGTCGATGAACGTCGAGTAGCTCATCCCGTTCAGCTTGGCCGCCGCGCCGATGCGCACGATCCACAGCGACCGGAACTGCCGCTTCTTCTGCTTGCGGCCAATGTAGGCAAACTTCAGGCCGCGCTCGACGGCTTCCTGCGCCGCCTGGTATAGCTTGGATTTCGTGAGGAAATAGCCGCTCGCCCGCTTCAGAATCTTTTTGCGGCGGTCATTGCGCTTGGTACTGCGTTTTACACGAGGCATCGTGTATCTCCTTTGGTGCAGCCGAGCTTGCTCAGCTACCGTGGTTCGTGTCTGCGGCTGGAGGCAGGGTGGCCTCTTCACTCGCGTGCTGCTCTGTCATCTCGGTGGGCTCGCCTCGAAAGGCATCCCAGGGGCCTGAACGCTTGCGGCCCTTCGTTTCTACTTCCAACGGCTCGATGCAGAAATTGTCTTCATGATCCCGGACGCGATTAGCGCGCCCGCCGGAGCGTGAGGCTCAGGCGTAGGGGAGCATGCGGGCGACCTTGGGGGTGTCGGCGACGGAAACAAGCACGATCTTGCCCAGCTTGCTCTTGGTCTTCGAGTCCTTGGAGGTCAGGATATGGCGCATCTTGGACTGGCCCCGCTTGAACTTGCCGGTACCGATCTTCTTGAAGCGCTTCGCCGCGCCCGAGTGGGTCTTGAGTTTTGGCATTGGTGTTCCTGCTAACGGAAACTGCGATTGGACAACGTCTGCCAGTATAGCAGAGACAATCCGGGCTTTAGCCCAGCACTCCACCCGCGGCAAAGACGACTTATCCCAGAGACAGCCTGCTGTACTGTGACCTCTACCGCTGGGCCGCTGTACCTGCCGGCAGCCTGGACCCCAGCACCTGCCCCGGTGTCCGCGCCATGCCTGTACCACCCATCCATCCCAGCGCGCCGAAAGCCTTCCGCACCGCGGAAGCGGTCGTCCACTCCAGCTTCCGCGCCGCTGCGTTCTCCGCTGTCAGCCGAACCGTGCTCTCGCCCGTCCGCAGCATCATCACCGCTTCGGTTGCAGCCATCGAGCATCGCCCGCCATGCGACACGTGGAACAAGTACCAGCTCAGCACCATTTCCTCCAGCGCCGCCGCCCGCAGCGTCAGCAAGGTGCCCGCACCAAAGCCGTTCCGGTCTAGCACCCGCTCCAGCGGGGTGCCTTCGCACACCAGCACGCGCGCGGCCGGGTCCTGCCGTAAACGAAGATCCGAAAACGTTTCACGACCCAGGTCAAAGCGCAGCTTGCTCATGTCGAATCTCCTCATCGAAACCTGCCTTTGGTACAGCTCAGCGTTAGGCATTGGGAACCTATAAAGGCGTTATACAGTCGGATGTTAACCATTCAGTTACGCGGGTAACTACTGTGGTTCCACTTTCCGCAAGTGGTATGGACTTCCTGCTTCTTTGTCTTCAGCACTCCATACACCCCCACCGCCTCGGAAGCTTTCCCCGCAAAGCACCCCGGATGTAGCATCGCCACATGCTCCCCAGGCTGTCTTTCACCGCCACCTTCGCCTTGGCTCTTGCCGTCTCGCTCTCCCCGGCAGTTCCCGCACAGCAGCCCGCCCCGCCCGAACCCAAGCCGCTTACCGCAATCCCCTACTCCCCGTCGCTGGACCTCACCAGCCTCGACCGCTCCGCCAACCCCTGCGTCGACTTCTACAAGTTCTCCTGCGGCGGCTGGATGAAGAGCAACCCAATCCCCGCCGACCAGGCTAGTTGGAGCGTCTATGCCAAGCTTGGCCTCGCCAACCAGCAGTTTCTCTGGGGCATCCTCGACCAGGACGCCAAGCTCACCAGCCGCACGCCCGTCCAGCAGAAGGTCGGCGACTTCTACGCCGCCTGCATGGACACCGCCGCCATCGACGCTCTCGGCATCAAGCCGGTCGCCGCCGAGCTCGCCCACCTCGACGCCCTCCACACCCGCGGAGCCCTGATCGCCGACATCACCCGCCTCCACCACGAGGTTCCCGGCAACTTCCTGTTCGGCTCCGGCACCGATCAGGACGCGGTCGACAGCTCGCTCGTCATCGTCGCGCTCTCCGGCGGCGGCATCGGCCTGCCCGACCGCGACTACTACCTTGAGCCCGATGCCCGCTTCGTCAAGATCCGCGAGCAGTACAGCGACTTCCTGCAGGGCATCTTTACCCTCGCCGGCGAGCCCGCCCCCCGCGCCAAAGCCGACGCCGCGACAGTCATCCGCATCGAGACCGCGCTCGCCCGGGCCACCCTCAAGCGCGTCGAGTTCCGTGACCCGCACAACACCTACCACATGATGACGCT
>CAXSHQ010000281.1:0-6385 GCA_964236875.1 uncultured Acidobacteriaceae bacterium | reverse complement strand
GGCGTCATCCTGAGCGTAGCGAAGAGCCTGCCCTGAACGTAGTGAATGGGATCTCTGTAGTCTTCCCCAGCGGAACGGACGCATCAGGTGAGGGCGACCCCACCTCGAGGGAAACCGCTCCAACCGTCGTTCAGGAACAATCCCAGCGTAGCGTCGCGTCACGTGTGCGGAGCCCCACCAATGCCTCCGGGTGGGTTCCGCTCCCGCCCCTCCAAACCAAACCGCAATCACTCGCGCATCAGCGTGGAGGGCAATTCGCGCCCGAACGTATAAACGCAGCACTCCACCTCCGTTCCGTCGCTCATCGTCACGCACGTCCGCACCCGCGCAAACAGGCTCATCCCCGGCCTTTCCGGCAGATATCCCTCATACGCATCGAGTGCGGCCCACGCGTCCGCCGGCACACGAAACACGTCACCCGGCACCTCGTCACCCGCTGGGTCGAGGCGCAGCGCAGGATACGCGGCAAAATGATGCACCCAACCCCGCACCATCCCGCTCCCCACATGCGTAAAGCGCCGCACCACGTCCGCGATCGCCGTGGGCGCCCGCTCCGGATGGAGCGTTCCATACACAAACAGCAGGTCCGGCATCACGCCCTGATTAGACTACGGCGTGGATCACGGTGTGGACGCCGCGCGCATTGCGCCCTGTGCGCGGCGCAGGGCACAATCAAACTCTATGCCGAACGACACTTCGCCCACGCAAGCAAAGCTCGCCATCACCACCACCGCAGCGCCTGCTGCCATCGGTCCATATTCGCAGGCCGTCCGCGTCGGCGACATGGTCTTCACCTCCGGCCAGATCCCTATCGACCCGGCCACCGGCAACTTCGTGCCCGGCGGCATCGCGGAGCAGACCGAACAGGTCTGCGCGAACCTCAAAGCGGTGCTCGCCGAAGCCGGCCTGACCATGGCCCACGTGGTCAAAACCACGGTCTTCCTGCAGGACATGAAGGAGTTCGCCGCCATGAACGTGGTGTACGGCCGTTACTTCGCGCCCGAAGGCGCAGTCCCCCCGGCCCGCTCCACGGTACAGGTAGCCGCGCTGCCCAAGGACGCTCTCGTAGAAATCGAATGCATCGCCAAAGGCCCAGCCCAGCAGTAGGCACTTGGGCCATCCTCGATCGGTCGATAACGCTCTCGGATTGTCATCCTTCGCGAAGCGGAGGATCTGCTTTTTCCAGGCGCGTCGCTGCTGCCTAGAGGAATGTGGGCAACTCTACCGGATCACGCCTACCGCCTGCAAGAACTTCAGCGAATCCATCTGCACGCGCTCATTCTGCTCCGGCGTCCACTTGCCGTGCAGGCCACCCGGCACGGTGTCGAAGGCGTGTTTCACGCCTGCCTTCTCGAGATCCGCGTTCAGCGTCACCGAAGCCAGGTACGGCACCGTAGGGTCCGCATCGCCATGGGCCAGAAACACTGGCGGGATGCCCTTACGGACATAGGTGGAAGGCGACATGGCATGCTCCATGGCTGCGAGCGACGGCTTGGGCTCGGGCCCCATCCAGTGCGCCGTGGAGGGGCTCTTGAACGCTCCCGGCTCTTCCGGCTCCAGGTGATAAGGACCGTAGAAGTCCAGCACCGCCGCGATCTTCGGCCGCGCCTTACATTGCGGCAGGTCATACGGATTGTCTGCCGGCAGCACCGCGCTGAGCAGCGCCAGGTGCCCGCCCGCCGACGTGCCGTACGTCACCACGCGCTCGGCATCGAACCCGTACTCTCCGGCATGGCTCTTCACCCAACTCAAAGCGCAGCGAATATCCTGCAAAGCAGCCGGCGCATAATCCGGCACTGTATCCACCAGCCGGTACTCCACGTTTACCACGCTGAAACCAGCTGCCATCCACGCGCGAAATCCATGCCAACTCTCTGGTTTCTGTCCGTTCCGCCACGCTCCACCATGCATATACACCAGCACGGGCGCGGCTTTTCCGCGACTCCCCGCCTCCGCATTGCGGTACACATCCAGCCGCTGGGAAGACGGCCGATACCCTGGGTCATCCTTCGGAAAGTAAACGATGTCTCTGGTGGCCGCAGGCTCAGCCACATGCTGCCAGCTCCCCGCGTCAGCCCACGCGGGCGTGCTCTGGGCTGTCAGTCGATATGGGACACAGGTCAGCAGCAGAAGCGTGAGCAAAGCCAAACCAGTCCGTCGAATCATGTTTCCTCCACCTATCCATTCGCGCATGCCGGGCGCGCCTTCACAACGTAGCAGGGAACAAGAAAAATGCGGCGGCGAGTGTCCTCGCCGCCGCCTAATTTATTCAGGCGCCGTTAGAACAGGATGCGTCCACCCACCTGGATGATGCGGTTGGAGAACTGCCCGAACTGAATGGTGCCATTGATGCGACCGAAGCTCGACGAGCTCAGCGTAGATGTCGGCGCGGGCAGGTTGGTTAGGTTGAAGACGTTGGTGGATTCGCCGCGCAGTTGGAACTTCACGCGATCGTGGTACAGCGGGAAATCGCGGAACAGCGACGCATCAATCGCACGACGCCCTGGAGCGTCCAGCGAGTTGGCGCGCACCGTGCCGTCAGATCCGGCCGGTCCGGCGCCGTTCTGCGGACAGGCCGGGACAGACCCTGTCTGGGTCGAACTGCCGTTCGCGTAGACCGCCGTGGCGTTGTTGTATTGGCAGAAATTGCTGGCACTCACCCAGTTCAGCATAGCCGCCTGTCGCGAGTGCCCCACGTCGTTGTTGCGCAGGGAGCCGCCAGGCGCGAGATTGGGGCGATCGTTGTTCATGCCATCCTGGTTTGAGTCCGAACCGGTGGTGATGTTGTAGGGCAAGCCGCTTTGCACGCGGATGATCGAAGTGACCGTCCAGCCGTTCACGACCCCGCGCACCAGCCGATTGCTGAACCCATACTTCGGCTTGTAGACGAACGAGATCACAGCCGTATGGCGCTGGTCGAAGTCAGATCGCTGCTTGTCCAGGTATTTAAGAGTGTTGTCTTCCGGCGCCGTCGCTGCGCTGTTGCCGGTGTTGCCGGTTGAATCCAACGGCTCGCTTTGCAGTGTCTTGGACCAGACGTAGAACCCCTTAATGCTGAAATGTGCCGTCAGCCGCTGTTCCGCGGTGATCTGCAGGCCGTGATAGTTGGCGCTTTCCGTGGAGCCGATTACCTGCACCGCGGAGTAGCGAGGAGTCGCCGCATTGAAACCGGTACCCGCTGTGGCTACCGAGTTGTTCAGCGGCCGGCGGTTGTTGAGTGTGCCGGTCGTGTTGGCGTACGCGCAGTTGTTCTGCGTCTGTGTTGTCGCGCAACTCGCGCCGGAGGCGCCGGCGGCTGTCACGTTGAACACCGGATAGTTGATGTCGTTGAAGATGGGCAGTTCACGGCTCAGGGACCCCACGTAGGTCGCGGAGAACGCCAATGCCTGTGTGAGCTGCTGCTGGATCCCGAAGTTGAACTGGTAGATGCGCGGCCACTTCAAATTCGGATCGAACGCGATGATCGGCGTCGGCGTGGTGAAGAACTTCACATTGGTCGGGTTGTAAACATACGGGTAAGGGGACGTGCCCGTTGTGCAGCCGCCCGCGGCATTCGCACAGAACTCACTGGGGTCGCTGCTGTATGGGTCAGCCACGGAGATGACCTTGGAGTAGGAGGGACGGCCCGAGAAGGGCAAGCCATTAGACGGAAACTCAAAGACGTTTCCGGAGATGGAGCCGAAGAAGATGCCGCCGCCCGCATGGATAATGGTGCGGCCGTTCTCGAAGGGCTGCCATGCGAGTCCAAGCCGCGGAGAAAAGTGCTCGTACTGCGTGCGTGCGCCGCCTTCCGGCACGCCGGCGTCGCCAACGAACAACGTTCCTAACGGGGCTGTGGGCACAGCGGTGGACTGCACGCCCGGTGAGAAGTTCAACGTGCGGCGCTGCGTGTCCACGGGCGCCGTCTGGATGTCGTAGCGCACACCCAGGTTCAGCGTCAGCCGCGGGAGAATGCGCCAGTCGTCTTGCAGGAAGGCGCCGAAGTTCCAGTAGTTCGCATTTGCGTAGACCGGCACGTCCTGGCTCATGGAGGCTGGGCGGCCGAAGAAGAAGTCGGTGATCGAGGAGTTCGTGCGCGCCGTGCTGGTTGTGCTCGTGCTGAAAGTGAACACGCCGTAGTTGTTCAGCAGCGTTTGTTGTGCGTCCTTCTCCAGGTTGGCCTCGCCGCCGTAGTAGAAGGTGTGCTGGCCCTTCGTAGTGCTCACCACGTCGCGTGCAAGGTACACGTTGTCACCAGTGACGGGGCCGCTGATGGCTTCGCCCATGGTCTGCCAGTTAGCGATCGCCATCTGCGGGCGCGAGCAGCCGGGCTGCAGGGCCGTGCCGCAAACGCTGCCGTCCGAAAGCTGCTGCTTGAAGGTTGAACCGAACGCCGCCAGGCTCTGCGCCGGGCCCGCCACACGACCGCCGAGCAGACGCGTATAGCCCAGAAACAGCTGGTTCACGGTGGAATTTGAGAGTGTCCAGACATGCTGCAGGTTCGCGTTGTGCTGGAGGAAGGTGTAGTCATGCACCGACCACCCGAGAATATTGTTGCTGCCCGGGTTCACAATAGACTCACCCGTCTGGTGAAAGTAGCTCAACGTGAGCCGTTGCTTGCTGGTCAACTGAATGTCGCCCTTGGCGAGCTGTTCGTCTGTCTTGTTGCGGAAAGGCGACAGATCGCGGCGGGTATAGGCTGAGTCGCCGGTCTGCGATGGATTGGGGAGCGGCAGTACGGGTGTGCCATCCGGGTTCTTGGCATTCACAAGGTTCAGGATCGCGGGGTCGAAATCAGTCAGCGGCACCTGGTTGTTTGCGTAGGACGTGCGGGCCGTCGTGACTCCCAATGCATCGGGCTTGCAGACGTAGAACTTCGTGGAACTCGTTCCCGCCGTTGCGGTGGTGTTACCCGTGCCGCTGGTAGCGCAAGCCGCTGCGGTTCCGGCAAGACCGGAGGACGGCAGGTTTTCCGAGAAATTGCCAAGGCGCATGTTGGCGCTGGGAACGTTCGTCACGAAGTTGTTCGCGGAGATGTAGCGGAACCCGGCGTAGGAGCCGAAGAAGAAAATCTTGTCCCTGAGTACAGGGCCGCCCACCGTGCCGCCGAACCGGTGCTGGTTGTAGGGCGTCTTCACGCTTAATGCATGTTCGGTCGCATTGAAGTTACGCGTCCGGTAGAACTCAAATGCGGACCCGTGGAACTGGTTTGTTCCGGACTTGGTCAGAACGCTGACCACGCCGCCAGAGGAGCGTCCAAACTGCGCGGAGAAGTTGTTTGTATCCACGCGGAACTCGCGGATAGCGTCCGGGTTCGGCAGCGGGTTGCCGGTGTTCCGCAGGCCGGTCATGTTCGAGCCGCCGTCCAGGTAATACGCCACCTGCGAAGCTGCGCTATCCGTGGACCCGTTGATCTTCACATGCTGCTCGGGGTAACCGAGCGGGTTGATGATGCCGCCATTCGCGGTGGAACCCGAGTTGTTGTTGTTCTGTACGCCGGGCGTCAGGTCCAGCAGCGTGTACACGTTGCGGTCCACAAGGGGCAGGTTGTCGATCTCCACGTTGTCCACGGTGCGGCCCAGGGTGGAGTCGCCGGTGTTCATCAGCGGTATTTCCGCGGTGACTTCGACCGTCGTGCCCTCGGAGCCCGGCTTGAGCTGGAGGTCGACCTTCGCGTCTTCCGTGACGGTGAGAACCAGGCCTTCCCGATTCAGGGTCTGAAATCCGGACGCCGTTACGTTCAGCTTGTAAGGCCCGACCGGGAGAAAGTCAGCCCGGTACTCGCCATTATCCTTGGCCTGCAGCGTGCGGGTGAAACCGGTTTCCTTCTGCGTGATGACGATGTTTGCCTTGGGAATGGCAGCGCCGGTGGGATCGGTCACCGTGCCGAACAGGCTGGCGGTGGAGAGCTGTGCGTGAGCCAGTCCGGCGCAAACCAGGAGCAGGCAAACAAGTGGGATACGGCGGAACAGGGCAATCATGGAACCTCCTGAAGTGCAGCAAGGACGAACGTGTTCCGAGTCACTCCGGAACTCATATACAACCGCTTTACTAGCGGAGAACACACTAAAACAGCCTGGCAACATTTGGCAAGAACTTTTTCCGGCGGGTTTTTGGATGATATCGATAACTTGCCAACAATATCACCGCTTTCAGCTCTCTGGCAGTGGCGCTGCGGCGAAGCTCCGGAGAAAGCGAGCTTCCGGGAGCAAAACAGGGCGTCCCGGCATCCAACGAGGGGAGGAACTCCCATGTCCAGCATCCCCGCCGGCGGTCCGCTCAGCGACGCCGCCATTGCAGCCGACGCGTCAGCCAAGCCGGAAAGAGTCCAGCGCAGCGAGCAGGAGTGGCGCGAACGCCTGACCCCTGAGCAATTCCACGTTCTGCGCGAGAAGGGCACTGAGCG
>CAXSHQ010000280.1:2136-6425 GCA_964236875.1 uncultured Acidobacteriaceae bacterium | reverse complement strand
CCACCGTGCTGTTGGGTGCTGCCTTTGCCCAGCAAGCACCCAAACCACAGGAGACTCCGAAGATGCATCATGCGCATGGCACGTTCAACGTTAAAGTGGGTTCGCCTGCTTCCGGTCCTGCGGAGGGACTTACGCGCTTCACGATGACGAAGGAGCTGCACGGCGATATCGAGGGCACGAGCAAGGGCGAGATGATGGGCGCCGGGGATTACCAGAAGGGATATGCGGGGTATGTCGCGGTGGAGCTGATCACCGGGACACTGGCGGGGAAGAACGGGAGCTTTGCGCTGCAGCACTCGTCCACGATGAAGGGCACGGACTACACCATGAACATCGTGGTGTCGCCGGGGTCCGGGACGGGCGAGCTGGCGGGGATCGAAGGGACATTCACGATCACGATCAAGGATGGGCAGCACTTCTACGATATGGAGTATTCGCTGCCGGCGAAGTGAGCTAAGCCAGCGACACTGACTACCGGAGCCGTCATCCTGAACGTAGTGAAGGATCTCTGTATTCTGCCGTCGCGCCACAAAGGTAGGTATGAGCCCACGCATTGAGCAAGCGTACGTTTACATTCTGGCCAGCAAGGGTAAACGCCTTTACGTTGGAGTGACCACTACGATTGAGTCGCGTGTAGCGCAGCATAAGCGTAAAGCCGATTCCGGCTCTTTCACTGCGCGCTACAACATCAATCAACTCGTGTACTTTGAGCGTTTCACTACCGTCACGGCAGCTATCACGCGCGAGAAGGAGTTGAAGGGCTGGACTCGCGTGCGGAAGGTAGCGCTGATCGTTGGAGCCAATCCGGACTGGAGAGACTTAAGCGCAGACTGGGGCAAGCCTGTAGAGCCGTTCCAAGAGCCTCTGCTTGGGTTACGACTGTAAGAGTGTTCTCGGGCGCTCCGTTCCGCGGCCGGCAGAATACTGAGATCCTTCGCTTCGCTCAGGATGACGGCTTCAGAATCGCGCCGGAGAACTGGACAGTGAGCGGGCCTATGAAGCGCGCAGGATACGTTCTGCGGTGCGCAAGCTGAGAGCCATGATGGTGAGCGCGGGGTTGGCGGCGAGAGAGCTGGGGAAGATGCCGTTGTCGCAGATCCAGAGGTTGTGGAGCTCGTGCGAGCGGCCCCATGGGTCGACTACGCTGGTGGCCGGATCGACGCCCATGCGGGTGGTGCCGATGGTGTGGGCGGAGCGCGGGAGGACCCAGATATCGGTGGCGCCGGCGGCTTTCCAGGCCTGCTGCATGAGGGCTGCGCCGTGGCCGCTTATGGCCTTTTCGTTTGCCCCGTAGGCGAAGTGAATGCGCGGCTTGGGCAGACCGTGGCGGTCGAGCTCGTCGCTGAGCTCAAGGTAGTTGGCGGGGTTGGGAAGGCAGTCGCCGTTGATGCCGATGCCGGCAACGAAGTTGTAGCGGTCGAGGTAGTCGAGGAGGCGCTGGCCGTAGAGGCCGCGGCCGCGGGCGACTGCATTGGCCCAGGTGACCGGAATGACGCCGAGGCTTTGCACAAGGTAGCCGCCCGCGAAGCTGGCACCGGCGGGGCGCAGGGTGTCTTCCGAGATGACGGTGGCGGGGAAACCTTTGTTCATGCGCACGGGCTCGGGGAAGGTTCCCCAGACCTGGGTGGCGACGTGGGACATGAAGTTGCGGCCGACCTGTCCACTGGCGTTGGCGAGACCGGTGTGGAGGAGGAGGCGGGAGGATTCGACCGCTCCCGCGCAGAGGACCAAGGCACGGCAGCGCTGGCGGCGCTCGATCGATTGGCCGTCTACCGTCTCGCGGTAGAGGACGGCGGTGATACGGCCCGCGGTGTCGCGCTCGAAGCCGTGCGCGAAGCACTCGGGGCGGATCTCCGCGCCGGAGCGCACGGCCCAGGGGAGATAGGTGGTGTCCATGGTGGCCTTGGCGCCGTTACGACAGCCCTGGTGGCAGAAGCCGCGGTTGACGCAGGCGTGGCGTTGGCCATACTCGGGCAGGTCGTAATCGCGGCTGAGGGCGGCGATGGGGGCTTCGCTGGTGGTGAGGCCCAGAGCCGCGAAGCCGCGCTGCATAAGCTGGCCGGGCGCGTTGACCGGGAGGGGCGGCAGCGGGTAGCTGCGCGTGAGCTCCCATGGGTAGCTGTGCGGGCCGCTGACGCCGAGGAAGCGTTCGAGCTCTTCGTAGTAGGGGAAGAGCTCCTGGTAGGCGAGGGGCCAGTCGACGCCTTCGCCGCTATCGGTGCGGAGCTGGAGGTCGCGGCGGTCGGCGCGCGGAACGAAGGCTCCCCAATGGAGCGTGCTGCCGCCAACGCCGGTGCCGCTGTTATTGCCGCCGTAGGCCGCAGGGCCCGCGCCGGCGGCGAGGCGTTCATCCAGCCAGTAGAGCTTGGCGGCGTCTAGCTCGTCGGTGGCGAAATCTTCAGCGGGCGAGGGCCACCACTTGCCGGCTTCGAGTGCGACGACTTTGCGGCCGGCCGCGGCGAGCTTGGCGAGGAGCGGCGCACCGCCCGCGCCTGTGCCGATCACGACGGCGTCGACGACCTCGTCCTCGCGATAGCGCTGCATTCGAGAGCGCAGGCGCGCGAGGGTGTTCGGTCCTGCGGCTTGTCCGTTCGGTGAAGCTCCGTGCGCCGAGCGTTCGTGCTGGTCTAACAAATCACTCAAATCACCGGATTCTTTCACCGCTCCCATGCCTCGCGTTCGTTTAGGCGTATTTGCGTGAAGCCGCTTTCGTCGGCGAAGCCGGTGAAACCGACGCGCTCCATGGTGCGCGGGTCGGCCATGTAGAGCTTCGCGAGCTCGCCGCGAACTTCGGTGAACCACGTTTGCATCTCGGCCGCAGTGTAGACCTTGTCGGCGTCCTGTTGGGCGTCATAGCCTTCGGACAGGCCGACGGCGTGAAGCAGGCGCTCGCCCCAGCCTTCTCCGAGCTGGCCGACGGCAGCTTGATCGAGGAGTGCGTCCTGGAGCTCGTCGCCTAGCTCTACGAAGCCGACGCCGTGGGCGCGGCGGGCGGCGGCGTCGAAGGAGGCAAGGCCGCGCCGCCAGGCGGTGCCGTCTTGGGGGAGCTCGGCGCGACGCCAGCCGTCGCCGCTGCCGTGCGTGAGGCGACGGTCGATGCGCGCGGCGAGGTCGAAGGGACAGCCGGGAACGATGCGGCGCGCGAGCTCACGCAGGACACGCAAGCCGGCGCGGTCAACTGCCTGCGGGGAGTAAGTGGCATCGTCTTCGAGCAGGCGGTCGTGCATGAGCTCGCGGGTCTGCGGTGAGGTGAGGTCGGAGGACATTAGCGCGGCGAAGCGCTCGCCGACCCTGACACGGCGGGAAACGGGAAGGCTGAGCTCGGCGCAGAACTCCACGATGCGCTCGGCGATGACGCCGGGGCGCTCCAACGGAAGCAAGTGACCGGCGGCTTCGAGCACGACGAGCTCACCTCCGTTCAATCCGCCACGCCCGCCGCCGGTGAAGTGCGGAAGCGTATGCCGGCCCTGCGCGTCGGGGCCGAGCGCCGCGTCCTCGCTGCCGGCGAAGATCAGGGCAGGGAGCGGGAGCTCGCCTACATAGGCGCTCCAATCCTCGTTGCTGCCGCTTTCGAACCAGGCGCGGATGGCTGCCTTATTGGCCTGGAGCACGCCGTCGGTTGCGGCACGGAGGGTGGCTTCCCCGAGTGCGGGGGAGCCCGCGTTGGCGCTTACGAAAGTTTGCGCGTGCCTGCGATCGGTGGCCTCGTCACCGGTGCTTTGGCCGATGGTTTCGAGCTTGGAGACGCGGTCGCTTTCCTTCATGGGCTCGGGACCTGGGGGCGAGGGCGCGAGCAGGACGACGCTGCGGAGGCCACCGAGGCCTGCGGCACAGTTGGCGGCATCGCGGGCGATGACGGCGGCGAGCTTGCCGCCCATGGAGTGGCCGGCGAGGAGCCACGGCGCGTGGGGCTCGCCGCTTTCACGCTCGTCGCGGATGGAGGCGATCACGGCATCCGCCATGGAGCGCACGGTGTAGCCGGGAACATCGGCGGCGGTGCCGAAGCCGGGCAGATCCACGGCGAGGCAGCGGAGGCCGCGCTCGGAAAGGCGCTCGGCGAGCAGGCTCCAGGACTGCGCGCTGCCGCCCAGCCAATGACACAGCACGATGAGAGGCCCGCGGCAGGCGGCGCGGTCTCCCCACTCCAACTTCGGCAACATGTCCGGTTCGATGCCCGTGGCTGCTCCTTTGCACGGTTGGACGGGATTCGGTTCAAGTTGCGTCACAGCGGCGGCAGCTCTCTTTCATCTCGGCACAAACCGGCGCGCGCGTGCGACACTGCCGCCTAT
>CAXSHQ010000280.1:0-2126 GCA_964236875.1 uncultured Acidobacteriaceae bacterium | reverse complement strand
CGGGAACTCGCGCAGTGCCAATCCGCAAATCCTTGTCCAGCGGCTCCATCCTGCCGCGCAGTTGCCGCGCTATGCGCATACGGGGCGGTATGGCGATCTGGCGGCGGACCTGTTTGCGGCCGAAGCTGCGACGCTAGCTCCTGTGGGACATGCGGGCAGTACGCAGGCGGTGCGCACAGGGCTGGCGTTTGAGTTTCCAACCACGCATGGAGCGCTGGTGGAGGACAGGTCGGGGCTGGCGGTGCGCGGGATCACGACGCTGGCGGGGGTGATCGACTCGGGGTACCGGGGCGAGCTGAAGGTGGTGCTGACCAATCTTGGAACGGAGCCGCAGACGATTGCGCCGGGGCATCGGATCGCGCAGCTGCGGATCGTGGAGCGGATCGAGGCGGCGTTTGTGGAGACGGACACGCTGGTGGAAGCGCCGCGGGGCGAGGGTGGATTCGGGTCGACGGGAAGCTAGTGGACAGCGAGTGGGCAGCGGGTAAGGCGGACCTGCCGGCGGGGTTTGTGCGGGAATACGATGCGATTCTGCTGGCTGTCCCGTTCTCGCTGAGTGGTGCCGGAGCGCCGCTGACGAGTGCGCATCACGCGCGCCTGGAGCATGCGTTGGAGCGGCGCTTTGTGCGGTCCCTGCGGGTCGTCAATGGTGGGCTGGAGGAGGCTCTGGAGCAGAGTTGCACGGGGGAGCTTGCGTACCGGGTCACGTCAGCTGAGACGGTCTCGTTGGCACACGATACGGAGGCGGTGCTACTTACGTGCTCGCCGCAGGCGCATCTGGCGCTGGCGAACCTTTTGGAGCGCGACGCGGTGTTTACCGTGGAGTTGTTTGGCCGGGTTGTGCGCAAGAACTGATGGCGGTAAGCATCTTGCGGGCGCTCTCGTGCCGTCCTTAGCAGGATGGAGCGTGCGTTGACATTGCGGCGGGGGCAGCGGGCTTCGGTTGGGTTGGTGGTGGGTGTGGTTGCGCTGCTTGCGGGTGAGTGGATTCTGTTTACCGCGGGCGTGAACGCCCACGAGATGCTGGTGGGTGGCTTGGCCGTTGTGCTCAGTTTCGTGTTCCTACTGGTGGTGTATCGCAGCGAGACGCAGCGTGTGCGGGTACGCCTCCGCGATGTGCTGGAGGCGTGGCGGATGCCGTGGTATCTGCTTTCGGATGCGTGGGTGATCACGCGCGTGCTGGTGCTGGACCTGCTGGGGAAGCGTGCAGGCTCGTTTTACCGTGTGAGCGGGTTCCGCACGGCGCGCGAGCAGCCGGAGATGGTGGGGCGGCGCGTCCTAGCGACGGTGTATACGAGCATGAGCCCGAACTCGATTATCCTCGGCATCGACTGGAAGCAGTCGCGGATGCTGATGCATCAGGTGGCGCGGAGTCCCGTGTCGAAGATGACCCGCAGGCTGGGTGGGCAGCCGTGAAGCCGGGCGGCGCATGCGCCGTTCACAACGAGACGGAGTAAGCTGCACGGGAAGCTCTGCACGGCACTCCTCTTTTCAGGAGAGATGTCCCTGAACCTCTTCGGCATGAACCTTTGGACAGCGGCGGGTGCGCTGGTGAGCGCGACGCTCCTGCCGTGCGCGTGGATGTGCCTGCGCGGCGGGCCGGAGCGACGGCTGGTGGGGCTGGAGATGACGGGGCTGATCGTGACGATCGCGCTGGTGTTGTTTACCGTGGGCTTCGGGCGCATGCCGTTCATCGACATCGCGCTGGCGCTGGCGATCATGAGCTTCGGCAGCGGGCTGCTGTTTGCGCGTTTTCTGGGGAAGTACCTGTGACGGCGCGCGGCGTTGTAGAGGTCGTGCTGCTTGCGATCGTGGTGCTGAGCTGCTGGATCGGCGTGCTGGGCATGGCGCGGATGCGCGAGCCGATGCAGGCGCTCCATTACCTGGCGTTGCCGGCGGTGGGCAGTTGCTTCCTGGTGGCGGCGGTTTTCCTGCGCACAGGGTCAAGCCAGGCGGCGTGGAAGACGCTGCTGATTGCGTTGATCCTGCTGGGGATCAATGCAGTGGTGGCGCATGCGACGGCGCGCGCGTTTCGGACGCGGGACCTTGGGCACTGGGAGCCGCTGGATGGCGACCCCATGGAATTCGTGCGAGAGGTCAAGGCCGCGGCTGCGCCGCAAGGGGAG
>CAXSHQ010000279.1:0-6466 GCA_964236875.1 uncultured Acidobacteriaceae bacterium | reverse complement strand
AACGGCCTTGGCCCGCGGCTTCACCACTTTGCCTACTGGATGCCGGACGGTGCACGCATTCTGCAGCTGTGCGACATCGTGGCCGGCGGCGGCCAGCCCGCGGCGATCGAACGGGGCCCCGGCCGGCATGGGATTTCGAACGCGCTCTATCTGTATCTGCGCGATCCCGACGGCCATCGCATCGAGCTTTACACCTGCGACTATTCCACCGTCGACCCAGACTTCGAGCCCATCCGCTGGCACATTAACGATCCCCTGCGGCAGCAACTGTGGGGCGGCATCGCGCCACGCAGCTGGTTCACGGAAGGCAGCTTGGTTGAATCGTTCGATGGCGGCTTCATGGACGTGCAGGAACCTGAACTGCAAGGTCTGCCTGCATACATCTCATGAGCGGCGATTCTACGAGGGAGCAACCGCGAGTGAGCGAAGAGGTCGCAAGCGACGCCCTGGTTTCGCGAAATCCGGCCACCGGCGAGCTTCTGGAGCGCTTTCCGTTTCATACCGAACCCGAGGTGGAGCATCGGTTGGCGCGCGCGGCACAGGCGCAAGCCGTTTGGGCGCAGACCAGTTTTGCGGCCCGTCAGGCGACCCTTGAACGGCTGGCTGCTGCCCTGCTCAGCGGCCGGGAGTCTCTTGCACGCGACATCACTCTAGAGGTGGGCAAGCCGCTCCGCGAAGCTCAACTCGAAGTCGATAAGTGCGCGTGGAACTGCCGCTATGCGGCCGCCAGTGCGGAGCGCTGGCTACATGATGAAAGCGCGCCCAGCGCGGCCACGGAAAGCTACATCTCCTACCTGCCGCTCGGTTTGATTCTCGCCATAATGCCGTGGAACTTTCCGTTGTGGCAGGTCTTTCGTTTTGCCGCACCGGCGCTCATGGCAGGCAATGCCGTGCTCGTAAAGCATGCCCCCAACGTGACTCGCTGCGCGCTCAACATCGAAGCGGCCGCAGAGCGTGCCGGTTTGCCGGAAGGCCTGCTGCAAAACCTCTTCGTTCCAGTGGGGCGCGTCAAAGCGCTGATCGAAGACCGGCGGGTCGCCGCGGTCACCCTTACCGGAAGCCCGCGTGCTGGCGCCGCGGTGGCCGCACAGGCTGGGGCTGCGTTGAAGAAGATTGTCCTGGAACTGGGTGGGTCAGACGCCTTTATCGTCCTTGCGGACGCCGACCTCGACGCTGCGGTGGCTGCGGCCGTCAAGGGACGCTTCGGCAACTGCGGGCAGGTCTGTCTGGCTCCAAAGCGTTTCATCCTGGTCGACGAAATTGCGGTCTCTTTCACCTCTCGCTTCGTGGCCGCCGTAAACCGGCTGCGTGTCGGCGATCCTTTCGATCCACACGTAGACATCGGGCCGATGGCGCGCCCCGATCTGCTGGAGGAGCTGGACGCCCAGGTTCAAGCCTCTGTTCGCCTGGGTGGGCGGGTGCTCACTGGCGGCCAACGCCTTGCCGGTCCGGGCTGCTTCTACGCCCCTACAGTCCTCAGCGAAGTGACGCCACTGATGCCGGTGGCGCGCGAAGAAACATTCGGGCCGGTGGCTGCGCTCCTGCGTGCTGCCAACGCCGAAGAAGCGCTCGCGCTTGCCAATGACTCGCAGTACGGCCTGAGCGCCAATCTGTGGACAGCCGATCTCGCGCTCGCCCGGAGCTATGCCCGGCGCATGGCCGCCGGTGGCGTGTTCATCAACGGCGTCAGCTTTTCCGACCCGCGGCTTCCCGTCGGCGGCATCAAGCGCAGCGGCTACGGACGCGAGCTCTCCCTCGCCGGCATACGGGAGTTCGTCAACATTCAGACAGTATGGATCGGCCCGGCGCAGACGCCCGTGGCCGTCGCTTCCGACTAGCGAACTACAGCAGCCCGCCCAGCCTCCGCAGGAACTCCGGCCTTGACGTCAGCACGCCCACCTGCGCGCCTTGCAGATGCTCGCCCAGATACTCCCGCACTGGTGCATAGGTCTTGCGGTACACTTTGCGGCAAAGCTCATACGCCGCGTGCCCGGGCCAGTTCGTAGGCAGCAGCACGGCTGGAAGCCGTGGGTCGTGCAGCACCACTCGCCGGAACGCGTGCGCCAGCAGCGTCTGCAGCACAAAAGCTTCCTCGGGAGCCGGCGAGTCCTCCAGCAGAGGCAACACCGTCGCGAAGCGCTGCACAAAAGCTTGGTAGTGCTCCGCCACGCGCTCCAGGTTCCAGCACTCCGCCGTAAGCGTGCTCACCGATTTCGGCAAGAAGCCGTCCAGGTCTCGCGCGCGCAGCAGCACTACATCGTCCGCCACTCCCAGCCGTTCCAGCATCTCCTGCAGAGACTCCAGGTTGGCGCGCGGGTGCAGAAAGAGCTTGGAGGCGAGCCGGCCAAAGCCCTCCCACTCCAGCTCGCGGCGCAGGTCGGCCCGCGCGTCGGCGTTCTCCAGCTCCTTGCCCGAGATCACGAGCGTCCAGTTGCCGTCCCACTCCGGCGCTGGCGCCGCGTAGATGCGGTGGTACGCGTGCTCGATGCGCTGATGGCCTGAAGGCGTCAGCGAATACCAGCTGCTGCGGCCCTTGCGCTGCGACTGCAGCCAGCCCTCCTCGGTCAGCCGGAAGCTGCTGGTGCGAGCCAGTTGGCCGTTCACATTGAACGGCTTCAGCAGCTCGATCAACTCGCTCAGCCAGACGCCGGAAACGTACGGCAGCAGCGAATCGCCGAACAGGGTGATGATCAGCGATTTGGAGCGAGGCTGCTCGTTCCGGATGGAACGCCGGGTCCAGGCTGCGATGCTCGACTGCTTGGGAGACATGGCAAGTGATTGCAACAGCTCATTTTACCCTGCCTCCTGGAGGGGAACACGAGGTGCCCGCGACCTGATACAGTTTTTGAGTTGACAGTTCATATTCTGTAGCGCTACAAAGGATGACGCAGACCGAACTGCACTCATCTAACCTCGTACCGTCCCACGCTGTGTCAAGGCGAAAACGGACATCCAGGAGACAGCGTGTACGCCCAGTTAGTCGATACCGGTGCCAAAACGATGCGGTCGGTGGAACAGCTCAGTCCGGAAGAGCAGGCTTTCCAGGCGCGCATTGACGCGGGTGTGAAGATCGAGGCCAAGGATTGGATGCCCGAGGGCTATCGCAAGACCCTCGTCCGGCAGATCAGTCAGCATGCCCACTCGGAGATTGTCGGCCAGCTACCCGAGGGCAACTGGATCACACGTGCCCCCAGCCTCAAGCGCAAATCCATCCTGCTGGCCAAGGTACAGGATGAGGCCGGCCACGGTCTGTATCTGTATAGCGCCGCTGAGACCCTGGGCACCTCGCGCGACAAAATGGTGGACGACCTCCATGCCGGCAAGGCCAAGTACTCCAGTATCTTCAACTACCCCACGCTCACCTGGGCGGACATGGGCGCCATCGGCTGGCTGGTGGATGGCTCCGCCATCATCAATCAGATTCCGCTGTGCCGCTGCTCCTACGGTCCGTATGCCCGCGCCATGGTGCGCGTGTGCAAGGAAGAATCGTTCCATCAGCGTCAGGGTTTCGACATCATGGTGCAGTTATGCCAGGGTACGCCGGAGCAGAAGGCGATGGCGCAGGATGCGCTGAACCGCTGGTGGTGGCCTTCGCTGATGATGTTCGGTCCCAGCGACGCCGACTCGGTAAACAGCGCGCAATCCTCCCGCTGGGGCATCAAGCTGTTTTCCAACGACGAGCTGCGCCAGAAGATGGTGGACCAGAGCATTCCGCAGGCGGAGTTCCTCGGCCTTACGGTTCCCGACCCGGACCTGAAGTGGAACGAGGAGCGCGGCCACTATGATTTCGGCGCCATCGACTGGGATGAGTTCTTCAATGTCATCAAAGGCAACGGTCCCTGCAACAAGGAGCGGCTCGCCACCCGCGTCGAGGCGCACAACCGGGGAACCTGGTTCCGCGACGCCCTGAACGCCTATGCCGACAAGCGTGCCGAGCGGGAGGCACAGGCGGCCTGAGCGCCCTGCGATCGAAGCCATGAAGAAAGAGATACCGCTCTGGGAAGTATTCATCCGCAGCCAGCATGGGCTGGCGCACAAGCATGTCGGCAGCCTGCGCGCTTCCGACGCCGAGATGGCGATCAACAACGCTCGCGACGTCTATACACGCCGCAACGAAGGCGTCAGCATCTGGGTGGTGCCTTCGGTAAGCATCGTGGCCAGCAGCCCGGCCGATAAGGAGCCGCTCTTCGAGCCGGCCAACAACAAGGTCTATCGCCACCCCACATTTTTTCCCATGCCTGAGGGCGTGAAGCACATCTGACCTGCCTGCCCTGTCCCCTCATGTCAACCTCCGCCTCCACCAAGTTCGCTTACCTTGTGCGCCTCGGCGACACTACGTTGGTGCTGAGCCAGCGACTTTCCGAGTTGTGCGGCAAAGGCCCTGCCCTTGAAGAGGACATGGCTCTGGCCAACACTGCGCTCGACCTCCTCGGTCAGACCCGGCACTGGCTCTGCTATGCGGGCGATGTCGAAGGCCAGGGCCGCGACGAAGACGCACTCGCCTTTCTCCGCAACGAGCGCGAGTTCCGCAATCTGTTGCTCGTCGAGCAGCCCAACGGCAGCTACGCCGATACCATGGCGCGGCAATTCTTCTTTGACGCCTGGCATAGCCTTGCCCTTTCCGAGCTGGCGCGCTCCACCGATCCGCGCATCGCGGAGATTGCCGTCAAGTCGCAGAAGGAAGTTGTCTACCACTTGCGCCGCAGCTCTGATCTCGTCGTGCGCCTGGGCGACGGCACCGGCGAGAGCCGGGCGATGATGCAGGATGCGGTAGACGCGCTTTGGACCTTCACCGGAGAGCTCTTCAAAGGCGACGTTGTCGATGCGGAGATGACTGCCTCCGGGGAGGGCTTTGATCCTTCCGCCCTCAAAGCGGCTTGGCTCGAGTACGTCGGCAAAGTCTTCGCGGTGGCCACCCTCAGTCTGCCTTCGCCCGATGCCTGGATGCAGAAGGGCGGCAAGCAAGGCATCCACACTGAGCATCTCGGCTATCTGCTGGCGGAGATGCAGGTACTGCCCCGCGCCTACCCTGGAGCCAAGTGGTAAGCGCCATGAGCCAAGCTCTTCAAACCCAGTCCCCGCCTTTGCCGCAGCAGCCCATGCTGGCGCAGCTCTGGGCGTGGTTGGAAGAAGTTCCCGACCCGGAGATTCCCGTACTTTCGCTTGTGGACCTCGGCATCGTGCGCGACGTCGGCTGGGACGAGCGCGATGCCAGCGCCTGCATTACCATCACGCCTACCTACTCCGGCTGCCCGGCCACTGACGTCATCGGCGGTCAGATCCGCGAACATCTGCGCACCTGCGGCGTGGACCGCGTGCAGCTCAAGGTGCAGCTTTCGCCGGCCTGGACCACGGACTGGATGACCGAGAAGGGCAAGCAGAACCTGCGCGAGTACGGCATTGCGCCGCCCACCGAGCGCGCCGCCGCGCCCAGCAACGGCATGGCTGCCAGCCTCGTGATCCTCGGCCAGGGCGCGCACAGGCCCCTGCTGAACTGCCCGCGCTGCGGCTCCGCGCGCACCGAATTGCTCAGCCCCTTCGGCTCGACTCCCTGCAAATCGCTGCACCGCTGCCTCGATTGCCTCGAACCGTTCGACCACTTCAAGTGCCATTGACCGCTAGTTCGCATCACGATTCCTTCCTTGAGCCCTGGATCCGCATGAGCCGTTTTCATCCCCTTCGCGTCGCTTCCCTTACGAGCGAAACTCGTGAGGCCGTGGTCGTCACCTTGGACGTCCCGGAGCCCGAGCGCGAGGCCTTCCGGTTCACCCAGGGGCAGCACCTTACGCTGCGCGCACACTTTGCCGGCGAGGAGATTCGGCGGTCCTACTCCATCTGCTCGGCGCCCTTTGAGCCACAGCTTCGCATCGCTATCAAGCGGGTGCAGGACGGCCTCTTCTCTACCTGGGCCAACCGGGAGTTGCGGCCCGGCCACACCATCGAGTGCATGGAGCCTTCCGGCAACTTTCATGTGCCGCTCGAGTCCGCAGCCGAGCGGCACCACGTGGCCTTTGTCGCGGGCAGCGGCATCACGCCGGTCCTGAGCATCCTCAAGACCACGCTGGAGCTCGAGCCCCTGAGCCGGTTCACCCTGGTCTATGGAAACCGTGCATCGTCTTCCGTCATCTTCAAGGAAGAGCTGGAAGGGTTGAAGGACCGCTATCTCTCGCGCCTCAATCTGGTCTTTATCCTCAGCCGCGAGCAGCAGGACATCGAGCTGTTCAACGGCCGCATCGACGGCGCCAAGGTCGATCAGCTGTTGCGTGCATGGATCGATCCCGCGGACATCGACTTCGCCTACATCTGCGGCCCGCAAAGCATGATGTCAGAGGTTTCGGCGAGCCTGCGCGCCCACGGCTTGCCCAAAGAAGCGATCAAGATGGAGCTCTTCGGCATAGCCGAGCGCGGTCCCCGGCCAACGCGCCCCGCGCCCATCGCCGGCGCACAGGACTGCCACGTGACGGTC
>CAXSHQ010000278.1:2220-6487 GCA_964236875.1 uncultured Acidobacteriaceae bacterium | reverse complement strand
CGACTATGACTGCTGGTTCGAAGGGCACGACGATGTGACCGTGGACCAGGTGATTGCGGTGATGCACCAGAACAGCGGGAATGCGCAGAAGGTGGTGAAGGCGGCGGTGCGGTTGATGCCGACTGACTTGAGTGCCTCGCCAGCGCAAACGGCGGCCAAGTTCGCGATTATGACGGACCGGGCGATGATTCCGGTGACGACAAAGGAGAAGCTGCAGGTGCTGTTTGGGAAGTACTGGTAGGACGGAGGATTGCGGTGTTCGGAGGCATCGGGGTACTTTGGCTTCTCGGACTGGTGATCTTCTTCGCGTCTGCGTTCTTAGTTAGCTTTGATCTCGGTTGGCGTTGGCTTCGCCGTCGACCGTTGATTGTCGGACATAACTGGCCGACTCTAGCACGATTCGCGGGCTTCTTCGGTTTGCTGCTCGGCGCTGTTGTTACTCTCGCAGGATTTTGGGCTATATCTGCCTGAGCCGCGAATGGAGGTTGAATGAGTATTCTGGTAGTCGGTTCGGTGGCGTTCGATTCTTTGCAGACGCCGAGTGGTGTGCGTGAGCGTGTGTTGGGTGGGGCGGCGACGCACTTCTCACTGGCGGCTAGCTTCTTTACGGATGTCCGCGTTGTAGGTGTGGTGGGCGAGGACTTCCTGCCCGCACATGAGCGTGTGATGACCGATAAGGGTGTGGATACGCGCGGGATCGAGCGGGCGCCGGGTCTAAGCTTCCACTGGAAGGGCAGCTACCTGACCGACCTGAATGCGGCGGATACGCTGGCGACAGACCTGAACGTGTTTGCGGAGTTCGCGCCGAAGATCCCGGCGGGGCACGAGAGCTCGGAGTATCTGTTTCTGGCGAACATTGATCCGGTGCTGCAGTTGCAGGTGCGGAAGCAGTTGCCGGGTGCGCGCATGGTGGCGGGCGACACGATGAACTACTGGATCGGCGCGCATCGCGAGAAGCTGCTGCCGGTGCTGCGTGAACTGGACGTGCTGCTGATCAACGATGGGGAAGCGCGGATGCTGAGCGGCGAGAACAACGGACTGCGCGCGGCGGAAGCTGTGTTGGCGCTTGGCCCGAAGACGCTGATCGTGAAGCATGGCGAGTATGGGTCGACTGCGTACTTTTCCGAGCGGAGCTTTGGGGATGGCTTGAAGCGGAAGCCGTTTCGCGCGCCGACGCTGCCGCTCGATGAGGTGGTGGACCCGACGGGTGCGGGCGATTCCTTCGCGGGCGGGTTCTATGGGTATGTGGCTTCGCAGAGTGCGCTGACGCCGGAGGTGTTTCGCACGGCGATGTTCTATGGCAGCGTGATGGGATCGTTTGCGGTGGAACGGTTTGGAACCGAACGGCTGCAGGAGACGACGCGGGCAGAGATCGAGGAGCGGTTTGCCCATTTGCGCGAGATCTCGCACCTTAGCTGATCGAGCGGAAAGCGAAACGGAACGAGCCTAAAGCTTTGAGCGATTCAGCTTGGAGCTTTGCACACTCTTTGGAGACTGAGCTGGCGCAGACGGTGCACAAACCGAGAGGGATGTTCCGGTCGCCTGCGGCACGGCGGCCGGCTGCGCCCATATGGAACCCGGAGACGGTGACGCCGACCCGGCGCGGTGAGAGCGTGCCGTTCTTTGCGGCGGGTGTGGTGCTGGGGTTCTTTGCGCTGCTCCTGTGCTATCGCAAAGGGTATCTGCTGCTGTATGGCGATGCCGTCGCGCATCTTGCGATTGCGCGACGCATCCTCGATGCGAAGTGGCCGGGGGTTTCACAGCTGGGCGGTGTGTGGCTGCCGCTGCCGCATCTGCTGATGCTGCCGTTTGTGCAGAGCATCACAATGTGGCAGAGCGGGATGGGCGGCGCGCCGATGTCCGTGCTGAGCTTTGCGGCGAGCGTGGCTGGGGTGTGGCGGCTGGCGCGGCGGCTTATGCGTCCGCGATGGGCGCTGGTGGCGGTCACGTTTTATGCGCTGAATGCGAACCTGCTTTTTCTGGCGACTACGGCCATGACCGAAGCGCTGTTCCTGGCGCTGCTGGTGTGGAGCGTGGTGGTGACAGCCGAAGGCGTGGCCGCGCTTCGGGCCGGCAACACGCACGTGGCGAATGGGCGCATGATCGCGGCTGGGCTGCTGGTGCTGGCGCAGGTATTTACGCGCTATGACGGCTGGATCATCGGGGCGGCGGTGTGGTGCTGCTTTGCGTGGGCTGTGTGGCGGGCGGGCGCGGAGGTGCGGCGGCGGGTGCGCACGGCGTTTGTGGTGTTCACCCTGATGTGTGTGGCTGGGCCGCTGCTGTGGTTCTGGTACAACGCGCACTTCGAGGGCGACTGGCTGGATTTCATGCGTGGGCCGTATTCGGCTGCGCAGATTGAGCGGAGGACGGCGCCGCCGGGGCAGCACTATCGCGGCTGGCACAGCATGGGGTGGGCGCTGCTGTTTTACACGCGCACGGCGCAGGTGGATGCGTCTGCGTGGGAGACCGGGTTAGCGGTGATGGCGGCGGCGCTTTGGGGAGTGTGGCGGCAGGTTCGAGGAGGCAGGGAGAAGGAAGCAGGAACTAGCGAGCGGGTTAGTGGTTCACCAAGTCAGCGAGTCAGCGAGTTAGTGGGCCAGCGAGGTAGCGGGCTGGCGGTGCTGCTGCTTTGGGTGCCGCTGCCGTTCTATGTCTACTCGGTGGCGTATGGGTCGGTGCCTATCTTTATTCCGCAGCTTTGGCCGCACTCGTTTTACAACGCGCGGTATGGGATGGAGCTGCTGCCGGCGATGGCGGTGTATGCGGCGTGGTCGGGGGAGCGGCTGGATGTGTGGCTGCGTGGAGGCGCTTCGGCTGGGCAGAAGATTGGGGCGCGGCTGCTGCAGCCCGTGACCATGATGCTGTGCGTGGCGAACTGCCTCGCCATGATGTACCGGATTCCGCTGGTGTTGAAGGAAGGCATCGTCAATGCGACGACGCGCGTGCCGTTTGAGCATGCGCTGGCAGGGGAACTGGAACAGATGCCTTATGACCAGCCGGTGATGATGACCGTCGGCGCGCATGTGGGCGCGGTGCAGGTGGCCGGGCGCACGCTGAAGAGCATGGTGAGCGAGAACGACGCGCAGACGTGGGAGCTCGCGCGGAAAGATCCTGCGCACTATGCGGCGTATGTGATCTCAATGGCGGGCGACCCGGTGGATGCGGCGGTCGCGGCGCATCCGGAGGGACTGCAGGAGCTGGCGGTGATTTGCACCACGGGGCAGCCGTGCGCGAAGGTGTACCGGTCCACCGTGTGGGGGAGCGGCAAGCCAGGGGAGAAGTAGTTTCTTGCCCTGAGGCGTGGGCAGGTGCAGATACAGGGGTCTCTCCACTCCGCTATGCTCCGGTCGAGATGACAGCTTATGAGTGGGACGCCGGTATTTTGGATACCGCGTGAACTCGCGGGCATGGAAGCCACGCGGTTGAGCGGGGGAGCATCACAGGGAAAGTACGATTGGTAACCCGGTGCGAACGACCCGCGCCGGAAGCCCTGTAAGTAAGGGCGACAAACAAACATTCAGCATGCGGCAAAGCGCTCACACTGGCGGGCGGGAGCGGCGTGCGCTCACAATCCAGAAGAACCAAGGAGCAAGCTATGGGACTCTTTACACCGGACCTTAACAACCTGCAGGAGCTGTACACGGCCAAGCTGCGCAAGGCCCTCAACATGGAAAAGATGATCGTCACCAAGGGCCTGCCAACGATGATCGAGAATGCGACGAGCCCGGAGCTGCAGAATGCTTTCCGGACGCATCTGGAGGAGTCGCGCGAACAGCAGGCGCGCCTAGAGCAGATCCTGCAGGAGAACACGGGTGATGTGGACGACGCGAGTTGCCCGGGTATCAAGGCGCTGATCTCCGAGGGCGGCTCGGATGCGAGCGACGCGAAGAATGCAACGCTGCGGGATGTGGTGCTGATCTCCGGCGGCAACGAGATCGAACATCATGAGATCGCCGTGTACGGCACGCTGGTGAACTGGGCGAATGTGCTGGGGGAAGCGCGGCATGCGGCGCTGCTGGAGAAATCGCTGGCGGAAGAGAAGAATGCCGATAAGCTGCTGACGCAGCTGGCGGAGCAGATCAACGTGGAAGCACCCGTAAGCTAGGTGCGTTGCGCTTTAGCAAAAGCCCGCGTCCTCTGGCGCGGGCTTGCTTTTCAGCGGGGGCCTGAACGGGCCTCCAGTGAAATCTGTGGCACTCCAGACGAACTACCCGAATTCTTCGCTTCGCTCAGGATGACGCCTGAAAATGCGTGGAGCTCCTCCAGA
>CAXSHQ010000278.1:956-2210 GCA_964236875.1 uncultured Acidobacteriaceae bacterium | reverse complement strand
AGGAACCGCGGCGATGCACCGGAGCAGCCGGTATGCTGTGCGGATGGCGGAGCCGCTCAGCTCGCAACTGCATGTGACCGCGTGGACGCAGGTGCTGCTCTCATGGCCTTCGGTGAAGCGGTTGCTAATGGCCTGCGCGATGGGCGGCATGGTGGGCCTGGAGCGGGAGCGGCGACACAAGGATTCAGGGCTGCGCACGAACATGTTGATCTGCATGGCGGCGGCGCTGTTCACCGAGATGAGCCAGGTGCTGGCCGGTGACGGGTCCGGAGCCAAGGGGCAGGTGGCAGCTAACATCGTGCAGGGTGTGGGGTTTCTTGGGGCGGGGTTGATCCTGCATACCAAGAACCGCGTGGTGGGACTGACGAGCGCGGCCACGGTATTTGTGGTGGCGGCGGTGGGTATGGTGTGCGGCTGCGGGCTCTACCTGGAAGCGCTGATCGCCACGGTGATGGTGTTAGCGGCGCTGCAGCTTGTGGGCGCGGTGGAGAAGAAGCTCGGGTGGAAGCGCTTTCCGATGCTGTATGAAGTGCGGGCGGATGTGGGCTCGAAGCTGGGAAGCGCTACCGTGGGCACGGCGCGGGCGGAGGCGCTGGCCGACGTGGTGGAAGCGGCGAGCCACCGCATGTATACGGCGATCCTGAGGGCGCTGGACAAGCTCGGACAGCGGCTGCACGTGCAGGATCACGACAACGTGGCGGGGATGGAGCGCGTGTCGTTTTCCGTGCTGGCGACCCAGCGGGAGCATACGCAGCTGCTGAAGCAGCTGCGGGATGACGACGCGACGGATCAGGTGGTGGTGTTCCGCGATCTGGAGGACGAGTGAGCGGCGGGGACGAGATCTCCTTTGTAAAGGCGCATGCCTGCGGAAACGATTTCCTGATTGTGGAGGAAGGCGTTGCCGGGGAACGGCACGCGGCTATGGCGCGGGCTTTGTGCGCCCGACATACGGGTGTGGGCGCGGATGGAATCGAGTTCTTGCAGCGGCGACCGGATGGAAGCTTGTTCCTGCGGCTGTTCAATGCGGATGGAAGCGAGGCGGAGCTGAGTGGGAATGGCACGCGTTGCGTGGCAGCGTGGCTGGCGGAGAGCGAGGGCCGCGAGCGAGTCGAGCTGGGCACGCATGGAGGCGTGCGCGCGTGCCGCGTGGTTCGGCGCGAGGGTGCGCAGTGGTGCATAGAGAGCGGCATGGGCGTGCCGCGCGTGATGCCGCGGAAGATCGAGATGGAAGGCGTTGCGAATGTGATCGAAGGC
>CAXSHQ010000278.1:0-946 GCA_964236875.1 uncultured Acidobacteriaceae bacterium | reverse complement strand
GTGGGGAACCCGCACTACGGGATCCTCACGGACGCCGAGGATTCCAGCGCGCAGGGGATGAGCTGGCAGGCGCTGGGCGCGAAGATCAGCGTCGATCCGCTGTTTCGGCATGGGACGAATGTGGAGTTTGTGCGGGTGCTCGCGAGCGACCGCATCGCGTTCCGCATTTTTGAGCGTGGATGCGGACCGACGATGTCGTCGGGCACAGGGACGAGCGCATCTGCGGCGGCGGCGATGGTGCTGCGAGGGTTGGAGCGGAGGTTGACTGCTGAGGCGGAGGGTGGGATGCAGAGTGTGGCTTGGGAGAGCCGTGAGAGCTAGCTGATGCTGACAGGACCGGCAGAGATTATCTGCACGGGGTCGGCGCGGTTTGGGACACCAAGTCGGGAATGAGCCCAGAGCTTTGAGCTGACTAGCTCAGAGATGGATCTGCGGCTGATGGCGTGATCGGTGAGTGAGGGGCGTTTCTAGCGGCTGTCAGCTTTAGGCTCAAGCTGCCGGCGATTGGATGGTGATGGGCAAGGGTATCGACAGACTGGAAATCAGCGCGGAGCGCGAGCCACTGCGGGTGGCGCCTCTGCGCCGAGGCAGCCGGGTGGCGGTGGTGTCGCCGGCGTCGGCGGCCAAGGTGGAGCGTGTGGAGCGAGGATGTGAAAGGCTGCGGGCGTTCGGCTATGAGCCGGTTGTGATGCACCATGCGCTGAGCAGCGGGCCGCTGTACTATGCGGGCACGGCGGAAGAGCGCGCGGCTGACCTGCAGGCTGCGTTTGCCGATGATTCGATCGACGGGATTGTGTGTACGCGGGGTGGATGGGGATCGGCGGAGCTGCTGCCGCTGTTGAACGCCACGCTGATCCGGCGGAACCCGAAGGTGTTTGTGGGGTACAGCGATCACACCTCGCTACAGACGTGGTTCTGGAACGAGTGCCGCCTGCCGACGGTGTAT
>CAXSHQ010000277.1:0-6508 GCA_964236875.1 uncultured Acidobacteriaceae bacterium | reverse complement strand
GCGGCCGAGGGGCGCGTGGGGTATCTGCTGACGCTCGATGTGGCGCCTGCGTTCCGGCGGCGTGGCTTGGCGGTGTTGCTGATGGAGCGTGCCGAGCGTGAGGTGTGTGCCGCCGGCTGCGCAGCGATGCTGCTGCATGTGTTTGCCGAGAATGCGGCGGCGATCACGCTCTACGAGAAGCTGGGGTATGTGCGAGTGGGTCGAGCTGAGGATTTCTACGGTGCCGGGCGACATGCGTGGGTGTATCGGAAGGGGCTGACTGGTGGGAACCGAGAATAGGTTTCCGGTGGATGAGAGCGAATCTCATACGTCCTCGGTCTGGATGAGCCTTGTAGAGCGCTGCTCTCCTGGAGGTGCATTGGCACCACGGGCGAAATGCGGGGATCCTGAGCTTCGCTCAGGATGACACCTGTGCCTGGGCGAGCGTACACCTGAGGGGAAGCAGGTCCAGCAGTAAAGAGATCGCGAGTTCAACGAGGTTGCGAGAGCCTAGCGGCGTAGCTGCGGGGGAAACGGAGGACGGCGGCCCATTCGCCGTGGCGGTCGTCCTTGAAGAGGATTGTGCCGCCGAGAGCCGCGGCGACTTCCTCGGGGCCGAGCTCGCGGTCGGTATAGGCAAGGCCACGCCGGGTGTTGGGATGGGCGAGGAGCCAGCGGCGCAGGGTGGGCTCGGTGTAGCGCGTGGTAATGACCAGGGCTGTGTCGTAGGTTCCGGGTTCGGCTGCGGCCTTGGCGACTTCTGCAGGGGAGAAGTTGTCGATGCTGGTGACCTTGATCTGGTGGTCGACGTAGCCCAAGTCGGGGCGGGTGAGCTCGGCTGCGGCGGGCCAGGCGGTTAGGACGGTCGCCTGGGGCATATGTTCCGCGATGTAGGAGATGGCTTCCTGGTGGACCACGATCATGTTGCGGTACACGAGGCAATCTTCCGGGGCGAAGGTGCTGGGCGAGCTGAACCACCAGCCACTGAGGAAGACGGCGGCAGTGAGCAGCACGAGCCACGGCCAGGCGCGGGTGTATGCCTGCCAGATCGCGACGCTGGCCAGGAGTAGGAGTGGATAGACGGGGAGCAGGTAGCGCGTAAGCAGCGCACCCCCCAGGACGGTGAAGCAAAGCCAGTTGGCGGCGATGACGAAAGCGATCGTTGTGAGGACCGCTGGTGGGAGTGGCCGGCGTTGCGAGGAACCCCGCAAGAGCAGGAAGCAGGCGGCAGCAAGCAGCAGGGGAAGCCACATGGTGCGCTGCGTGAAGATGTGGAAGAAGCGGTAGCGGAACGCCTGGAAGAGGTGCGCGGCGGTGAGGTTCGCGGTTGCGTTGTAACGAAGGTATTCGGGGTTGCCGAAGGTGAAGCCGGTTTTGTGCCGATGGTAGGCGTACCAGGCAAGCAATGGCAGCACAGGCGTGCACAGGGCGGCAAAGGAGCGGGCGTGCTCGCGGCGCTGTTGCAGGGCTCCCTCGCGATGGCTGCGGATGACGCGGACGAGTTCGAGTGCGGCCAGGCTGGCGGGCCAGACGATGGCGGTTTCTTTCGAAAGCGCGGCTAGCGAGAAGAGGACGGCGATGCGAAGGCGCTTCGGAGGGTCGGCGCCCAGTGGCGCGGGGATGTAGAGGGCGAGAGCGGCGAGGGTGAACGCGGCGGTGAAGGTGTCGGCGTGGGCAAGAGAGCTTTGCACATACCAGATGGGGTAGACGGCCGTGAGGAGCGTGACGGCGGCGGCTGCGGCGGGGTTGAGAAGGCGGAGTGTGAGGCGGTAGACGGCCAGTAGGCTCCCGGCGGCGAAGGCGCAGGCTGCGAGGCGGGTGGCGAGGATGTGGAAGCCGGTGAGGTGCCACAGAGTGCCGAGCAGAACGTTGGGCAGCGGCGGGTGGGCGTTGGTGTACTCGGGGATGAGCTCCCCGCGGTGGAAGAAGTCCAGGGCGGCGGGGATGTAGTAGCCGGCTTCGTCCCAGAAGTAGGGGAGACGGAGGAGGGTGAGGTGGCCGAGGGCGACGGCGGCGAAGAGGAGGAGGTATTGGAAAGGGAGGGGCAGGGTGGCGACGCGGCTGCATGCGGTGCGGATGGTTTCGACCACCCTCTGGAGGAGAGAACTAGACGCCAGACTTTGGCGTCCGTGCCGCTCCGAGCGAAATACAGGGGTCTCTCCGCTCCGCTTCGCTCCGGTCGAGATGACACCTTGTATCAGCGCTCCGGTCGGGATGGCACCCTCACTGTTGCGTGCGGAGGGTGGCAACGTTAGTGCACCGGGCCCTTGGGATTGGGGATCACGAAGCGGGGCTCGGCCGGGTCGGGCGGGTTTAGCGCGATGGGGCCGAAGGTCTGCTCGTACTGAGCGACGTTGTGATTGAGGATGCTCTGCAGGGCCTTGGCCTGTTGGGGGCTGAGATAGACGCCCTGGAAGTTCTCCACGGCTACCTCGTTCTCAGCCTGATGCTCGAGTTTGCCGAAAACGAGCAGGAAGTCCCAGACGGAGAGCCGGACCTGGACGCTGTTGGCGTAGGAGTCGCGGTAATCGGCGGCTTTGGTGAGGGTGATGCGGGTCTGGTCGGGCTGGTGGATGGTCTGGCTCATGCGGTCCTTGGGTTGGGAGTTGTACGGTCTACGTTGTACGTGAGTACTGCTGGGTGGCTGCCGGCTGGGGCAAAATGCGGGGATCCTGAGCTTCGCTCAGGATGACACCCTCGAAGCGTTAAACCACATGGACAACGGTGAGGACTCAGGGTAAACGTTGGTGCGGGAGGGGGGACTCGAACCCCCACGCCGAAGCACAGGCTTCTAAGACCTGCGTGTCTGCCATTTCACCACTCCCGCAGCGTATTCCTCATTGTAGCGGCGGTCCTAGCGGTTGGCGGAAATTTCCCGCGGTGTCGACGCAGGCAGGCTTCTGAATGGTTTGCTGATTTGTGGGGCGAGGGTAGGCGTGTTTGTGGGAACGTGGGTGCATCTGACAACGCAGTTAGGAACGAAAAGAGAAAAGTGGCCGTACCGCCAGTAGCGGGCTCGAGACATCACCGGAGCCCACCTGCGACGAAGAAGCGTCACGATAGGGTACCCGGAATGACTGCCGGAGAAGCCCGGGTGGGGGATGATGACCCGAGACTGTGCGGCTGGCAGACTTGCTTCTTCCGCAGAACTGCTGCATCCTATGCATGTTTGTTGATAGAAGGTGACTCAAGATGGCGAACGAATTTGTAAGCGTGATCCGGCCCGGTGGAAGCCGGACGGGGTCTGACAAGGGGAAATCGTTTCCGGTGCTGCCAGTGCGGGAGACCGTGTTGTTTCCCCATGCGGTGCTGCCGCTGACGGTGGGGCGGGAGAGCTCGATCCAACTGATCCAGTCGCTGGGCGAGGAGAAGACGATCCTGGTGGTGGCGCAGCGGGACGCGCGGCAGGACCAGCCGGAGGGCGGGGACCTGCACGAGATCGGCACGCGCGCGACGGTGCACAAGGTCGTGAAGATGCCGAACCAGAGCCTGTTCGTTTTTACCGAAGGCATTGAACGGGTGAAGCTGCAGGCATTTACGCAGACCAAACCGTTCCTTTCGGCTGAATGCGATCTGGTGGAGGAGACCGAGCCGGAAAAGAATCCGGAGCTGGAGGCGCTACAGCGTAATGTGCTGGCGCAGTTCCAGGAGATCGTGACTTCGTCCTCGACGCTGAATGACGATCTGCAGACAATCGCGATCAACATCGAAGAGCCGAGCCGGCTGGCGGACTTCATCGCGTCGAGCCTGCCGTTTTTGAGCACGGCAGAGAAGCAGGACCTGCTGGAGACCGAGAGCGTGAAGGCCCGGCTGGGCAAGATCAACGGCATGCTTGCCAAGGAGATCGAGGTCCAGCAGCTTCGGAACAAGATCCAGAGCGAGGTGCAGGACGCGGTGCAGCAGTCGCAGCGCGACTACTACCTGCGCGAGCAGATGAAGGCAATCCAGAAAGAACTGGGCGACCAGGACGAGACGCAGAAGGATCTCGCCGAGCTGAAGGAGAAGATCGAGACCGCCGGCATGCCGGATGAGGTGAAGAAGGATGCGTTGAAAGAGCTGAGCCGGCTGAGCCGCATGAATGCGATGGCGGCGGATTACAGCCTCACCCGGAACTATGTGGAGTGGCTGGCGGTGTTGCCGTGGTCGAAGGGATCGGCCGGCGCGGTGGACATCAAAAAGGCCAAGGACGTGCTCGACACCGACCACTATGGTCTGAAGAAGGTGAAGGACCGCATCCTGGACTACCTGAGCGTGCGGCGGCTGAAGCCGACAATGAAGGGCCCGATCCTGTGCTTTGTGGGGCCTCCGGGTGTGGGCAAGACTTCGCTGGGACGTTCGATTGCAAGGGCGCTGGGACGGAAGTTTTCGCGCATCTCGCTGGGCGGGATGCATGATGAGGCGGAGATTCGCGGGCATCGGCGAACATACATCGGCGCGCTGCCTGGGCAGATCATTCAGCACCTGAAGCGTGTAGAGGTGAATGATCCGGTGTTCATGCTGGACGAGATCGACAAGCTTGGCAGGGACTTCCGCGGCGATCCGGCGAGCGCGCTGCTGGAGACGCTGGACCCGGAGCAGAACAACACGTTCCGCGACAACTACCTGGACCAGCCGTTCGACCTGAGCAAGGTGCTGTTCATCTGCACGGCGAACCAGTTGGATACAATTCCGGCACCGCTGCTGGACCGCATGGAGATCATCGAGCTGACCGGGTATACCGAGGAAGAGAAGGTCAACATCGCGGAGCGGTACCTGATTCCGAGGCAGATCAAGGAGAACGGGATCGATGAGGCAGGGAACAGCGAGCAGGTAGAAGCGAGCAGCAAGAAGGAAGAAGGAAGCAGTGAAGAGCAGGAATCAGCGCTCAGTACTCAGTCTCCAGAAGGCGGTTCTGAGGAAGTAGTGAGCAGCGAGCAGGAAGCAGTAGTCACTGAAGAAGCTGCTGCTCCGCAGGTCGAGACCGGGTTTGCTGCGGCGGAGAAAGCCGAGGCCGATGCGCCCGTCGCTTCCAGCCCTTACATCGAGTTCCCGACTGCAAGTGTGGCATTGATTGCGCGGCACTACACACGGGAGGCTGGCGTGCGGCGGCTGGAGCAGTTGATCGGTACCGTGTGCCGGAAGACGGCTCGGAAGGTGGCCGAAGGCAGTCTGAGCGAAGGCGAGAAGCTGGTGATCACGCCGGAAGTGGTGCACGAGTTCCTGGGCGGCATCAAGGTGCGCGTGGATACGGAGATCGCGGAACGGACCAAGCGTGCTGGCGTGGCTGTGGGCCTGGCGTGGACACCCGCAGGCGGAGATGTGCTGTTTATCGAAGCCAACAAGATGAAGGGCAAGGGCAACTTCACCATGACCGGGCAGATCGGCGATGTGATGAAGGAAAGCATGCAGGCGGCGCTGACGTGGGTGCGGTCGAATGCGGCATCGCTGGACCTGGACGAGGATGTGCTGAAGGACATCGACCTGCATATCCACGTGCCGGCCGGGGCGATCCCGAAGGACGGGCCTTCCGCGGGCGTGACGATGGCGACAGCCATTGTGAGCTTGCTGACGGATACGCCGGTCCGGCCGTTGCTGGCCATGACGGGCGAGATCACGTTGAGCGGCAATGTGCTGCCGGTGGGCGGGATCAAGGAGAAGTTCCTGGCCGCTAAGCGGGCGGGTGTCCGCGACGTGATTCTGCCGGTGGACGTGAAGACCAACGTGGAGGAAGACCTGACACCGGATCAGACCGAAGGTGTGACGATCCACTATGCGACGCGGTTTGAGGACGTGCTGAATGTGGCGCTGCCGAAGACGGTGAACGAAGTGGTGCAGGATGAGGAAGTGCGGGAGGAAGTGCTGGCTGGCGTGGAGTAAGCGGTCCCTGCCTCGTAAAGCGGCTCGCTTCTGCGGGCCGCTTTTGTTTGCCTGGCGATGGTGGCAGAGGAAAGCGGGAACGCAGATTACGCAGAGGCGGGGTGTCTGGAGCTGTTTTCCTGACGGTGTAGTGGCACACAGGAAATGCGGGGATCCTGAGCTGCGCTCAGGATGACACTCGTGGTGAAGGGAGCGTTGAGTCTAGTAGCGGGGGATGGTGGGGTCTATGACGCGGGACCAGAGGTCGATGCCGCCGGCGACGGATTGGGCCTGCTCGAAGCCCTGGCTGCGGAGCCAGTTGGCTACCGAGAGCGAACGCGCGCCGTGATGGCACAGGACAGCGATGGAGCGGTCTTCGTCGAGCTCGGTGAAGGCGCGGGCGGGGACTTCGGCCATGGGCATCAGCTTGCTGTTGGGGATGCTGGCGGTTTCGGCTTCCCAGGGCTCGCGGACGTCGAGGAGCAAGGGAGGATTCGCGCTGGCGAGCTGAGCTTTAAGCTGGTCGACGGTGATTTCGAGGTCCATGGGTTCAGGATAACGGGAACCACTTCAACGCCGTATTCTGCTGCGCCCAGTTTTGAGTGAAGGCGGAGATGAGTGGACGGAAGTGCGGGGTTATAGCTGTTCTCCTCGAGGTGTAGTCGCTGCCACGTGATGCGTCCGTTCCGCTGCG
>CAXSHQ010000276.1:2791-6529 GCA_964236875.1 uncultured Acidobacteriaceae bacterium | reverse complement strand
GGCCATCCTGGTGTCGACGTTTGGGTGTGTGAACGGGATCCTGCTGGCCGGGGCGCGGGTGTATTACGCGATGAGCCGCGATGGGCTGTTCTTCCGCGGCGTGGGCAAGCTGAGCGCGAAGTCGGGCGTGCCGGTGAACTCGCTTTGGCTGCAGTGCCTGTGGACGTGCCTGCTTTGCCTGAGCGGGAGCTATGGGCAGTTGCTGGATTACGTGATCTTCGCGGTGCTGGTGTTTTATGTGCTGACCATCGTGGGGCTGTTCGTGCTGCGGCGCAAGTGGCCGGATGCGCCGCGGCCGTACCGGGCGTTCGGGTATCCGGTGTTGCCGGCGCTCTACATTGTGATGGCGACGTGGATTTGTGGTGTATTGTTGCGGTACAAGCCTCAATACACATGGCCGGGACTCGGGCTGGTTCTGCTGGGAGTTCCGGTTTACTTGGTCTGGCAGCGGCGCGGACGCGCCCCTGTTCTGTAGCGACACCGTTGATGCAGCACGAACTGTAACAGGGGGACACGCAAGGGAATGGCAAATCTTTTCGCGAAGAAGAGCATGAATGTATTGCTCGCAGAAGCCCACGCCGAAGGCGAAGGAACGCTGCAGCGCTCGCTTGGGCCTTTCCAATTGACCGCTCTTGGAATCGGAGCCGTGATTGGGGCCGGTATTTTCGTGCTGGCCGGTTTGGGCGCCCACTATGCCGGGCCGGGGCTCATGCTCTCCTTTGTACTAAGCGGGCTGGGCTGCGCTTTTGCCGGTTTGTGCTACGCGGAGTTTGCCGCCATGATCCCGCTGGCGGGGTCCGCCTACACGTATGCGTACGCCACGCTGGGCGAACTGGTGGCGTGGATTATCGGCTGGGACCTGACGCTGGAGTACGCGATGGGCGCGAGCACGGTGAGCTCAGGCTGGTCGAACCACTTTGTGGAGCTGCTGCAGATCTTTCACCTGAATATGCCGCTCTGGCTGGCCTACGATCACTGGACGGCGCTGGGCGTGGCGACCGAGAACGTGGCACGGCAGGTGATGTCGGTGAGTTATGCGAGCATTCCGGCCGGAAGCCAAGAGTACATCACGCAGCTTGGAGCGTTGAAAGCCGCTCCCACGGCCGATATGCTCAGCCGCGCGCACACGATGCTGAATGCTCCGGTGATCTTCGGACACGAGATCGGGTTCAACCTGCCTGCGCTGCTGATCGCGCTGGTGGTGACGTGCATCCTGGCGATTGGCATTCAGGAGTCGGCCAAGTTCAATTCCGTCATCGTGGTGTTGAAGGTAGCTGTCGTCCTGTTCGTGCTCGCGCTAGGAAGCCACTATGTGCACGCAGGCAACTGGGGCAGCTCCTGGCACCAGTTTGCGCCGTTCGGCTTTGCTGGAATCGGCGCCGGGGCGGCGTACATCTTCTTCGCGTATATCGGCTTCGACGCGGTCTCCACGACCGCTCAGGAAGCGAAGAATCCGCAACGCGATCTGCCGATCGGCATCATTGCGTCTCTGGTGGTTTGCACGGTTCTTTACATCGGCGTAGCGGCGGTCCTGACGGGCATGGTGCCGTGGCAGCAGGTAAGCATCGAAGCGCCGATTGCACGCGCCTTTCTCGACCGAGGGCTGGGCTGGGCGAGCAACATCATTACCGCCGGGGCGCTGGCCGGTCTTACCAGCGTGATGCTGGTCATGCTGCTGGGCCAGACGCGCGTTCTGTATGCGATGGCCAACGATGGGCTGCTGCCGAAGAAGTTCTTTGCGGAGATTCACCCCCGCTTCCGGACACCGTTCAAGAATACGTTCCTGGTGGGCTCGATCGCGGCAATCGTGGGCGCGCTGACGCCGATCGACGACATCGGCAAGATGGTGAACATCGGTACGCTGCTGGCGTTTGTGATCGTCTGCATCTCGATCGTCGTGCTGCGCCGGACTGATCCCGAGAAAGCGCGGCCGTTCCGCACGCCGCTTGTGCCGCTGATTCCAATCTTGGGTGTTCTGTTCAACGGGTACATGATGCTGAAGCTGGGAGCGTTGAACTGGATCCGTCTTGGAGTGTGGCTGGTTATCGGCCTGGTGGTCTACTTCCTGTATGGGCAGAAGAACAGCCGGGTGCAGCGTGGACAGCTTCCGGGTGAGTTGGACGCGTAGTCCTGATTTTCGATAGAGCCCGGCTTCGGCCGGGCTCTTTTGCTTTCCGGGCTTGTCTTCGGTGGATGCATCTATGTATCGCGCCTTCAGCGCTCGTCCTTTGTTGCCGGGCTTACCTGGGCCTTCGGCCCAGGCTGGTATGTGTCGCGCCTTCAGCGCGATGGCCGTGGTTGATCGAGGTTTATAGCTGATCCCGTCGAGGGGTAGCTGTACCGGTCCAGACGCAGATTCCCTTCGGGAAGGACACCGAGGGGTGGTCTACACGTGGAACAGTTTGTAGATCTCTCCTGACGGTGTAGAGGTCGTCCGAACTGCAGATTCCTCCGCTTCGCTGCGGAATGACAACAAAGAGAAGCTATGGCCTGTACGTCTTCAGTAGACGTACACCTTCACGAGGCGCGCTCTAATGTTTTGGCTTCCGCGTGCTGACTGGTACGGCAGGAGGCGGAGTTGCGGGTGGTTGGGGGAGGGTGGCGGAGTTCGTGGAGGCTGGGTTGTCGCGGAGTTTGAAGAAGAGCGTGCCGGCGGTTGCGTGGGGGATTTGCAGGGTGTCGCCGGTGAAGCCGTCGGGGACGGGAGTGGGGGTGGTGAACTGCGCGTCGGTGGAGAGGGACTGGATCAGGAAAAGGTTGGCGCCGGTGAGGATGCAGGGCTGATCGGGTTCGGTGGGGCAGGTGAGGTCCTTGAAGGTGGGCAGGCGGATGAGGGTGCCGAGTGGAACCCAGTCGCTGAAGCCGAGGCCGGGGGCCGGGTCAGGAAAGGACGTGACGGTTTCCTTGCCGCTGGCGTCGACACTGAGCATTTGCGGCGGGGTGTGCTCGTGGTGGACGCGCGGGGCGGGTATATCCGGATAGACGGCGCGTAGCTGGAGCGGCCCGAAGGCGCTGGGGCCGAAGGCGCGCAGGGGATCGAGCGTGGCGACCAGAGTGTGGGGGTCCTGGAGGACGAGGCCGCCGGTGGGGGCTAGCGTGAGGACGGCGCGGAGAGTGCCGTCAAGGGTGGCGATTTCGATCTGGCCGGAGCGGGGGAAGGGGTCGGCAGATTTCATGGTGAAGGTGAGGCGCTGCGAGAGTGGGATGTCGTCGGGGCTGCCGAGGGAGAGAGTGGCGGGCGGTGCGGGCTCGGTGGCGGTACTGGATTTGCGCAGCAAGGTGATGACAGGGCGCGGGTCGTCGACGTGAACGGAGCGGGTGAGGGTGCGGCCGTCCTGTAGCGCAATGACGGCGGAGAGGGACTGGTCGACGGTGGTCGGCGGTGCGGGGGCGGCGGCAGGCAAGGCGAGCTGGAGTACGGTGCTGGCGGCGGGCGGCGATGTGGCGTCTAGGGACGCGGGGCTTGCGGGAGTGAAGACGAGATCGCCAATGCGCACGCTGGCGATCTGGACGAGGTCGGTGCCAGTGAGCCGGAGGTTGCGGTCGCCGGCGTGGAGCTCAAGCGCGGTGATGTGCGCGGGCTCGGTGATGGTGCGGGTGGCGAGCTCGTCGATGGTGGGCTGGCCGTACTGCTGGATGGCGAGATGGAGGTCGCCGGGTCTTCTGGTGTGGTCGAGAGGCAGGGACAGGGTCAGGTCGGCGGGATACTGGCCGTGCTGATAGATTGCGGTGTAGGAG
>CAXSHQ010000276.1:0-2781 GCA_964236875.1 uncultured Acidobacteriaceae bacterium | reverse complement strand
AGGGTCAGGTCGGCGGGACCGGAGGAAGCCGTCTCGGAGCGGAACGATACGGGCAACGGCTGCGGTGCGTCAGGCGGGCGTGCGGTGATGGTGTGGACGCAGGCGGTGCCGGTGGAGGCGATGAGGAGCTGGGCGGAGTGGCCGGCGATGAGCTCCTGGGATGACTCGGATGCGCCGCCTGCCGGACCTCTGGCCGCGAGGATGTGCCAGCCGCTGCCGGGAAGCTGCTGGAGCTGGACCTCGGGGCCGGCGAAGGTGTCGAAGCCCCAACGGCCCTGGATGGTGCCGGTCAGGAGGATGGGGTCGGGCTTGGCTTCGGGCGGGGCTTCGGGTTCGTGCTGCGGTGTGGCGGAGGCGGTGTGCAGGCCGGGGTGGGCGAAAGCTTTGGCGTCTGCGGAGCTGAGCAGTTTGGGGGCAGCGGGGCCGTGGCGAGGCGTGTGCTGCGCGGACGCGGCCTGAAGCACCAGGCCGCCCTGGTAGGCGTCGGGCGTAAGGGGGATGTCGGCCTTGGCTGCGACACCGGGCGGTGTGTTCAAGTGCAGCACGAGGTTATGAGCGAAGCCGGTGGAGAAGACGAGCGGGGCGCCTTCGATGGGCAGGATGACGGCGGGTTTGAGCAGGCAGGCGACGCTGCCGGGGTCGGCGGACCGGAGGGGTGGTGGGATTGCCTTCTGCACCGCGGGCAGGCCGATAACCAGGACGGACTTGGGGTTGTGGAACGAGGGCGGCGTGTTGAGGCGGAGGTTGAGGGCTTCGCCCTGCGGGAAGGCAATGGCGGGGATGTATTGGAATTGCGCGGTGCGGACGCTGCCCATGATGCGGACGAGGTCTACGATGGCACCGACATAGGCGGAGTACTCGCCAGCACCGGCGAGCTTGGTGTAGCTGGCGGCCTGGACGAAGTCGGAGTTCTGACCGGTGGAAAGGGCAGTGACGACCGACTGGCCGTGGCCGTCATCGAGGAGGGTCTGTGCGCCGGTCTGGGTGAGGCAGGTGAACTGGGTGTCGACGGGCTGTTTGAAGCAGGCGTCATTGGGCCGAAGGGCGAGGGTGCGGGCGAGCAGGGCAGAGTGCTTCTGGAGATCGGCGGAGTCGGACGGCGGGACCTGGCGGATGCTGCCGAGGTACTTCTCGATGCGGGCCTGCTCGAAGCCGGCTTCGGCGAGGTCTTGCGAGGCGCGGACGAAGATGCCGGGGCGGCCTTTGACGGCCGACTTGAGGGTGCTGAAGTCTCCGCCAGTCTCGGGAGCCATGAAGAGGACGGCCTGCTCGGCTTCGTCGGGCACGGTGAGGAAGGCGCCTTCCTCGCGGACGTGCCGGTCCCAGGTGGGGATGCGGGTAAACCAGGTGTCCGGGGGAGGGTTGGTGGTGCCGCGGAGGAAGGCGCAGATGAGGAGGTAGTGGACCGACTGCGAGGGTGGGAGGTCGGGGTGGATCCAGAGCTTGTCGCCGGGCTGGAGGTTGGGGACGGCGGCGATGGGGAGGGTGTCGGCGCCACGGGTGACGCGGACGTCGATGCGCGGGCCGACGAGGTCGAAGCGGGCGTCGGAAGCGCGGGCGCAGAGGGGGAGGCTGAGGGAGCAGCAGAGGAGGGAGAGGAGTCGCGCGAGCTCTCGCGGGGAGACGGCCATGTTGTCAGGTTAGACGCGAGGCGGGGGTCGGTGGGCGGTGGTGACTCGGGTTCGCGTTTCTTGTGATTGCGCGCCGGCACCGGTGGTTGAGAGAGGAGAGCGGAACGCAGATAGCGCGGATTGTTCGCGGATTGCGCAGAAGGACGGCTTGGAGGAGCACTGCTGTCTGGGAACAGGTCCAGGGGGTCTCTGTCAAGCCTCGGCTGGGCCGGCGAAACGCAGATTCCCTTCGGGAATGACAACAAAATAGCGCTGCGAATATGGATGACTTAGCTTGATCAGACCTTCCGTAAGACAGAACCCACCCGTGACCAGGAGGCGGTCACGGGTGGGTTGTGATGCGGGTTATGGGGAGGTTGATTACTGCGGGGATTGGGTGGAGTGGTTGGGGTCGGACTTCTTGTCTGATTTGCGGTCGGATTTCTTTTCGGACTTGTCGGCATTGTCGCTAAAGAAGTCGTCGGAGAAATCGGGATTGAAGGACTGGCTTGGGCTGAAGGTTGGAGCCAGCAGCATGGGAGCGGCGAGGGTTGGGGCCACCACGACCGGACGGGCCGCAGTCACGGGCGCGGAGACGATGGCAGGAGCGGGAATGAAGGTAACGGGCGGTACTGAGCCGCCTACCGGGCGTGCAATGTGGCTTACCGGAGGCACCATGGTGAGTGTGGCAGTGCCGACGGTGGCCGAGGTGTAGGTGCTGTCAGCAGGCTGGGTGGCGGTGATGGTGTAGGTGCCCCCGGCGAGCGTGGAGGTGTCGTAAGCCGCGGTGCAGGTGTTGTGGCCTGCCTTGGCCTTGCACGTGATGGCGCCGACACCGGTTGCACTGCCGCTGACCGTGACGGTAGGAGCATTGGTGGGAACGGTGTTGCCGCCATAGCCGATGGTGAACTGCAGCGTGACGGAGGATGTGCCGGTAGGTACGTTCTGGTCCACTGCAGTGACGCTCAGGCCGGCGATGCTGGAGCCGGTCATGGCGATCATCTGCGTGGACGCGGCGTTCAGGCTGTCATCGGTAAAGATGAGATCGCCGGAAACCGTGCCGCTCATCGTGGGCGTGTAGGTGAGGATCACCGTGCAGCTCGCACCCGAGGCGAGTGTGCCGGCGGTCGAACCGGCTGGCACGATCGGGCAGGTGGAGCTGTTGGACAGC
>CAXSHQ010000275.1:1128-6537 GCA_964236875.1 uncultured Acidobacteriaceae bacterium | reverse complement strand
GTACTCGTTGAAAACCGCCATGGCAATCGGGACCAACGCCGGATGCGCCACCCACGTGCCGTCGTGACCTGCGCGCACTTCGCGCAGCTTGTCCTGGCGGACTCGCTCCAGGGCGGCGGCGTTCGCGGCCTCATCGTTGCGGATGGGAATCTGCGCGGCCATGCCGCCCATGGCATGCGCTCCCCGGCGATGGCAGGTATCGATGAGCAGCTCGACATAGGAGCGCGGGAAAGGCTGCTCCATGGTGACGTCGCCGCGCTGCGGAAGGACGAACGCGGGGTTGCTGCTGAACTTCTTGATGAAGCTGAAAATGTAGTCCCAGCGGCCGCAGTTCAGGCCAACGGAGTGCTCGCGCAGCTCGTAGAGAATCTCTTCCATCTCGAAGGCGGCCGTGATGGTTTCGATGAGCACGGTGCAGCGAATGGTGCCGCGCGGGACACCCACGGTGTCTTCGGCAAAGCTGAAGATGTCGTTCCAGAGCCGGGCTTCGAGATGGCTTTCGAGCTTGGGCACGTAGAAGTAAGGCTGTGCGCCGCGGTCGAGCAGGGCGCGGACGTTGCGCAGGAAGTAGACCCCGAAGTCGAACAGGGACGCGGAGAGCGCGCCGTGCGCACCCTGCCAGTGGCGCTCCTCCATGTGCAGGCCGCGCACGCGAGCGAACAGAACGGCGGGTGTGGCGTTGAGGGCGTACTCCTTGCCTTCAGGAGAGCGAAAGCGGATGGTGCGCAGGTTAGCGTCGAGCAGATTTTGCTGGCCGCGCAGAACGTTCTCCCAGGTGGGCGCGGTGGAGTCTTCGAAGTCAGCCATGAAGACTTTGGCGCCGGAGTTCAGCGCGTTGATAACCATCTTGCGGTCGGTGGGGCCGGTGATCTCCACGCGGCGGTCTTCGATGTCAGGCGGAATGGGCGCAACGCGCCACTCGCTCTCGCGAACACCGCGGGTCTCCTCGAGGAACTGCGGCAGCTCGCCGGCGTCGAAGCGGGCCTGGCGCGCATCGCGCGCGGCGAGGAGCTCGCGGCGGCGCGCGTCGAAGCGGACATCGAGCTGCCCGAGAAAGGCAACAACCTCAGGCGTGAGGATCTCCGCTTCCAGCTCTTTGAGGTCCTGCGACACTTGCGGCTCGGCTACCGGCATGCGTTTGTTCTCCTTGCGCCACTGCTTTCATGGACCAGCTTCAGGGTAGCGCAGCGCACACCCATGCTATGCGGTGGATAGGTGGGCAGTTATCGGCACTTCACCAATTTGTGTCGGCTTTGAGCCACGCGCATGTGAGGCTTGCGAGATGCGGATTGGGGTGCATGCCTCGGTTGTAGATTGGCCCGTTTTGCGCATCGTTTGGCTGCGGCGGAGATTCCCAGCGGCTCTGTTGGTCTTCTATTGTGGGTGGCGTCCAGTGCGCGTGCTTGCCGCTGCGGCGCAGGCGGAAGGCGCGCGATACGCGATAGCGAGAGGCTCAGAACGACCCATGACGGAAGCTCGAACAACTTCACCGCTGCTGGACCGGTTACGCGCCGGCGAGCCCACGTTGATGCTGGCCATCCGCAGCGCGCGCACAACCGAGATCGTGCGCATTGCACAGGCAACCGGCCACCACGTCATCATGGTGGACCTGGAGCACAGCGGTATCGACGTAACGACCGCGGCCGAGATGTGCGCGACCGCGGGTGACCTGGGTTTGTACTCGTTTGTGCGCGTGCCGGAGCGCGATTACGGGATCATCGGCAGGGTGCTGGATGGAGGCGCGACGGGCATCATCGCTCCCCGGCCGGAGACGGCGGAGCAGGCTGAGGAGGTGGCGCGCGCGTGCCGGTTTCCGCCGCTGGGGCAGCGGTCGCAGCTCGCCATGGTGCCGCACTTCAACATGCGTCCCATGCCAGCACGCGAGTTGAATCCGCTGCTGGATGGGCGCACTGTGGTGCAGGCGCTGGTGGAGACACCGCGCGGCGTGGCCGCCGCGGATGCGATAGCCGCACTGCCGGGAGTCGACATCCTGGCGATCGGCGCGAACGACTTTACGGCCGAGATCGGCGCGGCGGGGAACTATGCGCATCCGGCGGTACGCGAGGCCGTGGCCACGGTGGCCGCGGCGTGCCAGCGGCATGGCAAGCTCCTGATGCTGGGTGGGATCGGCGATCTGGCCGTGGTCAAGGAGCTGATGCCGCTCGGGATTGCGCCGCTGTTTATGACGGGCACGGATACGGACATGCTGTTCAGCGCGGCCGAGGCACGGAGCAAAAAGTTTTTGGATTGGCACAGCAGCTTAGGCTGAGGACAGGAAGCCATGGCGACGGAAAATACGATTCTTACCTGCACGCCCATGCGCGCGGCGGAGACCAACACAAGGCCCACTTTCGAGATGCCTCCGGATAGCTGTGACACCCACTTCCATGTGTTCGAGCCGCGCTATGCACATGTGCCGAAGCCGCTCTACACGTTTCCGGATGGCACGGTGGACCAGTACATGGCGCTGCTCCAGTTCTTCGGTATTGAGCGGATGGTGCTGGTACAGCCCACGTTCTATGGCACGGACAACAGCTTGACCGTGGATACGCTGGAACGCATCGGGCCTCGCTGCCGCGCGGTGATCCGCGTGGACGAGGACGTCACGGATGCGGAGCTCGATAGCTTCCACAAGCAGGGCGTGCGCGCGCTGCGGCTGGACCTGTTTGCGCGGCGGGAATGGCCCATCGGGGACATCGTGGCGTACATCCAGCGCATGGCCCTCCGAGCCAAGCCGCGCGGCTGGCACCTGCAGTTTTATACGCCAGGGACGGTGGTGCGCGACCTGCTGCCATTCCTGGCGGACTTCGAGGAAACCTTCGTTATCGACCACATGGGCTACATGCTGGAAGCCGAAGGGCTGACGCCGGCAGACTTCGAGCGGCTGCTGGGCATCCTGAAGCAAGGTAGCTGCTGGATCAAGCTTTCCGGACCGTACCGCATCGCCAAGTACAAGCCGTTGAGCTCGACTGTGCCGCTGGGCAAGGCTTTGGTGGCGGCTCGTGCGGACCGGCTGGTTTGGGGTTCAGACTGGCCGCACCTGACGGATGGCCAGCGGGATACAGGGGAGCTGCTGAACCTGCTGGCGGAGTGGGCTCCCGAGGCGGAAACGCGGAAGCAGATTCTCGTGGACGGGCCGGAGACGCTGTTCTATTACGACTGATGGGGTTCTGAAACTGATCGCCCGGCGTGAGGTTTGCGGCAGGTGAGAACAGCTATGTCAGTTGTGGAAAGCTTCAGAACCGACGGGATGTTGGGCGGGAGCGGAGAAAGCGGCCGGGGGAGACGCCCTGCATGGTCTTGAACATGGCGATGAAGGCGCTGGGATTTTCATAGCCCATGTCGTAGGCGATGGTGGAGACGGGGTCGCCGTGGGTGAGCCGCTCGATGGCGCGCTGCACGATCACCAGGCGCTTCCACTCGGAGTAGTTCTTGCCGGTCTCCTGCGAGAAGTGCCGGGTGAAGGAGCGGCGCGACATGCGCACGGCCGCGGCGGCCTGATCGATGGAGAAACCGGAGGTGGGCTCCTCCATGAAGGTTGTGGCCCAGTGGCGCATGGCGGCCGAGGTGGGCAGGGGAAGGCCGAAGTCCTCCCACTCCACGCTTTCGAGCTCGAGGAGCATCAGGCGATGCAGCAGCCGGGTGAGCGGCGTGTCTTCGTCAGGCAGGGTGCTGATGCGCTCCAGCCCGGCGGTAAGCAAGTTGGACGCGCGCAGGATGCTGATGTGCGCGGGCAGGCGGCGCCCATAGGTGGCGCCCACGCGAACCAGCCAGCCATCCACCGGGCCGCGTGCCTTGGAAGCGTGGCGCAGGCCGGGGGGAATCCAGGCAAGGCGACCGGCGGGGACGACCCAGACGCCGGTTTCGGTTTCAGTGCTGACCAGGCCCTGGCGCACGAAAGTGAACTGCCCATCTTCATGCGCGTGCATGGCCATTTCATGGCCGATGGCCCCGTGGAAGGTGCGTCCGGTGACGTGTTCGGGGTTATGCAAGCGCTTGGCTCCAAACCGATACTAATTGGATTTGTACCGACATCGAGCAACTGCTTCGATTTGCTAGGATTCTCGCCGAGACGAGGTTCGCGTGTCCAAGCTACCTGAAGAAGCTCACCTGCAACGCGTGCAAGCGTTGCGTACCTCGTGTGCCCGGGCCGTCGCACCCTTTGAGCTGGAAGGCCAGCTTTGCCTGGCTGTGCCGCAGATGACGGAAGAGAAGCCCGGCGAGCCAGCCTACATGAACGGCGGCAACAGCGACGTGCCGCTGCTGATCTTTCGCTGGAACGGCGCCGAGTTCGCACCGTGGCTGGAGCTGCCCGTCCCGGGCGGCGAGGATGCCGAAGTATTTCGCATCGGCGAGCGCGTGTTTCTGGCCGGCGCCACGCTGCGGACGGGCAGCGGTCCCTATGAGTACAACGCGCAGTCGACCGTGTTCGAGTGGAAGGACGGTGCGTTCGGTGTTTTTCAGCAGTTCCCGACGTTCGCGGCCAAGCAGTGGCGCTACTTTGAGATCGGAGGCCGGCACTTCCTGGCGCTGGCGCAGGGCGTGGTGCAGCCTGCGCTGCAGCCGACGCATCCGGCCGAGTCGATGATCTTCGAGTGGGACGGCGCCTCGTTCCAGCACTTCCAGACCGTGCCCTCAGGGTGGGGCTATAACTGGGCTCACTTTGCGATCGACGGAGTGAACTACCTGGCGTATGCCGACCATCACATGCCATCGATCGTGATGCGCTGGACGGGATCGGCTTTCGAAACGATGCAGACGCTGGAAGGCAAGGGCGGCCGCGCGTTTGCGTTCCTTCAACGTGAGGGCGAGTCCTACCTAGCCTTCGCGAACCTCACCGGCGAGTCGGTTCTTTACCGCTGGAATGAGGGACAGTTCGAGCAAGTGCAGGTGCTGGGTGGACCGGGCGGGCGCGAGTTCACGACGTTCGAGCACGAGGGCGCGCTGTACCTGGTCATGGTGAACTTCCTGACCGGTTCCCCGAAGGAGCCGAAGACGGACCTCGATTCCGTGCTGTTCCGCTTCGAGGGCGGAACATTCGTTGCGGTGGAGAGCTTTCCCACGTTTGGAGCGACCGGCGCGTCGACCTTCACGGTGGACGGCCAACGGATGCTGGCGATCTCGGAAAGCCTTTCCGCCGAGGTGCGGTTCACGGTCAACAGCCACATCTACAAAGTCGTTTAGCGCGGAGCGTACGGAAGGAAGCCGATGGCTGTGTATCAGAATCCGGAGCTCCTGGCGTTGTTCGAGACCTACACGGGCGGACCGCAGGGAATGGGTGCGAACCTCGCGCGCATCACCATGGCGGCGGACAACAACAACCCGCTGCTGGTCGCGACCAAGTCGGACATGGTGCTCTACCCGGGCGGCGGCGCACCGCCGACGGTGGAAAGCTTCCGTCTGTCGACA
>CAXSHQ010000275.1:0-1116 GCA_964236875.1 uncultured Acidobacteriaceae bacterium | reverse complement strand
GGTTCAAGGAGCTGGCGGCCATCTCGCACCTGGCGGTGGCTCTGGGCACGCTGGTGAACATGCATGCGCTGGACTCTGCGAGCAGCCTGTGGCGGACGGATGCCGAGCGGCTGTTGCGATCGATTACAACGGCGCGTGCGGCGAACTCAGTAGAGTTGTGGCGCGACAAGATCGCGGTGGAAGCGTACCGTGGTCGCGAACAGGCGATCAGCGACATGACGCACTACACCTGCGGGCTCACGCTGAGGTACCTGCGTGCAGTGCTGGCCGATGAAGCCAAGCTGACGCCACAGTATCTGCGCGAGAACTACCTCGATCCCGTGGACGGCAATGAGCTGGGCGCCACCGTTTCGATGAACGCGATGCAGATCGCCACGTTCTTTCTCGTGGGGCCGTGTGACGCGCTGGTTCAAGGAGCAGCAGGTGGATTGGCCGCGGGCGATGGTTCTGATGTCCGGCAGGCAGGGACGGGTGACGTCCGGCGTGACGTGGACGAGCAACTCGGTATGCCACACCATCCTGCAGGCCTCTGACCTGCAGCTTCCGCTGGAGCGGATGTACGTGGCTCCGCACGCGCCGGGGCTGGTGCTGGGCGACCCGGTGGACTGGGATGCGGTGCGCAAGCTGGAGCCGGAGTATCGCGCGATCTGGTCGCACACGCGTGCGGTGAGCGACCTGGGCCCGACCATGTTTGCGGGCTACCCGCGGTATGCGCCGCAAGCCTTCGAAGCACCGGTGATCGATGCGACGACAACAGAGCTTTCCGAGATGCCGCGCATCGCGAGCCCCACCGACATGCGCACCATGACGACGCGGCTGCGACTGGTGATGGAAGACCCACGGCAACTGCTTTCAGGATGCATCACGGATTACGCAGCGCAGCAGCTGCGCGAGAACGGCAATGACTACACGAAGGTGACCGTGCCCGGCCTGGACGGGTATCCCTATCCCACTGACTTTCAATAGCCGGGAGTCCACTCCCGGGTGGCTTACATGCAGCGCAACAAAGATTTAGAGGATCGACGATGGAGCTATTGACACTAAGCAAGGCGTCGCAGATTGTGGACGCCGCCCTGGCCAAGGGTCGGGTCGAGATCGTCGACGAGCTGGCCTCGG
>CAXSHQ010000274.1:0-6542 GCA_964236875.1 uncultured Acidobacteriaceae bacterium | reverse complement strand
TCAGGAGCTGGACAACGGCCCGACCTCCATGCGCTACAAGTTCACCGGCAAAGAACGAGACACCGAATCCGGGCTGGACTACTTCGGGGCCAGGTACTACGGGTCGAGCATGGGACGCTTCATGTCTGCTGATTGGAGCCCAAACATACAGCCGGTGCCGTATGCGAATTTGGGTGATCCTCAATCGCTAAACTTGTATATCTATGCCGGGAATAACCCTCTCAGCAGGTTTGATTTCGACGGACACAACTGGTTCACGCAGTTCGCCCAGGGACTTGCAGATTCGACGTATCGACCCTTCGTGCATATCGTCGAGCATCCCATCGCAACGGCTCAGGGAATCGGCACTGCGGTAGCGCACCCAATCGTAACGGGCAAGGCGATAGGATCAGCCGTCAAGGGCACGGTGGTTGCAGCCGCGCACGGAGACGGAAGAGCCATCGGCCAAATCGTCGGAACAGTGGGGATGGCTGTTGCTGGAGGTGCCATCGCAAGAGGTGCTGGAGTTGCTGGCGAGGTCGGTGCAGAGGCTGGAAGCTTCGCTGGTGAGACTACTGCGGTCACGACCGAAGAAACATACGCAGTAAGGTTGGCTGAAGCTCAGGAGGCATATCCAGGCAAAGCTGGCACAATCGAGAACCATCACATAGCTCCCAAATATCTTGGTGGCGATCCAAAAGGACCCACGGTTCCTCTTGACGGTGCTTATCACCAGATGATCACGAACGAGTTCCGTAATCAGGTTCCTTACGGTAACGGGCCAGTTAGCCCACAGCAGATGCAGAACACAATGGACTCGGTTTACTCCAAGTTCCCGCTTCCTCCGGGGTCTAACTAGCCATGAGTAATGAAATGAAAATACCGATCATCTCGGACTTGGCCAAAATGTTAGGCGTGGCCGTTCGCAAAATAAATATGCGTGATCCGAACGTCTTCCAGAGAGAGCAAGGCGCCCCGGCCCGGAATGCTGAGAGCTTAGCTTTTCGAGATGCGATCCGGTTCGAGTGCGAAGCCTTGCAAGCGGAGATCAGGGGGAACGGACGGTATTTAGTCTTGGAGTTGAAAGCTGCTCCAAATGCGGGGTCATGGTCGATCAACGAACCTGATCAGATCACGCTCACTCGGCCAGTTGAGAATCTCTCCGTTGGCCCTGCTGTCTTCGCTTCGGGAATCCTCTCTCCGAAGGCAATCGATATCATCCAACGGGAGGCTTTTCAAAGTCTCCTAAAGCAGCTTGATATGAGCGCCGGTGAGAGCCTGAACTTCTACAAGAATGCAGTCGTCTACTATGCACGATCAGGGGATGCTTCGAGGTTCTTAGAGCGCACGAACGCCATCAGCCGCTTCGTGGCAGCACTCACAGGCCCTGAGGAGACAGAACTGCGACAGGTTGATCTTCCAGAGCCGTTCGCCGACCTAAACGACTGCGCCCAGGAGTGGGCAATCAGCGACGACGCGGAACGTGCTGAGGCTTTAGAGAAGGCGTCGGTTGAAGACCTGAAGGGTCTTGTAGAGCGTGTAGCCCCCCGACTGCGCAGCATCAACGAGTATCTGAATACTCACTCCGGCGAAACGGACGCTGCGCTGGGTAGTTTAGCTGAGACCGTCTCTGAAGCTCAGATCGTCCTCCATCAATCCATCTAGCTAGTAAGCAGGCCGTCCTTCGGGGACGGCCTTGCTGCGTCTGGACTGTCCTGTGGCCTCTGTGCCGACCGGAAGCAAAGACGCGCTGCTTCGCATCGGGTTGATGTTGACACTCCATCCCTTGCGGGGTCGTGCAGGGGAACCCTGCGGGCACCCTAGACGCGGGCTTGCGGCATCAAGCAGATAGTGGGGCTGGGGTTCCCTGGGGAACCTTGCGGTTCCGGGCGGAAACGGGCCGGGATGGAGGTGCGGGCATGGCGAAGGGCGATCCAGAAGACCTTGCGGCACAGGCGGCGAAGCGGGCCGAGTTCCGGCTGCATCACGTCGGCACCAAGCTCAACGAGCGCGAGCTGCGGGAGCTGGAGGAGCTGTTGGCAAAGCGCGGGCAGCCGGTCGAGTACATCGAGGTCAGACGCAGGGCGAGTTCATCCGTGGGCTCATACTGGCGGAGATCGGGCGCGACCGGGGCGGCGTGAGGCCGAGCGTGGAGCTGGTGGAGATCGCCGCGTTGCGGCTCCAGATCATGAACCTGTTGAAGCCGGTCCTGGCCGGGAAGCCGATGCCTCCCGAGACCTTCGACGCGATCATGCGGGAGGTGAAGGGCCATAAGCGGAGGGTGGCGCTGGAGGTGCTGCGGGACTACCACGAGAAAGACGGGCAGGAGAAGGGCGAGTAGGCGGGAAGTCCCTTCGGCATCGGTGGCGAAGTACCCTCCGCTCCAGCGCCCGTCAAGGCTCTCCGCTGCGCTGCGATGAACGCGCAAAGAACGCGCGGCCTTGACTGCCGCTTCCGCTGCAGGAACTGTACAAGACCCAGCAGTATGCGACGGCGGTCTATCGTTCGGAGCTGGCCGAGCGGTTGCAGGGCATGGGTTATGAGATCGAGCGCGGCGAACATGGCCAGCCGGAGATCAAGGGATACAGCCGCGAGTACATGGAGGCGTCGAGTCCGCGGCGTCAGCAGATCGAAGCGCACATGGCCGCTGAGGGCCGGACGGGAGCGGGAGCCGCGCAGGTTGCGGCCCATCAGACGCGCGACCAGAAGCAGCCGCTCTCGCATGAAGAGGTCCGCGAACGTCATCAGGCGATGGCCCGCGTTCATGGTGATCAGCCGCAGCGTGTTCTTGAAGAAGCCGCCCAGCGTCCCGGTGTGGAGCTGAGGCCGGAGCAATCGCAGATCGCCGCGCAGGGCGCGGTGACCTATGCCCGCGAACGCGGCATGGAGCGCGAGGCCGTGACGGACGAGCGTTCGTTGATGCGCGATGCGTTGAAGCACACGATGGGCGAGGCCCGCTTGCCGGAGATCAAAGCCGAGTTCGACAAGCGTGTGCAGTCCGCAGAGCTGATCGAGGTTCCACGCAAGGAGGGGCTTGCGGGCCGTGCGTTCACAACCGGCGAGATGCAGGGTTACGAGCGCGAGCTGATCGACCGGATGAAGAGCAGCCAGGGCAATCGCGATGTGCTGGCCGAGGGTTCCGTGCGGCAGCAGACGATGGAGCAGCATCCGCATCTGAGCTTGAGCCAGCGCAATGCGGTCGATACGGTGCTGACGAACCGCGATCAGATGATGGCGTTAGAGGGCGTGGCCGGAGCTGGGAAGACAACTTCCTTAGCCGCCGTTCGTGAAGCCGCTGTGAGTGCGGGCTATGAGGTCGAAGGGCTTGCGCCGACATCGAGAGCCGCGCAGAAGCTGGGCGAAGCGGGCATGGCGACCGAGACGCTGCAACGTCATCTGACGCGCGGCGACCGAGCCGACGACGGGCAGAAGCGGCTCTATGTAGTCGATGAATCGAGCATGGCGAGCACGAAGCAGATGCGCACGTTCGTCGAGCGGCTAAAGGAAAATGACCGTGTTCTCTTCGTCGGCGACACGCGGCAGCATGAGGCCGTCGAAGCGGGCAGACCTTACGCTCAGTTGCAGGAAGCCGGAATGAAGACGGCGAAACTCGACGAGATCATCCGGCAGAAAGACCCGGCGTTGAAAGAGGTCGTCGAGCAGCTTGCGCGGGGCGAAGTGCGAGAAGCAATCGGCAACCTGAACCAGCAGGGCCGGGTGCATGAGATCGGCGACCGCTCGGAACGCATCGCGGAGATCGCCCGCGAGTATGTGCGGCAGCCAGAGAACACGCTGGTCGTCTCGCCCGATAATGAGAGCCGCCGCGAGATCAACAACAGCATCCATCGGGCGATGCAGGACGCGGGCCAGGTCAAACCCGAAGAGCACAGCGTCCGTGTGCTGAATGCGCGGCAGGACCTTACGGGAGCCGACCGGCAGCACGCGCAGAACTATGAACAGGGCGATGTGATCCGCTACTCGAAAGGGTCGAAGCCGCTGGGCATCGAGGCCGGAGAGTATGCCCAGGTCGTCCGCACAGACGCAAAAGCAAACACGGTAACGGTGGAGCGAGGAAGCGGCCAGGAGCTGAGCTACGATCCGCGCCGCTTGCAGGGCGTGACGGTCTATCGTGAGTCAGAGCGCACGTTCGCCGAAGGGGACCGGGTGCAGATGACCGCGCCGTATCACGAGCAGAAGCTATCGAATCGTGAGCTGGGGACGGTCGAAAAGATCGACGGCGACAGCGGTCTGAAACTGAAGATGGACTCAGGCCGCGAGGTCGAGTTCAATGTGAAGCAGCATCCGCATCTCGACTATGGCTATGCCGTCACGAGCCACAGCAGCCAGGGCCAGACAGCGGATCGAGTGCTGATCCACGTTGACTCTTCACAGGCTCACGGCGAACTGTTGAACAGCCGCATGGCTTATGTCTCCGTCTCGCGGGCGCAGTTCGATGTGCAAATGTACACGAACGACGCGGGAACGCTTGGCCAACAGCTTAGCCGGAACGTATCGAATCCCTCGGCGATGCAGCAGCAGACGCCGATCCAGCAGGACGCGGCACAGAAGATCGAGACTCCGCCTGAGCTGGCTCAGCAGCAGGACATCTCGCAAGGACACGGCCAGGGCTTGAGCTTATAGCCGCCCCCGTACCTTCCGTTCCGGCGTCAGTAAAGGCTCTGCGCTACGCTCCGACCGCTACGCGGCGCGCAAAGAACGCGCGGCCTTGACAGTCGCCTCCACTCCAGGTGCTTGCCAGTTATGAGAAGAATGTCTTCTTCTCATGTGTCCAAAACACATGAAAGAACCGACTACGCCGCGTGGGAGGTGAGGCTTGCCAGCATCGAGCGGCCTACTTCATCGGCAGTCAGGAAGGCATCGCCCAGTGTCCGAAAGCCGTAGGTATCGCCTTCGCTGACGGCGAGGAGATCATGAGCGAAAAGGTCGCCATCGACGGTATAGCGCAGGAAGCGCAGGTCGCTGTCGAAGGTGATGCTGAGCTTGTAAGCGCGGGCGGTGTTGAGAAAGAGAACAACTTCGGCTCGGTCCCGCGACGGACGTTCGGCCTTGAGCGTGTCCGACGATCCGATCAGCAGCCCATCGAACGCCCCGTCCGCGTTGAGCCGGTGGGAGGCGGTTCTGAGATAGTCGTATAAATCCAGCCAGGCGATCCGGGCGAACTGGTTGGCAACGAGCGTCGGTTCAGCGGTGGCGATCATCGGGCGGTTGCTCCTCTCAAGATGGAGTCGAGTGCACTCAGCACGAGCGTCTGTTCCCGTGGTGGCAGCTTCTCTATCTCTTCCATGCGGCGGACGATCTTAAGGCTGGGACCCTTCGCAGCCTTCTTCTTCTTGGCTTCCGGGTGCAATAGATCATCGGTGCTGACATCGAGAGTCATAGCGAAGCGCACGACCATCTCTGCCGAGAGCTTCAGGCGATCCGTCTCGTAATCCGAAACGAGCGACTGAATGATGCCGACCTGTTCGGCCAGTTGCACTTGCGTAAAGCCGCGCTCCTTACGGAGGCGGGAGAGGCGCTGTCCTGGCGTCTCAGTTCCGAAATCCATCGCCGGTAGTTTTAGAGTCCGCTTCCTTGGCATCGCAGGTGCAGTGTATGGCCTATTTAGATAATGTCTTGACGACGTATGTTATGAAACGTTATTTTACCCAAAGAGTTAATCGTAAAAAAGCACTTGACAGGGTTTTAGACGGAGGGCGGAAACGTGGCACGTATCCCGGAGGATGAGGTCGAGCGGTTGAAACGGGAGGTGTCGGTTCAGCGGCTGGCAGAGGCGCGAGGGATCAAGCTGGTCCGGCACGGAGCGAACCTGCTGGGCAAGTGCCCCTTCCACAATGACCGGACGCCATCGCTGGTCATCACTCCGGCGAAGAATCTCTGGAACTGCCTCGGGGCTTGCAACGCGGGCGGCACGGCCATCGACTGGGTGATGCGGGCAAACGGCGTGAGCTTCCGCCATGCGGTCGAGCTGCTTCGAGCAGACCATCTTCCCTTAGCCGCCGCTCCAGGCGTGGCCGAATCCAGGCCGGTGAAGAAGAGCACGGTTCCGATGCTCCCGCCGCCCGTCGCGCGTGAGGCCGACGACCGGGTGCTGCTGTTGCAGGTGGTGGACTACTACAACGAGACGCTGAAGCAGTCGCCCGAGGCGATGAAGTACCTGCAATCGCGCGGCCTCACGTCGCCCGAGATCATAGACCGGTTCAAGCTGGGCTTCGCCAACCGGACGCTGGGCTATCGTCTGCCGGCGAAGAACCGGGCAGCCGGCGCGGAGATGCGTGGCCGGCTGCAACGGCTGGGCGTGATGCGCGAAAGCGGCCATGAGCACTTCAATGGCTCTATCGTGATCCCGGTCCTGAACGGGTCCGGCGAAGTGGCTGAGATGTATGGCCGGAAGATCACGCCAAACCTCCGCGAGGGAACGCCCGATCACCTGTACCTGCCCGGAGCCCATGCGGGCGTCTGGAATGAAGAGGCACTGGCCGCGTCGCAGGAGATCGTACTGTGCGAGTCGCTGATCGACGCGCTGAGCTTCTGGTGCGCGGGCA
>CAXSHQ010000273.1:5218-6617 GCA_964236875.1 uncultured Acidobacteriaceae bacterium | reverse complement strand
AGGTCGTTCGGAGTAAGGTTCGCATCGAAGCGCGTCGTCCCAAAGTCCTCGCGGATGCTCTGCTTCGGCGACGAATACGCCAGCGCAATCCCGTTGCCCAGCGAAGGCCCATTCGCCACCGGCCACAGGTTCAGCAGCGGCCGCACGCTCGCCACCGCACTCGCTCGCGAAGCCGCATCCGGCACCAGCGTCACATCGCTCAGCCCCAGGTTCTGCCGATACCCCTCATAGTTTCCGAACAGGAACAGCTTGTCCTTCCGCAGCGGCCCGCCCAGCGCTCCGCCGAAGCTGTTGCGCTGGAACTCCGGAATCCGCGCCTGGTCGAAGTAGTTGCGCGCGTCGAAGAAGCTGTTGCGCAGGAACTCATACGCCGCACCGTGCACCGTGTTTGTGCCGCTCGCCGTCACAATCGAAATCTGCGCCCCGTCGCGCTTCCCATAGGCAGCCGAGTACGTATCGCTCACCACATTGAATTCGCGCACCGCATCCACACCCAGCAACTGCCCGCTCGTTCCGCCCGGCGTCACGTTGATCAGCGAAGCCCCCGTATACTCCACGCCATTCAGCAGGTACAGGTTGTCCTGCGGCCGCCGCCCGCTCACGCTGAACATGTTGCCCACCGACGAGTTCGACGTCCCCGTCGACCCACTCCGCTGCGCCGTATAGTTCACCGTGCCCGGGTTCAGCGTGATCAACCCGTCATAGCTCCGCCCATTCAGCGGCAGCTCTTTCACCTGCTGCGCGCTCACCAGTCCGCTCGTTTGCTCGGTCGATGTATTCACGCCGCTCAACTGCTCTTCCACCGTGTCCACGATCTCCGCCGAAGGCAGGCTCAGCGCCACAGGGAAGTTCAACGACTCGCCCACCGTGATGCCCACATGCATCCGCAGAAAGGGCGTGAAACCTTCCGCCTTCACGCTCACCTGGTAGTCGCCCACAGGAATGGAAGGCGCCGCATAGCTCCCCGTCCGATCCGTCTTCAGCACACGCTGCAGCCCCGTGTCGTTGTTGCGCACCACCACAGCCGCGCCCGGAATCACCGCTCCGCTAGGGTCCGTCACCACGCCGCTGATCGTTCCGCCCACCACCTGCGCCTGCATCGAGCCGAAGTGCACGCCAAGCGTGTAGACGATCATAGCCAACGCAACCGCTCGCACAAGCGAGCGAACAGAAAATAAAGAAGTACGCATCAGGACTCCGGAAAGTGAAACGGCACAGTCGAAAGAAACATCCGAACTGGTCTCGTGAAGGGCACGGTTTGGCCGTGCGGTAAGGTGCTGCGCCCCTTTAGTGGCGTCATCCTGAGCGCAGCGAAGGATCTCTGTATTTCGTGGGAGCGGCACTACATTCTGGGCCGGGCCAACTCCACCCGTCGAACCCAAACGCACTACACGTAGCC
>CAXSHQ010000273.1:0-5133 GCA_964236875.1 uncultured Acidobacteriaceae bacterium | reverse complement strand
GCACGCCCACCAGGATCGGCCGCCACCCCTGGTTCACCAGGTCGCGCAGCTGTGTGCGCAAGCCCACCCCGGCGAACGCCGGCAGAAACGCCCACTTCGAAAGATTGCCCAGCGATACAAGCTGAGCCTTCGAAAAGAACCCGCTCGTCGCCAGCACCGAGATCGCCACAAACCCCAGAATGAACTTCGGAAACTTCTGCCACAGGAACAGCGCTTTATGCTCCACGCGTTCGGCCTGCCCGCGCGAAGCCCAGTACACCGCATACCCCAGCACCACAAACCCGATGAACGCCGAGCGCGCGGTCTTCGCCAGCACTGCGAAGCGCCCCGCATCCTCGCCATACAGCGCGCCCGTCACCGTGGCTTCGGCCGTGTTGTCCACTGCCAGCCCGGTCCAGATGCCATAGCTCTGCTGCCCCAGGTGCAGCGCATGCCCGATAGCCGGAAACGTAAACAGCGCAATCGCGCCCAGCGTAAGGATCGCCGCAATCGCCGTGGACGTGTCTTCCTCATCGGGCTCGATGGCGCCCTGCGCTGCCATGATCGCCGTCACCCCGCAGATGCTAGAACCGATAGCGAGCAGGGAAGTCAGCTTCGGCGGCAGCTTGAAGATCCTGCCCAGCAGCGTCATCACGCTGAGGCTCAGCACCAACTCCACAAACACAAGTAGGAGGCTCATGCCGCCGATCTTCGCCACATCGCCGAACACGAACTTCGCGCCCACCAGCACGATGCCCAGCTTCAGCCAAAGCTCATAGGTTGCAATGCCCGGCCCAAACACGCGCGGCAGCGTGATTGTGTTCGAGATCACCAGTCCCAGCACGATCGCCCACAGCACATACTCCACGTGCGGCGCAGGCAGGTGCCGCGCCACGCGCAGCCACGTGCACAGCCACTCCCGGCAGCAGCTCGCGCAGGTGCCGCGCGCGCGAACTGTGGGCCTCCACGGGCGTAACCGGCAGCATCATCGTTTGCGTTGACAACAGGAGACTACCAGCCGATCCGCGGCAACACGTCCAGCCGCACCAGCGCCGCTAACAGCAGCGCGATCGCGATCGCCGCCGCGTCCACGTTGAACGCGAGCTTGAGCGCCGGTATCGCTTTCACAGAGGCAACGGCCTGGGGAATAGAAGAGGAAATGCGAGGAGCCATCGGGAACCTTTCCTGGCGGTTCAACTTGCTGGTTGTGTGGGGTAGGGAAGTGGCCAAGCGCGCAAACAGAAAACCCACGCTGGCTGTGTGCCGTTGCGTGGGTGCTTGTTCTCACTTGCCGCGAAGTTTAGGCTCTTCGCTTAGGGCAGACACGCACCGGCGCAACAACACAGCATGGGACAACACATGCTGGTACAGTTCGCGGCGCTGACAATCTGCTTCATCTGGAACCGAGCCTACTTGCGTCTGATGAGCGCGTCAAGCTCGCGGTCGCAACTTTTCCCGCCTCACCACCGCCCATCCACTCTTCACTCATAAACTCAAATCCATCACTGGACGAAACTCCACGTCGCTTCTTCTCCTCAAAGCTCATCGCTGAACGGTACATCGGGTGGCCCACCCGTGGCGGCTTCATCGCCACGTGTGGGTTCAGCTCCTGCCCACATCAGGCCGCCAACAACGTTGCAGGCATACACTTACGGTCGAAAGGTCGCACATGCTAATCACCCTTCGCTTCGCAGGACGCGTCTTGTTCGCCGCACTCCTTCAATCAACGCTTGCAGCCCACGCCCAGGGCGACCCCGCCCGCGCCTTCGATGCCGCCAACGCCGCCATCCGCAAGCCCGGCACAACCGTCCGCATCGCGCTCATCGGCGACTCCACCCAGACCGACAACGCTGGCTACGGCCGCGGCTTCTGCGCCAACTTCACCGCGCAGGTCGACTGCCTCAACCAGGCCAAGGGCGGAGCGAGCACCCGCACCTATCGCGAGCAGGGCCTGTGGGACCGCGCCCTCGCCGCCAAGCCGGACTACATGGTCATCCAGTTCGGCCACAACGACCTCGTCACCAAGGAGCACATGGACCGCCAGGTCCCCATGCCCGACTACGTCGCCAATCTCCACCGCTTCATCGACGAAGCCCGCGCTGCGCACATCACGCCCGTTCTCGTCACGCCGCTCACGCGCCGCTACTTCGAAGCCGACGGCAAGGTCCACTCCGACCTGCTTGAGTACTCCGCCGCCATGCGCTCCGTTGCGCACGACACCCACACATCGCTCCTCGACCTCCAGGCCGAAAGCATCGCCTACCTCAACAAGATCGGCGAAGGAGAAGGCACCAAGCTCGGCATCACCAAGAAGGACACCGACGGCAAGATCATCCCCGACAAGACCCACCTCGACTGGGCCGGTTCATACGTCTTTGGCCGCATGGTCGCCGCCGACCTCGGCAAGGCCGTGCCCGCCGTCGCGAAGTACGTCCTCGCCACACCCGCGAAGCTCCCTCCTGCCGGCGAGAAAGCCATGCAGGTCATCAACGGCGCGCCCGTCACCATCATCCTCATCGGCGACTCCACCACCGCACCTCAGGGCGGCTGGGGTCCAGGCTTCTGCGCCGACCTCACGCCCAACGTCAAGTGCCTTGACGACGCCCTCAACGGGCGCTCCACCAAGAGCTTCCGCGACGAAGGCCACTGGGACGCCGCCCTCGCCGAACACGGTGATTACTACCTCATCCAGTTCGGCCACAACGACCAGAAGCTCAATAGTCCCAAGGTTGCCGCCGACCCCACCCAGTTCGCCGAAAACCTCCGCCGCATGATTCGCGAAGTGCAGGCGCAGAACGCTATCCCCGTACTCATCACCCCGCTCAGCCGCCGTACTTTCGTGGACGGCAAAGTGAAGGAAGACCTCCGCGAGTACGCCGACGTCACCCGCAAGGTAGCCGCCGAGTTCGGCCTCACCTGCATTGACCTGAACGGGATGTCCACGCGCTTCCTCAACACCCTCGGCCAGGAGAAAGCCGACGAGTTCAACGCGTCCAGCCACGCAGACGCCAAAGCCGAAAACGACAACAAACCCCAGCCCGCCCTCGACCGCACCCACCTCAACGAAAAGGGCAAAATCGTCTTCGGCCGCATGGTAGCCGACACCCTGATCCGCACACAGGTAGAGCTAGGCCCCGACGTAAAGGGCCTCCCCACTGCGCAAAGCGTAAGCCCTCGACAGCCATCCGTGCCCATAGTGGCTAAGTAGTCAAAGAAGTAGCAATGAGGAAGATGGATAATCTACAACTAATCCAGTGTCGGGCCGCAAAAATTCACTGCCAATAAACCGGAGAAGTGGATCGTAGGTCGTGAGTCGCGAAGCCTCATAAACCATGGCTGTCGCAAGGATCTCGGCATCTTTGGATTTCAAGCGTTTTTGATCTTTAGGACAGCCGAATGCTTCTGCCTTCGCGAGAATCTCAGGATGCTGACGAAAATCGAAGCGGTGACCGAGTCTACTTGAAAGTAGGCCGACTTGTTGGTTGTTGTTCAATTGCTGCAAGAACGGCAGATCGAGAAAATCTTCAAGTGCGGGAAAGGCTGCCGAGCCGTCCGCGAGATAGACAATCTCACCCAACGATGCAGTGGCGATCCCGAGTACTGATCGTCCAAAAGCGCACTCATTAATCTCGTACCGAAGGCCAGTAATCTTGTCTTCTTCTTTGTTGAAATAGCCGATTACGGAACAAGAATCCCAGACAATCAGAGGAGATCTACTCGGCATCTCTAAGCCTCCGAACGCTTTCTACCGAACTCAACCCGTCGGGCAAAGGTATAGGCCTGATGTTCGCCTCGACTTCCTCCATGGATTTGTTTCGGAGCTTTCGGATGGTTGCGACTTCAACTAGGAAGGGCCACGCCTCCGCAGTCCTGTAATGAAGTGTTCCTGTAACGTCTATGAGGCGCTCGAAGGTGTCGCCCAACTCAGTAATTAGCGCTTCACTGTCGTACACACACCTGACCTGTTTGTCTGGCGCGAGTGGAAGCCGCAGTCTGAACCAACGCTCGCGGGGATTCCAGCTGTTTAGGACTTCAAGCCGCCCGCGAAGTGTGCCCTGTACCGTGTACCGCTCAGCAGGGAGAGCAGCAACCGCTTTCTGTAAGCTCCTTTGCGTTTCTACTGTGATCGTATGCGGCCAGTCGTTCTCTTGACCTGTGAGCACCGAAACCGATAGGTCATTTGCCGTAGAAGTGAAATGCTGAAGATCGTTCAGGGTTTTGGGGCTTAGGTCGTCTGGCGGAGCACCTGACGCTTCAATTTGCCGAACTGTCTTGTTCCACTTTGTGGCGATCGCATCAGCTATAAGTCCGGTTTGTACATCCACCGGAATGACCTCTAGGACGGCAGATGAGCGTTTGAGTTCAGCAATCTCCCAGCGAACATCATGGCCGAAGTCTGAAGCGAACGATGTTAGAGACGCGAGCCATTTCGTTGCTGCCTGCAGAAATTGTTCGGCATCAACCGGGCGATCCGGATCATCAAGAGGCTTCACCACAAGGGTGAGCCCTGCCCTGTGCTCTTCAGGACTGAAGCTTCGCGCCATGGCTAATCTTAACCTAGACGTTCAATGTCTCACGAAGCGTGGTTTGCGGTCAGCTGAACTCTATCGCCGCCGTCGTTTACTTCGCCTAACCTACTTCTGGCTCTGCCTCTTGCACCCGCACCGTCACCGGTCTCCACGGCATCCCGATCGGCGCCGGAACCGCGAGCGAAACGCTCTTCCCACCCGCCGACACCGTAAGCCGCCCGCCGCTCTCCCGAAACTCCCGCGCATTCGTCGACACAAAGCACTCGCGGCCGCCGCGCATCTCGCTCAGGCCATGATCGAACCGGAATGTGAAGTCCCCATTCGCCGCCACCTCCACTGAGTTCGGCGGCATTACTCCCGCCGAATCTACCCGGAAATCGGCAAAGCCAAGCTGTGCGGAGTGGTCCTCGAACCGCACCTCCAGCGCAATGGCGACACCCCACTCGCCGCCCACGATCTCCAGCCGGTAGCAGAAGTGCAGCAGCCCTGTCACGCTCGACCGCACCAGCCGCACATGCAACACGCAATGCCCCGGCTGCCCCGCCACAGGCAGCTCCACCGACCCATCGAACACCACCGTTCCCAGCAGCGCCGGATAAGCCGCCGGCACCACGCCGCGAAGCGG
>CAXSHQ010000272.1:0-6619 GCA_964236875.1 uncultured Acidobacteriaceae bacterium | reverse complement strand
AAAGCTTTTGCTCATTGAAAATTTAAAACGCAGATCGTCGCCATCCTCACCGCGCTTGAGTTTCGCGATCTTTCCGCCGCCGGCAATAGCCCGGTTCCCCTTTGGTGGACGATCGCGGCAACCGTGATGGTCTTCGTGGCCGCGGCGCTCAGCTTCCAGGACAATCTGGCCATGCTCTCGTTCGCCACCTTGGTGCTGTTTGCCTGGAACGCGTTTCGCACGCCGCTGCCGCGCGTGCTCGGCGAAACGGCATCGGGTCTGTTCCTGCTCATTTACATCGTCTTCCCACTCACGCTGCTGGGCGAGCTCTGGAAGCAGGAAGATGGCCCCGCGCTGCTGTTGTTCCTGTTTCTTTGCGTGTGGACAGGCGATATCGCCGCGCTCTATATCGGCAAAGCCTTCGGCAAGCACAAGCTGGCGCCGCAGCTTTCGCCCAACAAGACCTGGGAAGGCGCGTTTGCGTCCGTCGCTGCCAGCGTTCTCTTCGGCATGGCTCTTATCGGCCTCGGCGAATACCTCTCCCGCTCCGGCTCAGGCTTCACGCGGCTGCACACGTCCGAGCCCTGGTGGCAGTCTTTGATTCTCGCCATCATCCTGAACGTGGCCGCCCAGTTGGGCGACCTGCTGGAGTCCGCCTTGAAGCGCGGTGTGGGCGTCAAGGATTCCGGCACGCTGCTTCCCGGACATGGTGGCATGCTCGACCGCATCGACGCGCTGCTGCTGGCCGCGCCGGTGCTGTGGTTCGCGCTGGAAATCAAGCAGTACTTCTCGATGGGGAACTTTTGATTGGAGTATTCTTCCGATATGGCCGTGACGGAATTCAAATCGAAGAACGCCGTAGATTCGCTCCGCGACATTGTTCAGGACCTCCTGGTGCCGGAACTGAAGGCCATCAAGACCTCGATCGAAGCCATGCGCCAGGAAATGCAACTGCGTGACGAGAAACAAACGCAGGCACTTAAATATCTCTCCGATAAACTCGACTACGCAATCGACATCAGAGAACGCCTTGCCTCGCTCGAAGCCCGTATGCCTCGATAGTTCGCGCCGCGATCTGCGTCTGCGAAAATAGAAGCCGTGAAGAAGATCGCCATTCTGGGATCCACCGGTTCAATCGGTGAATCCACCCTTAGCATTTGCGAGTCCCACCCCGATCGCTTCCTACCAATAGCCTTCGCTGCCGGCTCGAACATCGAGAAAGTCTTCGCGCAGTGCGAACGGTGGCGCCCGCGGATCGTTTCCCTCGCAACCGAAGAGCTTGCCGCACAACTCACGGAGCGCCTGAACGCCGCCGGCATCACTGGCATCGACGTCGTGCACAGTACGGCCGGCACTGTACTTGTCGCTACGCTCCCGGAAGCTGACTTCGTGGTTTCTGCCATCGTCGGCGTGGCCGGGTTGGAGGCCACCTACGCGGCCGTGCTCGCGGGCAAGCAGGTCGGTCTGGCGAACAAGGAGTGCCTCGTGGCGGCCGGCGACCTGCTGCTGGCGGCCGCGCGTGAGCACTCGGTGGATCTGCTGCCCATCGACTCCGAGCACAACGCCGTGCATCAGTGCCTGCGCGGCGGCGCGGCGGTTGAGGTTAAGCAGATCTGGCTCACAGCCTCAGGCGGCCCCTTCCGCAACACACCGTTGGCCGAGTTCGACAGCATCACGCCCGCGCAGGCTCTCAAGCACCCCACCTGGGTCATGGGCCAGCGCATTACGATAGACTCCGCGACCATGCTGAACAAGGGTCTGGAGATCATCGAGGCCTGCCGGCTTTTCAACCTGCCGCCCGCCCAGGTCCAGGTCACGGTGCATCCGCAGTCCACCATCCACTCGCTGGTGGAGTATGTGGACGGCAGCATCCTCGCGCAGATCTCGGTAACGGACATGCGCCTGCCTATCCTGTATGCGCTGGCCTACCCGGAGCGCATCCCCAGCGATCTCACCTTCGACATGACGGCGCTGCACCAACTCGACTTCCAGCAGCCTGACTTCGAGCGCTTCCCTTGCCTGCGGCTCGCATACGAGGCAGCTGCCGCAACGCAGAACCACTGCATCGCGCTCAATGCCGCGGATGAAATCGCCGTCGCCGCGTTCCTCGCCAGTGAACTTCCATTCATGGGCATCCCGCGTACAATTGAACAGGTTCTCGCGCTCACGCCGGGCGGCTCTCCCGCGTCCATCCGGGAGGTGCTCGCGACCGACGAAGCTGCCCGCGACGCTGCCCGGCAACTCGTCCCTTCCCCGGCGCGCCGCTGACCGCGCGACCAGAAAGAAACTCCATCGCATGCACCAAGCAAGCTGGCCTGTCATCATCGTCGTTTTCGCTCTCGTGCTCGGCATCATGGTGCTGGTGCATGAGTTCGGCCACTTCATTGTCGCCAAAGCCTTCGGCGTGCGTGTGGAAGCCTTCGCCATCGGCTTCGGCCCGCGGTTGATCGGCTACGTCTACAAGGGCACGGATTACCGCATCAATGCGCTGCCGCTGGGCGGCTATGTGAAGATGGCCGGCGAATACACCGGCACCAGCAACGCGCGCGAGGTCGGCGAGACCGAGATGGCGTGGAGCCCCGACGCGGATCGCACGGGCCATGGCGCGTCCGACGAGTTCCCATCCAAGCCGCGCTGGCAGCGGGTCTGCATCGCGCTCGCCGGGCCGGTGGCGAACTTCATCCTCGCCTTCCTCTTGCTCGGTTTCGTATACACCCAGCACCATGAAGTCGCGCTGTACCTCAAGGGTCCGGCTATCGCGGACTACGTGCCGCAGGGCACACCTCTGGCGTCCGCCGGCGTGCAGCCCGGAGACACCATCGTCAGCTTCAACGGGCGTGCCCACCCGACTTGGGGAAGCATCGAAGAGGACGTTGCGCTTCATGCCAGCGGCACGCTTCCCTTCTCGTTTGAGCACGCGGGGCAGGTACACCAGGCGCAGATCCCGACACGGCCCGCCCGGAACACCAAAGACTATGACCCGCAAATGCTCGCGCAGCTGGGCTTCGTGCCTCGCGTGCAGGATGATCCGATTAGTGTCGACGACGTGCAGCCAGGCATGCCGGTAGCGCAGGCCGGCCTTCGCTCGGGCGACAAGATCGCGTCCATCGACGGTGTGCACCTTCACTCCGTGATCGCCCTGCTACCCTACCTGCAGGACCACAAGGGCGCCCCCGCCACGCTGGAAGTCGTGCGCGGTGGCCAGACACTCACCCTCCACGCCACGCCCGTGCCTTCGCCAGAACCCAGCACGGGGGAGATGGGCTATCATCTCGGCTTCAAGCCGGCTCCCGTACCCACCACGGTGGAGCGCCTGTCGCTGGGCAGTGCTCTTGCTGAGTCGTGGAGAGACAACAAGCACAACTCCACTTTGATCGTCCGCGTTCTCAAGGGAATATTCACGCGGCAGGTCTCTGTGAGCTCCCTGAGCGGACCGGTAGGCATGGCGCAGCAAATTGGTTTTGCCCTGTCGCTGGGCGCATGGCCGCTGCTGCAACTGATGTCCGAGATATCCATTAACCTCGGGATCTTCAACCTGCTGCCGATCCCCATCCTCGATGGCGGCCTCATCCTCTTTCTCCTCATTGAGGGCGCGATGCGGCGTGATCTCTCGCTGGCAGTAAAGGAACGGGTTTACCAGGTCGCCTTCGTTTGCCTCATTCTGTTTGCCGCGTTCGTCATGTTCAACGACATCACCAAGCTGCATCACGGCTAGCTGCGCTGTAAGCGGAAAAGGCGAGCCTTAGTCTCGCCTTTCCTTTTCGCATCGTGCTGGCTAGTCCGCCAGCCGCAGCTCCGCCGCAATCTCTTCCGCCGCAGCCCGCGCGTCCGCTTCCCGCTCCACTGGAAAGCTGATTGCTCCCACGCGCGCATGCCCGCCGCCGCCGTAGCGCTCGCAGATCGCGGCGAGGTTCACCAGTTCCCGCACCGGCTTGCCCGTCCACGGATTCGTCCCAACCGAGACCTTGGTGCGGAAGCTCGACTTCGAAAGCCCCACGCAGTACGTGCCTTCGGGGAGGAGATAGTACGGGATGAACTTGCTGTAGCCCTCGGTCGGCTGGTCGGTGATGTCGAACGTGATCACGCCGCGCTCCAGCTTCGCGCGCGAGCGGATCAGCTCCAGTCCTGCCATGTGGCGCTCCATCAGTGGCCCAAGCAGCTCCTGCACGAATGGCTGATCCAACACAGCCTGCAACGGCATAGAGGTCAGCAGCGGAATGATCTGCTGGACCAGCTCACTCTTCTCCGCGCTTTCAATGACCATGGTCAGCTTCATGGCAGGCTCGCGCATCTCCACGGCCGCCTGCGCGCTTTCGTATTTTGCCCCGTCGACGATGTCGGCCCAGTAAATCAGCTCCGCGTACGGTCGCACATCCATGCCGAACTTCGAGCTCGCCACATCGGCGATCCAACTCGTGCAACTGATGTACTTGGGGTCGAAGAACTGCCGCATGGCGCGTGGTCCTGGCGCCCCGTCCGCACTCTGCTGCCCCGCCAGAAAATGCTTCTCATCGTCTTTGGTGAGGAACGCCGAAAGATGATGGTCGAACCACCATGTCACCCGCGGCGAGGGCGAGTATTTGAAGTCCACGATGGCGTTCTCGCCTTCCGCATCGAACCAGCTTTCCTCAAACAGCGAGCCCGCGCGATGCACCAGCCCGTGATAGTCGAAGGTGGCCGCCGTGCCGATGCACTCGCGGTGAAAGCGCGTAAACAGCGAAGCGGAGCAGGCTCCATCGAAACAGTTGTCGTGATAGAAAACGCGGCAGTTCAAGCAGACTCCTGATGCCGTGGCTTATGACGCGAACGGCAAGCAGAACTAAGCATATCGCGCGGTCTTGACGAGTAGCCTCAGAGAAAGGAACCTGTCTGCGCCCTCCTGCGTATTCTTTTAGCTAGAGATAAACCTTCTGGAGGACGCACCATGGACAGCTTGCCGGAGCAACAGCCTACTTCTGCATGGGGATCCAATACCGATGCAGCGCAAGGACCTGGCGGCACGTCTCCGATGGACACCATCGAGACGCCTCCGTTCCCCTCTGCTCCCGAGCGACACGCTGTTCCGAACCGATTCTTCTTCGGCCGCTTCGGTTTACGCGCGGGTTACGGCATCCTGCTCATCGTTCTTTTCACCGGATTGTGGAGTGGTGCTACCGAGTTCCTCGCCCTCGCGGCATCGGGAGTTCTCCCCGAGCTTCGGGCCGCACGGGCCTACGCACATGCGCATCCGAACGCACCCAGGCTTCATGTTTCGGTGCCATCCATACCTACGCTGCCGATCGTCTCCGATGGCGTTCTTTTCCTGGGTCTGCTCGGCTTCTGCTGGCTGCTTTCACGACGGGAGCGGCGTCCGCTCCGCGTGTATGGGCTGGGTGCTGTTCGCGCGGCGGATGCGCTGCCTGGCGCGTTCTGGGGATTAGTTGTTCTCTCCGCGTTGGTTGCCACTCTGCGCGGAATGCATCTGCTGGTATTCGACGGTCGTGCCCTCTATGGCAGCGCCGCTCTTCTCTATGGAGCTAAGTGGCTCTTAGCCTTCCTCATGGTGGGCTTCGCGGAGGAGTATCTCTTTCGTGGTTATATCCAGTTCGCATTTCTGCGCGGCTTCTGGGGACTGGCGGAACGCATAGCGCCTGCCAACACACTCACTGTTGCCTTTTTGCTGGCTTCCGCTACAACCTCGCTGATCTTCGCGTACACGCATTCTCACAATCCAGGTGAAAACCTCTTCGGTCTCTTCCAGGTCTTCGTTGCCGGTGTGACCTTTGTGTACGCCTTGTGGCGCACGGGCTCGCTCTGGTGGGGGATCGGGTTTCACACCACCTGGGACTGGGCTCAGAGCTACCTCTTCGGCGTGGCTGACAGCGGCCAAATCTCCGTGGGCCGGCTGTTCATCACGCATCCGCAGGGCAAAGCGATCCTCTCCGGAGGCACCGCCGGCCCTGAGGGCAGCATCTTCGCCACCGTGGCTCTCCTGCTCACCATCGCCATCATTCGCTTCACCACGCGGCCCGGCATGCAGCCAACGCTGGAGCAGACTCCGAAGCTACAAGCTGAGAACGCATCCGTGCTCCACAACGCCGTCGCTTAAAATCAGCAGGAGCTGATGGCGTCTTTCTTACCTGAACACCCTGACTTGCAGCCGGAGAACGCAGCGCCGGAACAGCCCCGCACAAACCACGCGGAGGAACCGCGTTTGCTCACTCGCCGCGAGAAGGGTGAGGACGCAAGCCGCGACGACGCAACGGAGCCGCGTGCCGCTCTCCCGCACGCAGACAAAGACACGCCGCTCTCGCTGCCCGCACGCCTGCAACGCCGCCACGCACATACTCTCCAGTCTCTTGCGGCTCTGCGGCAACGGATCAGCAGGAAACCTCCTGGCCGGATCGACGCACCCGGCGCCGAGACGCGCGCACGGCGCCGGAGCGCTCTTCGCCGAACCTCTCGCCGCATCACAACTTCGCTTCTCGCCTTCATCGTGCTCGCTGCTCTGGCGCTGCTGACCTTCAATCTATTCCTTCGCCATGACATGACTGTCGCGCTTCCGCAGCTTGACGGTGACCTTCACCTCGCCGGTCTGAGCTCGCCCGTAACTGTCACTCGCGACTCCCAGGGCTTACCCACGATCACGGCCGCCACGCTG
>CAXSHQ010000271.1:3855-6718 GCA_964236875.1 uncultured Acidobacteriaceae bacterium | reverse complement strand
TCGCGGACGGAGCGAAGCGAGTATGAGAACTGCACGCCGGTGGTGCCGCCGCCGCCGCCGGTACGGATTCCTCTGACCGGGCCGGCGGCGCAGCCTGCCGCGCCGCAGCCTTCTACTTCGCAGCCTTCTACTCCTTAGTGGGGCCAACGGGAGGAGGCGCGGTGTTTCACACGGTTGAAGAAAGGGGCCATGCGTACATGTTGCGGAACCGCTCCCGGCATCTATCCCGGGAGCGGCAACTTGCCGGGGAGATTGAGTTCATGAGCGACTATCGGGTGCAAGCGGGTCAAGCGAGTGAGGATCAGGTAACAGCAGCCATCGAGAAGTACACGTCGCAGGTGCCGTCGAGCGCTTATCTGGGACTGGCGATCGCTTCGATCGCAGGGTCGGTGGCGTTCAAGATCGCCAAGAAGGACTACGCGGCGCTGTTTGTGGGCCAATGGGTTGCGCCGTTCCTGCTGCTGGGGATCTACAACAAGATGGTGAAGCAGCACGGGTCGGACGCACAGACGAAAGTGTAGATCCCGTTGGGCTTGAGGAAAGCGGTGCCTGCGTGTGCGGGCGCCGCTTTCTTTTGCGGTCGCGGTGGTTCCGGGATGCAGATTCCTCCGCTTCGCTGCAGAATGACAACCCCATGGACACGCTCTGGCAAGTCTCTGATTCACCCGCGGCTGCGCCAGCGAAACGCAGATTCCCTTCGGGAATGACAACAAAGTAGGGCTGCGAATATGGACGACCCGGCTATTCAAAGCCTTCCTAGGCGAGACAGGCTAAAGGAGGGGCTCGAAAATGCGCTGGCCGTCTTCCGCGACCGAGATGCGGCCATGGCCGATGTCGTAGATCCAGCCGGAGACGGAGAGATCCCCGGTGGCTAGGGCGCCAGCTACGGAGGGGTGGGTTTTCAGGTGCTGGAGCTGGAGGAGGACGTTCTGCTCGGTGAGCAGAGCGAGCATGTCCTTGCGCCACTCGGTGCGGGTGTGGAGGGTTTCGGCGACGGAGAGCGCCGCGCGGGCGTTGGTGAGCCAGCTGTTGACGGTGGGCATGTCCTTGATGGAGTCGGGGCGAAGCAGCGCTTTCATGGCGCCGCAGTCGGAATGGCCGCAGATGACGATGTGTTGGACCTTGAGACCGCGGACGGCGAACTCGATGGCCGCGCTGACGCCTCCCAGCATTTCCCCGTAGGCGGGGACTAGGTTGCCGATGTTGCGCATGACGAAGATTTCGCCGGGACCGGCCTGGACGAGCTCGTTGGGCTCAATGCGGGAATCGGCGCAGGTAATGAACATGGTGTGCGGCCGCTGCTCCTCGATAGCCGCGCGGGTGTAGAGGTCGGCGCGCTGCGGGTAGAGCTCGGTGCGGAAGCGGCGCACGCCGGCTTTCAGGTGATCGAGGGTCGAGTCCATGGCGATTGCGATGCTGACTGGTTGAGGGAGAAGCCCGGCTTGGATTGCGTTTCTGTGTCGCGCCTTCAGCGCTCGTCTGTTCTGGGTGCCTTGTACCTGGGCCTTCGGCCCAGGCTGGTATGTGCCGCGCTTTCAGCGCTGCGTCAGGACTCCCGCCATTTGATGTTGCAGCCGATGGAGCCGCGCTGGTTGGGGTCGGGGCGCTTGCCGGCGATGACGGCGTCCATGGCGGCGCGGAGATCGGCGCCGGTGACGGGCTCGTCATTGCCGGAGTCGCCGCGGCGGGGGCGGGACCCGTCGAGCTGGCCACGGTAGACGAGCTCCATTTCGGCGTTGAAGAGGAAGAAGTCCGGGGTGCAGGCGGCGCTGTAGGAGCGGGCGACCTCCTGGTCTTCGTCGAGCAGGTAGGGGAACTTCCAGCCGAGGCGGGCGGCCTGGGCGCGCATGCCTTCAGGGCCGTCCCCAGGGTACTGGGCAATGTCGTTGCTCTGGATGGCGCAGAGGGCGATGGGGCCAGAGCCGGGTTCACCGCCCGGGGAGAAGTAGTCCGCGGCGAGTTGGGCGAGGCCGGCTTCCACGTGCTTGACGTAGGGGCAGTGGACGCAGAGGAACATCACAAGGAGGCCGTGCTTGCGGGCGGGGCCGCCGTGGGCGGAAATGTTGCTGGTATCGGAGAGGGTCTCATCCCAGCTCAGGGCGAAGACGTCGTCGCGGCCCAGGGCGCGGCCGCTGAGCACATCGACCAGCTCGAACGGCGGAGCGAGGGTGCCGAGCTCGACCATGGTGGATTCGGTACGTGACATTTTGATCTCCCGCGTGCGCCGTGCCGCTTTTGTGTAGTCCCGGAGAGGGGTTCCGTCGTCCATCATATGACGGGTGTGTACGGGCTGGTCTTTCCACAACTCGTCAGGCAGGCGTAATCTCCTCTGGGGTGTGTCCGTCGCTCCGCGACTAAGTTGAGTGTTCAGGGTCAAGAACCCTGTGGGGTCCCTAGTGCACGGTTCTCGTTGCGTACTGGCGCTGTCTGCGCTTTCTATCGTTCTTCCTTTTGCTTCGAGCAGCCAGGGGCAGAGCGCCGCCGCCGTGAAGCGGTCCGCGCGCGTGCTGCAGGCCGTAGACGCTCGCCAGACCGTGCGACTGAGCGGGCATGTGCCGGTATTCGCCGACGCTTCGCGGCTGCCTTCGACGTCCATGGCGCCGACAGCCAAGTTTGAGCACCTGACGGTGGTGCTGGCGCGCTCGCCGGAGGTGGAAGCGGCCTTCCAGCAGCTGCTGGCCGAGCAGGTCGACCCCAAGTCCACGCGCTTTCACCAGTGGCTGACGCCGGAGCAGGTGGGCACGCTGTATGGGCCGGCGCAGGGGGACGTGGACGCCGTGAAGGGGTGGCTGCAAAGCCAGGGGCTGACGGTGAACGGCGTTTCGCCGAACCGGCTGTTTGTGGACTTCAGTGGTCCGGTGGC
>CAXSHQ010000271.1:0-3842 GCA_964236875.1 uncultured Acidobacteriaceae bacterium | reverse complement strand
GAGCGCCTTCGGGACAAACTTCAGCCTGTTCTCGCTGGCAAACGGGGAGCAGCGCTACTCGCTGACCCAGGAGCCTACCGTGCCGGCGGCGCTGCAGCCCGTAGTGGCGACAGTGGCCGGACTTTCGCAGACGATCCATCACCCTAACGCGCATCGTGGGGAACTGGTGACGCCCAAGTCCGGCAGTGGCGGGCAGGTGCCTGCGCTCAACAGCTCGAACGGCGCGCACTACCTGGTGTCAGGGGATTTTGCGGTCGCCTATGACATCAACTCGGCGTACACCGCCGGGATCAACGGAACGGGGCAGAAGATTGCCATTCCGGGGCTGGCGCGGGTGGCGTCTGTGGACGTGACGGCGCTGGAGGCCATTGAAGGCCTGCCCAGCAAACTGCCGAACGTGATCGTTCCGACCAACGGCGTGGACCCGGGCGCGGCGGCGACTTCGACGAGCAGCGCCGACAACGGCGACCAGGACGAGGCGACGCTGGATGTGGACCGCACCATCGGCACGGCACCGGGCGCGACGATCGACCAAGTGGTTTCAGGCAACATCGGCACCGGGAACACCTACGCGACGGATGGACTTTACATCGCGATCAACTATGCGATCAGCACGGTCAACGACCCGATCCTGACGCTCAGCTACGGCGGCTGCGAGTACCTGAACGGGTCGGCGAACGACACCTATGAAGCCAGCATCTTTTCGACTGCGGCGGCGCAGGGCATCACATCGTTCATCTCCTCAGGGGACAGCGGTGCGGCGGCCTGCAATGCGTTCTACAGCACGATTCCCACCGCGCAGGTACTGAGCATCAACGATCTGTGCGCCAACCAATACGTGACGTGCCTGGGAGGAACGGAGTTCGCCGATTCCACGAACGCTTCCACCTACTGGAGCACGAGCAACGGCACGGGCAATGTTTCGCTGCTGAGCTACATCCCGGAAGGGGCGTGGAACGACGTTTCGGTGAGCACCTCCGGCGTGTATTCGCAGGGGGCCACGGGAGGCGGAACGAGTATCTACCTGGCCAGGCCGAGCTGGCAGACGGGGACGGGGGTTCCCGCGGGGAGCTTCCGGCTGATTCCGGACATTTCGCTGGCCAGCTCTCCTCATGACGGCTACGTGACCTGCCTGGCGTACCGGGGCGCGACTTGCGGCTCGTTCTACAGCTATGGCGGAACGTCGGCTGCGGCGCCTTCCATGGCGGGCATCCAGGCATTGGTGAACCAGAAGCTGGGCGGGCGGCAAGGCAACATCAATCCCCTGCTCTACGGCCTGGGCGGGAACCTCAGCAGCGTATATCACGATGTGACCGTGGCGAGCTCCGGCGTGACCACGTGCGCTATCTCGACCCCGTCGCTGTGCAACAACTCGACGCCGAGCGCGTCTTCGCTGACGGGCGGGCTGGCGGGATACCTGGTGACGACGGGATGGGACGCTTCGACCGGCTGGGGATCGCTGGACGTGGCGAAGTTCCTGACGGCGGTTTCGACTTCGAGCTTCTCGGTGTCGCCGGCGGCGACCGCGCTGAGTCTGGCGCCGACAGCGGGGACTTCGTTGACGGACACGATCACGCTGCAATCGATCGCCGGCTTTACGGGAGCGGTGACGCTGACGTGCAAGGTGACGGCCAGCGGATCGGCCACGGGGACGTGCTCTTTCGGCGGTAGCGCTTCCGTAGTCGTTCCTCTCACCAGCGGCGGCACCAACACGGCCGCGCTGACGGTGACAAATACCGGGACCGCGTCGGGCACGCTGAACGTCGTGGTGACGGCGACCAGCGGGACGACCACGACCGCAGGGCCAAATGTCGCCGTGAGCGTGGCGAACTCCAGCTTTACGGTGACTCCGGCGACGACCTTGCTCACGTTTACCTCCGGCGCGACGAGCGGCAACAGCACCACGTTGGCGATTACCTCGGTGAGCGGGTTTACCGGGACTGTGGCGCTGAGCTGCACGATCTCTTCGTCGTCGGCAGCCTTTCCGCCGAGCTGCGCGGTGGCGCCGACCAGTGTTCCGCTGAACTCCAACCAGACAACTACCGCAACCTTGACGATCGGGAGCACACCGGCTGCCACGGCGGGGCTGAATCGCAACGCGGCGCCGATGGGATGGCGGCTGGGCGGTGGAGCTACGCTGGCGCTGCTGCTGTTCTGCGTGCCGATGCGGAAACGCCGGCGGGCAATTGGGGCGGTGGCGCTGTCCGTCGTGCTGGCAGGGCTGGCGGCGGTGACCGGCTGCGGCGGTGGCGGGTCCACCACCACACTGACCAAGCGCAGCAGCGCGGGGAGCTACACCGTGACGGTGAGCGCCGTGAGCGGCAGCACGGTGACGACCACTATAGGCGTCACCATCCAGTAGGCGCACACCGAGCAGTGGAGGCGAAGTTCAGCATGCCGGCGAAACTGCCGGGACGGACGCTGGCAGAGGCAGGACGTTCGGCACGGGGGGAGCTTCCTCTCGGGCCGAACGGCCTGCCTCTTTGCCGTTGGTGCCAGCTGGAGATCCTGAGCCGGCGACGGCGCACCTTTTGCTCGGAGTACTGCGTGCACCAGTGGCGGCTGCGGTCGGACCCGGGATACCTGCGCGAGCAGGTGATGCTGCGGGACCTGGGTGTGTGCGCGGAGTGCGGGACGGACACGCTGGGGGCCTACCACGCGCTGAAGCGCAGCCGCGGAAAGACGCGGGCCGAGGCCCTGGAGATGTGGGGGATGCGTTCGGTAGCGGCGCGGCGGTCGCTTTGGGACGCGGACCACATCGTGCCCGTGGCGGAGGGCGGCGGGGAGTGCGACCTGGACAACCTGCGCACGCTTTGCCTGCTATGCCATCGGGAGGCGACGGCGGAGCTGCGGAGGAGAATGAGGGAAGGAAGCCGGAAGTAGGGCAAAGAACCGAAGTGGCGGCGGATTCAGTGAAGCTTTGCCTACAGGGTGGGCCGGGTGGGGGCGGCCGGTGGGGTGGGTTCCCGGTGACGGTGGCGCAGATTCAGCTTGCCGGGTTGGGACGCAGTCGATACAATCAGCAAGCATACAAATACCCCGATTCTGAGGTTTCCTTGATGAAGAACGCGCTCCGCTTTGCGTATCTCGGCTGTTTCCTGATGATCCCCGTGCTGGCTCATGCACAGATCGGCTGCGTGAATTCGCCCGAGTGCCCGACCGCCGTGCTGGGTGTGGTGGGCGCCGCCGGCGCAGCGCTGTATGCGCGATTCCGCTCTCGATAAGTTTCGTAACCAGGCACTGCAAGACCGCTCCCCCGGTGGGAGCGGTTTCTGTGTGCACATAAGCCAGCGAAGGCACGGTTCCGGGCCGATGCTTCAGGTAAAATGAAGGTGAGTTTCCGCGGCGTACGAGAGTCAGAAGCCGTAGCGGTAGCGTGACGCTCGGTCACGGGGAACAAGGTGCTTTCGGCGTGAAGTTGCTTCAGACGATGATTGGCTCCCGCCTTTGCGGACGGGCTCGGGTTTCCAAGTGCGCCGGCTGGTTCCTGGGGCTCGGAGTTATCTTTGCGCCGCTCTCGCCTTTGTGGGGCCAGGCAGGCGCACCGGCGGCAGCGCCCGGAGCGACTGCCCCCGCAGCCTCGGCTCCCGCGAATGCCGGACAAACCAGCAGCCAGAACGGGACGTCTGCGAACGGCAACCGCGGCGGGCAGCAAAATGGGCAGACGCGCGGCGGCGCCCGCGAGGGCGATACGGCCGAGTCGCGGAATGAAGTGCCGGCCGGTTCGCAGGATCGCCTGACCGAGTTCCAGCAGCTGGTGGCGACGACCACGGGCCAGAACCTGCCCATCTTCGGCGCGTCGCTGTTCGGCGCTCCGCCTTCGACGTTTGCGCAGATCGAAG
>CAXSHQ010000270.1:1514-6728 GCA_964236875.1 uncultured Acidobacteriaceae bacterium | reverse complement strand
CAACCGCACTCGCCTGCGCTTGGCTCAGACTCCAGCTATATGTCGATACTGCCTAACTCTCATGTGCTCCTGAACGAAACACACGCCGAGGACCGCTGTTTTGCGGTCCTCGGCGTTTTGTTCGTGCCGCTTACAGGAAGCCGATAGCCGCGCTCAGGAGATTGTCCAGCGTCTTCGCCAGTGTCGAGATCTCCCCCATCACGGCGCTGACGTTCGCAAGAACAGCGGCGTCATCGTCGAGCTTGTCGTTCACCTCGCTCAGCTTGGCGTTCGCGGCCTTCAATGGTTCCGAGCCCTTATCAAACTGCGCGGAAAGCAATGTAAGCAATTGTCCGCGCAGGCGTTTGCCGTCCAGCATGAAGTTCTTCTGCTCCGCATCGCTGAAGCGCCCATCGGCCGTGTTATCGAAGCACTGGTTGATGACGCCCGTCAGGGTCACTGTGTCTACTTTTGCGATTTCCATGTCTCACCTCACTTCACGAGTGGTTGAATCTGGCTGGCCAGGGTCTGGAGCTGGCCGCTCCAGGTGTTCAGGGCCTTGTTGAGGTCGGCGAAGCTTGTATGCTTCTGCTTCGTTGCATCCAGCAGGGCGTCATTCGCGCCCTTCATGGCGGCAATGAGCTGAGCCAGCGCGGTCGTAGTTAGCTCCGAGCTGCTTTCAGCGGCCGCCTTCACTTCAGCCAGCCTTGACACCCGCTGTTCATAGCTCAGCTGTGCACGGTCGCTGTTGTACGCCCTGATCAGCGTCGTCAGCTTCTGATGGGCGGCCGCAGAGACCTGCAGCGCGAAGACATTGTTGATGTCGTCGCTGATCTGGGTCAGGATCGTGTCCACCGGTTGCGCGCCATGGGTAACCGCATCCTGCACCATGCGGTTGCGCTCGTGATTGATGTACATCGCGCCGAGTGCGGTCACCAGAGTCGTGATCGGCTGCACATACCCGCCCGCCGTCTGATCGCCGGAAGCGCTCAGGCTTTGGAACCTGTTGCTCAGCGTGAAGAGATCCTTGCCCAGCGCCGCGTTTGCATCCGAAAAGTCCGCCGCCGCGGTCGAGTTCGTCAGCTCGCACAGCCTTGAGGCATACGCGCCCACCAGAGCGAGGGCATCCAGCCGCGCCTTGATCTGCTTCGGCGTGAACGTCGGCTTGACCAGCGGAGTCTGGGTTCCTCCTGCGTCGGTCTCTTCCAGCTTGACTGAAGAATCCGCAGCCGCATCTGTCAGGTAGATATCCAGCTCCGCCGAGTTGCGCGACTTGTAGAACGCGCTGACCGTGGAGATGGTCTTGATGGTTGAATCGCGAAAGGTTGTGGCCGGTGCGAGGTATCGGTTGTTAGCGCATCCCGAAACCAGCACGCAGCCGAAAAGGGCGAGCACACCCGCTTTAATCCGTCTCATGGCTCCTCTTTCGTAAAACCGGCCTGTAGCTCGAAGGCGGATTGCAGTCTGGTTAGGTCTGCGAATTCTGCTCTCTATGCACAAAGGCGGAAAGAGGATGCAAAACGGGACAACATGCTCCCGTTTCGCTAAGAAATGTTTTGGAGAAAGGCAGATGCTACGAAACTTGTGCCGGCAGTGTGCCCGCTTCACCGCGCACATCGCGTCCGGAAAGCCAGAAGATCACGTCCTCCGCGATGTTGGTCGCGTGGTCGCCGATGCGTTCCAGGTTCCGCGAAACCAGCAGCGCGTTCAGCGCCTGCCGCGTGGTATCGGGCCGCTGCTGGATCGCCAGCGTCAGGTCGCGGAAGGCGGCGTGGTTCAGGTCGTCCACCTCATCGTCGAGCTCCAGCACCGACCGCGCCACTGCTTCATCGCCTTCGACGAAAGCTCTCAAAGAACGGCTCACCATGGCAGCCGAAAGCGAGGCCAGCCGCGGGATGTCCACCGGCAGGTCCGCGCCCGGCCACGCGCTCGCATCGCGGCCCAGCCGCGCAATGTGCACCGCCTGGTCGCCCACGCGCTCCAGGTTCACGTTCATGCGCAGCACCGCGAGAATGAACCGCAGGTCGACCGCCGTCGGCTGCTCCGTCGCCAGCAGGTACACAGCCTTGCCATCGATCTGCCGCTCCAGCTCGTTAATCGCGCGGTCGCCCGCGATCACGGCCTCGCACAACGCCGTGTCCTGCTGCGAGTACGCGTCCACGGCGCGCTGAATCGCCAGCTCGGCCATGCCCGCCATGGAGAGCAGCAGAACCTTCAGCTCGTCTAGACCCTGATGAAACTTGATCCGCATCGTTCGAGTTACCCAAACCTGCCCGTGATGTAGTCTTCTGTACGCTTGTCGTTTGGACGCATGAAAAGCTGTTGCGTTGGGCCGAACTCCACCAGCGTGCCGTCCAGGAAGAAGCCCGTGTTCTCCGCCACGCGCGCTGCCTGCTGCATGTTGTGCGTCACGATCACGATCGTGTACTGGCTCTTCAACTCAAAGATCATGTCTTCGATTTTGGCGGTAGAGATGGGGTCGAGCGCCGATGCGGGCTCATCCATCAGCAGCACTTCGGGCGCAATGGCAAGCGCGCGCGCGATGCACAGGCGCTGCTGCTGGCCGCTGGAAAGCTCGCCACCCAACCTGCGGTGCAGGCTGTGCCGCACCTCATTCCACAGTGCCGCCTTACGCAGCGAGTCCTCGACGACGTCACTCAGCAGCCGCTTGTCACGCACACCGCTCAGCCGCAGCCCGCTGGCCACGTTGTCGAAGATGGTCATTGTGGGGAACGGGTTCGGCTGCTGAAACACCATGCCGATGCGCCGCCTCACCTCCACGGCAGATGCATCGCGGTAGATGTCCAACCCGCCCAGCCGCACCGTGCCCTCGGCCCGGCCGCGCGGATGTGTTTCATGCATGCGGTTCAGGCAGCGCACGAAGGTCGACTTGCCGCAGCCCGAAGGCCCAATCAGCGCTGTCGCGTGACCCGGTGAGAGCTTGAGCGAGATGCTATGCAGAATCTGCGTAGTGCCATACCAGGCGTTCAGGTCTTCGATCGTCAACGCCAAGTCGGTGAAGGATGCGCTCATCGCTGCCCCTCCTCACGCATCCAGCCCGAAAGCGCTCCCGAGCCGGCGATCGGTCCCGATACCAGCCGCATCAGCCCCAGCGCCAGCGCGATCAGCCCGATCAGCACCAGCGCTCCCGCCCAGGCCAGCCGATGCCACTCGCCATAGGGCGACATGGCATACACGAAGATCTGCAGCGGCAGCGCGGCTACCGGCTCGCTCGGGTTCAGGCTGAAGAACTGGTTGCCGAACGCCGTAAACAGCAGCGGCGCGGCTTCACCGGCCACGCGCGCAAACGCCAGCAGGCAGCCGGTCATGATGCCTGGCAGCGCGGTCTTCAGGCTCACCGAAAGCACCGTGCGCCAGCGCGCCACGCCCAGTCCCCATGCGGCCTCACGCAACGACCCCGGCACAGTGCGCAGCATGTCGTCGGTTGTGCGCGCGATGGTCGGCGCCATGATCAGCGCCAGCGCCACCGCCCCGGCCAGCGCCGAGAAGTGCGCCTGCCGCGCCACCACCCACACGTACACCACAATGCCGATCACCACCGAAGGCACGCCGCTCAGCACATCCGCGACGAAGCGCAGCGCGTGGTTCAGTTTGCTCAGCAGCTTGCCGCCCTCGAACTCCGCCATGTACACGCCCGCGCCGATACCCAACGGCACGCCCAGCACGCTGCCCAGCCCTACCAGCAGCAGCGACCCGGCAATCGCATTCCACATGCCACCGCCCGCATCGCCCACCGGCGCGGGGCTGTGCGTGAAGAAGCGCAGGTTGAGCGAGTGGGCGCCGTTCCACACGACTGTGCCGAAGATCAGCAGCATCAGCAGCAGCGCGCCCGCCGTCACCAGCACAGCCACAACCGTCATCAACCGGTCCTTGGCGGCTCGCCGCGCGTCGCCGGCCTTCAACACCCGCGCCGTCAGCGCGGTGCGGACTCCATTTGCAGCCGGGCTCATAGCGTTCCTTCCGGCAGCGACCGTTTCGCGCTGCGCTGCACAAACCACACCATCACCCGAGCCACGGCGTTCACCACGCCCGTAACCAGCAGCAGCACCAGACCAACTTCCATCAGCGCGCTCAGGTGAAGGTCGCCGCTGGCCTCGGCAAACTCATTCGCGATCACGCTCGCCATCGTGTACCCCGGCTGCAGCAGGCTGCGGAACAGTGCCGGATGGCTGCCGATCACCATCGCCACGGCCATGGTCTCGCCCAGCGCGCGGCCGAACCCGAGCAGCAGCGCTCCCGAAAGGCCCAGCCGCGCATTCCGCAGCACGCCCAGCCGGAACATCTCCCAGCGCGTGGCTCCCAGCGCCAGCACCGCTTCGCGCTGCTCCGCGGGCACGGCGCGCATCACCTCGCGGCTCACCGACGAGATCACCGGAAACACCATCACCGCCAGGATCAGGCTCGCCGTCAGCACGCCCACACCATAGCTTGGCCCTCGCAAGAACCCGGTCGCACCCAGGCCCGTCCAGCCCAGCATGCGCTCCAGCGCGGGCGCAACCACCGCTCGCATCAGCGGCACCAGCACCAGCAGCGCCCACAGCCCGTAAACCACGCTCGGCACCGCTGCCAGCAACTCGGTCAGGTACACCAGCACGCCCCGCCACCGGTGCGGGCAAATCTCCGTCAGGAACACGGCCATGGCGATGGCAGCGGGGGCGGCCAGCGAAAGCGCCAACACCGACGTCACCAGCGTCCCCACCAGGAACGCCACTACCCCGAAGCTCCCCGCCACCGGGTTCCACGCGTTCAGCGTGAGGAAATGCCAGCCGAACTGGTGCAGCGAAAGCCGGGAATCCATCGCCAGCGTGCCTGCCACGGCTGCGGCCAGCAGGGGAAAGGCAAGTGCGCAAAGCAGCACCGCGCCCCCAAACACCGCATTCCCTACCCGCCCGGTTGCGCGTCCACGCAGCTCTTCTCGCGCCGCCAAGGCAGGGTCGGCGGTGTGGGCCGCGGCCGCGTCCTGACGCGCAATCCTTGCCAGCTCGGCCATCGAAGGGTGGGTCTCTGCGGGTCTCACGATAATGCCCACTACAAGTCTATGAAGACGCTATGACGCTGTAGTGAATTCGAACCAAGTTTGGGGCAAAAAGTTCCGCACCCCTGCCGCAGCAGACTTCAGGGTAGCTGCGCCACGACCGCCCGCACCCGAAACACGGTTTCAGGTGCTCGATCAACGGCAGGCCGCCGAACTCGCGGAGCAGGCGTGCGAAATCG
>CAXSHQ010000270.1:0-1504 GCA_964236875.1 uncultured Acidobacteriaceae bacterium | reverse complement strand
GGCGCCCACCACGAAGTAGGGCGGAAACAGGCTCTCTTCCCAACCGGGCTCCAGCGAGGCCGCGACCCGTCCCGCCAGCGCCGCCGGCAAAGGCGCATAGCCCGCCCGCGCGGCTTCCGGTTCGCCATGATCCAGCATCCACAGCAGGAACTCGCGCAGAACCTCATCCCGCCGGGTCTCCGCCGGCCCCACCGGAACCAGCAGCCACGTAAAGGAAACAATCGGAAACGCGCCCGCGCCCGGAGCGTTCACGATCGACACCCGGAAATCTGCCGGAATGCCCGGCAGCGCCGCCTGCGCCGCCGCCGCGATGCTCTCGTTGGACGCCTGCACCCACTCCCCGCGCGCATTGCGCAGGAGCGCCGAACGCATGCCGCTTTCCACCGCGTAGATCTGCTCCACGTACCCCAGCGCATACGGCGTGCCGCGCACAAATCCGGCCACCGCCTCGCTACCCTTCTGCCCCACGCCCACCGGCCACGCCACTGAGGTCCCGCGCCCCACCGCGCGCTCGAACGCCGGGCTTACCGTGCCCAGGAAGTCCGTAAAGATAAACGTCGAGCCCGATCCATCCGCCCGATAGACCGGCACGATGGCCGCATGCGGCAGCGCCACCCCGGGGTTGTCGCTCCGCAGCCGCGGATCGTCCCAGCTCGTCAGCGTCCCGGCAAAGATGGACGCCAGCACCTCCGGTCCCAGTCGCAGCGGCGCCGCGACGCCGGGCAGGTTATACACCGGCACCACCGCCCCCAAGAGCGTGGGAATATGCAGCAGCCGGCGCGGCGACGCCTTCAGCTGCGCATCGGTCATAGCCGCATCGGTGGCGCCGAAGTCCACCACTCCGCGCGACACCTGCCGGATGCCCGCCCCCGAGCCAATGGGCTGGTAGTTGATCCGCACCCCCGGATGCAGCCGTCCGAACTCCGCGAACCACTGCGAGTACATCGGATTGGGAAAGCTCCCACCCGCGCCGGTCACCGTCTGCGCCCGCGCAGCCCCAACCAGCAGCAAGGCAAGCAGCAACGCCAGAAAAGAAGTTCTCGCAGACCAATACCGCTTGTCATCTCGACCGGAGCGCAGCGGAGTGGAGAGACCCCTGTATTTCGTACTACCGACCACGCCAGCTCGGCACGAACAGTAGGTCCTGGCTTCAGCCGTGACAAGGAACCTCACGCCGCCGCCTCGACGCACGGCAGCGTAAAGCTGAACACACTACCCTTGTTCAGCTCGCTTTCGCACCAGATGCGCCCGCCCTGCGCCTCCACCAGCCGCCGCGCGATCGCGAGCATGCCCCAGCCCGGTGCCGCCCGATTCCCGGGAGCGCGCCTTGTCTACGCGGTAGAAGCGCTCGAACAGCCGAGGCAGATGCTCCGAAGCGATGCCCATCCCGTAGTCGCGCACGCTGAAGCGCACACTGTGCGAGCTGGCGCACTCGCACTCCGCCGAAACCACGATCCGCGCACCCTCGTCCGCGCCGTTCCCCGCGCCGTAGCGCATCGCGTTC
>CAXSHQ010000269.1:5812-6746 GCA_964236875.1 uncultured Acidobacteriaceae bacterium | reverse complement strand
GCGAACGCTCCGATTACGAACACGGTAGCGATGGAGCTGCTCGTTTTCCTGGTGCTGATCGCGTATTTTGCGGTGGTGCGGGCTTCGCTGAGCGTGGAGACGCCGGGCGGCGTGCAGCACCTGGCGGAGATGACGCATGAGTTCGCCTCGGAACAGGGCGAGCAGATCATCGGCCACGGCTTTGAGCGTTTTACCGGCTACCTGGTCAGCGTGTTCGTGTTCATCCTGATCTCCAACCTGATGGGGCTGGTGCCGGGGCTGGAGTCGCCGACCGCGGATGTAACGGTGCCGCTGGGTCTGGCGCTGGTGACGTTTGTGTACTACCACTACCACGGTATTCGGGCGAACGGGTTTGGGTACATCAAGCAGTTCCTGGGGCCGGTGTGGTGGATCTCGCCGCTGCTGTTTCCGATCGAGATCATCTCGCACTGCGCGCGCGTGTTGTCGCTTACGGTCCGGCTGTATGCCAACATGTTTGCCGGCGACCTGTTGACGCTGGCGTTCTTCTCGCTGATCCCGGTCGGCATCCCGCTGGTGTTTCTGGGGCTGCACTTCGGCGTGGCGATCATCCAGGCGTATGTGTTTATGCTGCTGGCCGCGATCTACCTGTCGCTGGCAGTGGCGCACGACCATTAGAAGCGCTCTGCGCTCCAGTCGGGGCTTGAAGCCCTGACCTACCGTTCTGCCGGTGCTTGTATGCCGGCCGCAAGATCCCGGCGAGGGGCGCTCCCTCTCAAAGGTGCGTACTACCGTCGCATAGCGTGAGGGGGCCAGCTAGGTGAGCCTCAACCACCCACTGGCGGCGAGACAAACGGGAGCAAGGAGTAACAACGATGCGTAAGCTGCAATATTTCTTTATGTCTCTGGCCGCGCTGCTGATTTCGGTGCCGGCTTTCGGTCAGGCGACCGCCGGTTCGGCCGCTGAGTGGGTTCC
>CAXSHQ010000269.1:1751-5802 GCA_964236875.1 uncultured Acidobacteriaceae bacterium | reverse complement strand
CCTGGCTGCCGGCCTGGGCATGGCGCTGGCCGCCGGTCTCTGCGGTCTGGGTCAGGGCAAGGCGACGGCTTCTGCCGCCGAGGCACTGGCACGCAACCCCGGGGCGCGCCCTGGTATCTTCATCTTCCTGATTCTCGGACTGGCGTTCATCGAGTCGCTGGCGCTGTTCACCTTTGTCATCATCTTCCTTAAGGTGAAGGCGTAGGCTTCACAAGCTTTCAGCAAAGAGCCTCCGCTGCGGCGGGGGCTTTGCTGTCTGGAACGGCGCGTGGCAGGGAAGCCGGGCTGTTGTAAACTAGTGGCAGCAGAGTCGGCTTCTGACTCGCCCCTTCCTGTTCGGCACGCCTCGACAGCCTGTCACATGTGGATCTGTACCCCAGGGGTAAGTTGTGCCAGGCGCGTTACGCGCAGGCGAGCCCGGCCATGCCTCACCTCAAGAAAAGAGCAATGGAGATACCCCGATGGCCAAGATTGCGAAGACCGGCGACCGCAAGAAGCAGATGGACACACAGAAGAGCACGGACTGCCCGAAGTGCTCCAAGCCAACCCGCATTGTGAAGCGGGTAAAAGACCGCGAGCGCGGAACGCCCGGCGGAGTGTATATCTCCTGCTCTGCGTGTGACTTCTACGAGAAGCTGTAACGATCCCTTCACCTGCTGTTGACTGGCCCGCTACCCCTTTGTCATGGTGGCGGGCCAGTTTCGTTTTGCACCGTTTTTGCGACTGACTGTTGGCGGAATGGAACGTCTCAAAGGTGGTACGGCGTGGCGCTTGACGAACGCTGTTGGGCGGGAGCAAACTCCGTAGCGGTTTGGAAGGAACCCGTCTTCACCATGGCAACAAGCAGTCTGGTTGTACCCTCCCCAGCAGTCCCGGCAACCCCGCACTACACCCGGCCTACGTTTCTGATGTGCCCGCCTGAATGGTATGGCGTGGATTATGTGTTGAACCCGTGGATGGCCGGGAATGTCCATCGATCGTCGCGCGACCTGGCGTTTGCGCAGTGGAAGGGGATGTACAACGTGCTGCGCGGGGTGGCCGACGTGCGGCTGCTGCATCCGGAGCCGGGCTGCCCGGACATGGTGTTCCTGGCCCACGGCGCGCTGGTGCAGCATGGCGTGGCGGCGCTGGCCAGCTTCTTTCATCCGCAGCGACGCAAGGAGAGCGATCATCTGCGGCAGTGGCTGCAGGCGCAAGGCATGCTCATCTGGGATACGCCGCGTGAGACCGCATTCGAGGGCGAAGGCGACGTGATGTTCGACGAGCACGGCGAGACGTTGTGGGCCGCGCACGGCGTGAGGACGTGCAGGGCGGTGCACAGCCATGTCGCCGCAGCCTGGCATGTGACCGGACGGGCCCTGCGGTCGCTCCATCTTGTGGATCCGCGGTTCTACCACCTGGATACGTGCTTCGCGCCCCTGACCAGCGGCTTCCTGCTGTACTATCCGGAGGCTTTCGATCGGGCGTCTCGACGGCTGATCGAGGAGGTGTACCCGGAGGACAAGCGGGTGGCCGTGAGCGAGGAAGACGCGACCCGTATGGCGTGCTGCGCGCTGAGCATCGGGAAAACGGTGTTTACCGGCGAGATCAGCCGCGGGCTGGCGCAACGGCTGTTCGACGCCGGGTTTGATGTGGTGCAGCTTGAGCTGAGCGAGTTCATCAAAGGGGGCGGCGGGGCACGGTCGCTGGCGCTGCGGCTGAGCGACCTGCCGGTGACGCACGGGCTGGTTGGGCGAGCGGGGCTGTAGATTCGGGCGCACGGGCCTGTAGATTCGTTGATGTGAGTCCGGAGCGCCGTTCCAAGCCGAAGGTCGTGCTGACGATTGCGGGGTTCGATCCCTCCAGCGGCGCCGGTGTAACCGCAGACCTGCAGGTGTTCGCGGCGCACGGCATGTTCGGCACGGCCGCGGTGACGGCGCTGACGGTGCAGTCGACCAGGGGAGTGACGGCTGTGGAAGCGGTCGCACCGGAGGTGCTTCGTGACACGCTGGCTGCGTTGCAGGCGGACCTGCCGCCGGCTGGGATCAAGATAGGCATGCTAGGGTCGGCGGCGGTGGTGCGAGTGGTGGCGGAGTTTCTCGGAACGCTTACAGCACTCCCAGAACGCCCCTTGGTGGTACTCGACCCGGTGTTGAGGTCGAGCTCGGGCGCGGGGCTGCTGGACCCGGATGGCCTTCTTGAGCTGGAATCTGGGCTGCTGCCGCTGGTGGATTGGGTCACGCCGAACTGGGCCGAGCTGGCGCTGCTGGCCGGAATGGAAGTTCGGACCGAGGCGGAGGCGTTTGCGGCCACGGTCGAGCTGGGGGGGCGACACCAGAAGCTGGGAGTGATCGCAACGGGCGGAGAGCTCGACACGCCGGTGGACCTGCTGCGCACGCTGGCAGGCTGGGTGGAGCGACTGGCGGGCGAGCATGTGGAGACCACGTCGACACATGGCACCGGGTGTGCCTTTTCTTCGGCACTGCTTTGCGGACTGTTAGGTGGGGCTGCACCCGCCGAGGCGGCAACCCGGGCGAAGCGGTACGTCGAAGGCGCGTTGCGGCATGCGCCGGGGCTGGGTGGCGGACGCGGACCGATGGAGTTGCTTTGGCCGCTCCGAACGCCGGTGAACGCCTGAGGCTCCTATAGGCTGAGAAGGATGGAGCAGGAAATGGAACTGGTGGTGAATGGGCAGGTCCGGCAGGTCGCGGTGGAGAGTCCCGTCACTCTGGCTGCGGTTCTGGCCGCGATGGATTTGAAAGCGGACCGGATTGCGGTAGAGCATAACGGCCGGATCGCCCGACGTGGGGCATGGGGCGAGGTCACTGTAGCGGAAGGTGACAAGCTGGAAGTCGTACACTTCGTCGGCGGCGGGCGAGGCGGCGAGGTGAAGGGCTGAGATGCGTAGTATGTAGGGAATTTTGCCTTCAATCGCACCTTACAGAATATGTGTTATCGGACGTAGACGAAACGGGCGCATGTAGCCAGAATCAGCTTTGGCTGTCTGCCTGAAGCCTTCGTTCCGCTATGAACAAGCTACGGCCGCTCAGGATGACGCCCCCGGCTGATAGGGTGTTCGTACCGGTCCGAAAGCACCCTGCTGCCGTGGCCTCCTGTTGACCCGTCCGGTGGGATTCGCGAAATGACCGCTGCGTTATCGGGCCGGAGCGCGGGCACGATGTGGTAGATTCGAAGAGTTCCTGGAAGGGCGCGTCCCGCGCTTTTCTGTTGCGGAGAGATGGCCGAGTGGCTGAAGGCGCACGCTTGGAAAGCGTGTATACCGCAAGGTATCCAGGGTTCGAATCCCTGTCTCTCCGCCACCTTCCCCTCACAATCAGCAAGTGCCCGCGGCTCTCGGACTCCTGAATCCTGCGGCGGCTTCGGTCGTTGCGGCTACAGGTGTGCGTGGCTGCGGGCTTCGTCGACAGCGGCGAGGCCTGTGTCGGCGGTGCTCCAGAGCTCCAGGAAGCGGCCGTAGGCTATGGAACTGTTGGCGGCGTCGCCGACGGCGGCGTAGGCGCGGGCCAGGCCGAGCTGCGCGAGTGGATAGGTTTCCGGATTGAAGAGCGTAGCTGGGCCGCGGTGGCTGAGGATCGCCTGGAACTGGACGATGCTGAGCTGGGGCTGGTGGGCGGAGAGTTCGATGAGCGCCCGAAGGTAGCCGGTCAGCGACATGGAGTCAAATTGGCGGGCGGTGTCCAGGGTGTGGAGCGCGCCGGCCGTGTCGCCGGCTTTCCAGGCGAGCGTGGCGGCTAAATCCGCGGCCAGGTAGGTGCGGACGGCCGAACCGGAGCCGTAGGAGCTGTTGAGCGCGGCGAGGCTACGGCGAGCGCCTTCGGGATTGCCGCAGAGCGCCTGGGCTTCTCCGAGGCTGAAGGTCGCGACGGGGCCAGCCGCCGCTGGGGATGCCTGGGCTTGCACCTGGCTGATGGCCAGGGCTGACGGGCAGTCTCCGGCGAGGGCGCGGTGAAGCGCGGACATGCCTTGCGCGTAAGCGGCTGCAGAGATTTGCTCGGGGTTTGAACGGGCGGCGTCCGTGACGGCCTGCCACTGGGTTGCGCCCTCGCTGAAG
>CAXSHQ010000269.1:0-1741 GCA_964236875.1 uncultured Acidobacteriaceae bacterium | reverse complement strand
TGAAGTGACCGGCGGCATCCAGGAAGTCCGCTGCAACAGCCTGCGGGAGGTTCTGGTCGGTGGTGGGCAGCAGCATGACCGTGCTCGCGTCGCTGGCAGCGGAGGCCAGGGCGACGAGATCCGGGTTGCCGATGCCAGCCGCTTTCGCCTGCGCCTCGATGGAGGCTACGGCCTCGGGACGGTCCTGCGCGATGAGAGCCATCTCCTCGATGCGGATGGCCCGGCGGTCGCTGCGGGAAAACTGGAGGACGTGGTCGGCAGTTCCCTCTGCCGCGGAGAACCTCCCCGCCTGAAACTGGGCAAGAGCGAGGATGTCGAGCCCTTCAATGTCCTCCGGGTAGCTTTGCAGGAGGTGATCGAGCGGCTCGGCGGCTCGACCGCTGTCGGCGGCAGCGTAGAGGGCGTAGCTGGCTTCGGCGAGCCATTGCGTTCGGACGCCGGTGCTCGATGAGCTGGCCTGAGCCTGGCGGGCGGCCCGGGCGGAGGCGAGCTCCGCGTGAGCTTCGCGCTGGAGCTCGGCGAGGCGGAGGTACGCCTGCGTGAAGCGCGGCTCAAGACTTACGGCCCGCTGGAAGGCAGAGATCGCTTCGCTTGGATTTCCGGCGGCCTCCAGGCTGGCGCCAGACGCGAAGGACCCCAGCGCGTCGAGATTGGGCGTGGCTTCCTTGCTGAGTGGGACCGACGTGTGGGAGATGGAATCGCTGGTTTCGCCGAGCGCGGAGCGAAGGTCAGAGGCGAGGCGGTCGAGCGTTTGCGCGATCTGTTCGCGGCTGGAGGCGGTTTCTGTCACCTGCGCCAGAGGCTTACCACTCCCGTCTGCGTATAGGCGGAACGAGAGCTCGTAGGCTGCGCCGGCGCTGTGGATGTCTCCGAAGACGAGGACGCTGGCACCGACAGCGCGGGCAGCTGCGCGGGCGTCGGCGAAGGGGACGTTGGTTCCCTCCGTGTGGCCGATGGAGCGGAGGCCTAGCAGGTAGTCGTCCGTGGAGCGGACGGAGAGCCGGGGCGATTGCGCCAACGCGAAGTGCAGCCCTGTGGTGATCGAGTCACCCAGAGAGCTGTCACCGGTGCCGTTCTGGAGCGGAGCAAGAACGATGGTCGAAGACGTTTTGTTTGTGGCTGGTTGACGGGCCGAAGTGAAGTACCAGATGAGAGCTGCAGCGGCCAGAACACAAAGCAATCCGAGCAGCCACCACCACTCGCGAGGCCGGCTGGTTTTCCCTGCTACCGGCTCTTCCTTCTCCGGAACGAAAGGCGGGATAGGCAAGGGAGCTTCTGGAAGATCGGACAGGGGGCGCGGCACGGGTGGGATGCTGGCGCCGGAGATGCTCGCAGCCGCAGCGGGGCTTGGCGGTTCGGGAGTGGGTATCAGTGCCGGAACTGCCGGAGCGGGTTCGTCGACCGGAGCGGGTATCGGCGAAAAGGATGCGGTCGTCTGGGGAGCACCGGCGGAAACCGGGGTTATGTCCGTGTTCGAAGCCGGGGCGGCGCTTTCGCGGGGTTGAGGAGGCCGGAGGGCCTCGGGCTTGACCGGCCGCAGAACAACTTCACCCGGATCGGATGGAGCCAGACGGAGCGGTGGCAGCACTCCGGGGACGGGAGGTTGCGCGGGATCCGGAAAGGCGATGGTCCGCTCCATCACCGGCGAGGGCGATGGCGGCGGGGGCGAGTTGACGGCACGCGGCCCGAAGGGATCCAGGACGCGGCGCGCAGGGCGAAGTACGGTGCCGGTGTCTGGATT
>CAXSHQ010000268.1:2828-6762 GCA_964236875.1 uncultured Acidobacteriaceae bacterium | reverse complement strand
GGCTGGGGCGAGACCTGCGGCACCTACGACGATCCGGACCTGCGCGGCACCGGCCCCTCCACACCCTCGCAGACCGCCTGGGCGCTGCTCGGCCTTCTGGCCGCCGGCGACACCCGTTCCGACTCCGTCGCCAAGGGCATCCGCTGGCTCATCGAGCGCCAGCACGAAGACGGCAGCTGGGATGAGCTCATGCCCGGCCATAACGGCGAAAGCTACTACACAGGAACCGGCTTCCCACGCGTCTTCTACCTGGGGTACCACCTGTACAAGCAGTACTTCCCGCTGCTGGCGCTGACGACGTATAAGAAGGCTCTGAAAGCGGAGCAGGTCGCCTGATTGCCCGCGATTTTTACGAACGTTGTGCGCTCGGAGAACGATCATACGGCTCTCCTTAGCAATTTGTTCGAACGTAGACCGGACGTTGCAGCAACCATGTTTGAGCAGTTTCTTCGCCTAAAGTTAACCCCAAATCAGCTATCTACCCTCGTATACAAGCTTCAGCACTCCTTCGTCGGCGAGCGGTGCGAGCACATCCCGGATCTCACCGTTTGCGGGAACGATTTCTGGTGTGTTGTAGAAGTGAAGGTTGATCCGTCGCTAGAACTGCAGAACTCGCAGCAAGAGGGCTACTCAGAGTGCTTCCGTGAAAGAGATGGCGTGCTTTGGTTCATCACCCCAAAGGCCTATAAGCATTGGGGGGTGATTGAAAGCTTGAGGCACTCGGCAGATCGCCAAGTCGAACATAGCCACTGGGAAGATCTGGTGATTGCAATCGAGCAGAGTGTTGATCTCACCGATTCGGTCATGGCGGAAATCGTTCAGTTTTGGAAGGAGACCTTTCCTGCCGTGCAGATGTCAGAGCCTAATATAGCCACTCTCGAGCAGTGGCAGCCGGAGACGTTCGTCGCTTTACGCAAAGGAGAGGCGCTCCTCGACGAGGTCGGTAAGATAGTTGACGCCCGAGGCACATACAAAATCTCCCGTGAAACCTCATGCGACGAGTATGGCTTTTATTTGAAACAAGGTGATAGCTTTCTGCTCTGGATAGGCATGTGGAGATCAGCTACCGCGGCATTCGCGGCGGGTATTCGTGATCAAAGAGCGAAAGAATGGCGAGTTGTACCTTCGAATATCCCCGATGACCTGTACGCCGTGGGCGACAATTGGCACCTCAGAAATTTGCCAAGAGCAGCATGGAAGAACTCAAGTGCCTTCGTGACTGAAATCAATCGCTTGCTTGATGATCTAGGCTACGAGCCGGTCTAGCTACCTGAAGCGAGCTTGATTACGGGTTTCCAGTTTTATCCATGACAATCTTGTAAACTGTAGACATGGCCGTTCCTGTTTCCCAGGCTTTCACCGTCGCCACGTACGTCCTCAAGCAAAAGCTTTCCGGCCGCAAGCGCTATCCGCTCGTGCTGATGCTGGAGCCGCTGTTCCGCTGCAACCTGGCCTGCGCCGGCTGCGGCAAGATCCAGTACCCCGCGCACATCCTCAAGGCCGAGCTCACGCCGGAGCAGTGCTTTGCCGCCGCGGAAGAGTGCGGCACGCCGATGGTCGCCATCCCCGGCGGTGAGCCGCTGCTGCACCCGCGCATGCCGGAGATCGTGCAGGGGCTGGTGGACCGCAAGAAGTACGTCTACATGTGCACCAACGCGCTCCTGCTCAAGGAGAAGCTGCACCTGTTCAAGCCCTCCAAGTACCTCAGCTTCTCGGTCCACGTGGACGGCGAAAAGGAGCACCACGATTTTGGCGTTTGCCGCGAAGGCGGCTGGGACATCGCCATGGAAGGGGTGCGCGCGGCTGTGGACGCTGGTTTTCGCGTAACCACCAACACCACGCTCTTCGACGGCGCCGACCCGAACTCCGTCCGTCGCCACTTCGACCAAATGATGGAGGCGGGCGTAGAGTCCATGATGGTCTCGCCCGGCTACACCTACGACAAGGCGCCCGACCAGAATCACTTCCTCGGCCGCGCCAAGAGCCGCAAGCTTTTCCGCACCATCCTCTCGAACCGCAAGGAGACCTGGGCCTTTAACGCTTCGCCCATGTTCATGGAGTTCCTGATGGGCAAGCGCGAGCTGACCTGCACGCCCTGGGGCATGCCCACTTACTCCATCTTTGGCTGGCAGAAGCCCTGCTATCTGCTGCAGGATGGCTACGCCGATACCTTCCAGGAGTTGATGGACGAGGTGGAGTGGGCCAACTACGGCACCGAATCCGGCAACCCGCGCTGCGCCAACTGCATGGTGCATTCCGGCTATGAAGCTTCCGGCGTGAACTACACGTTCAGCTCTGTCAAGGGCCTGCTCGCCACCGCCAAGGGCATCTTCATGGGCAAGTATGAAGACGAGGGCGCGACAAAGCTGCTGAACGAGTGGAAGCCCGCCGGTCACGGCCCTCTGATCCAGATCGCTCCCGGTGCTCAGGCGCCGCATGTCGTCGTGACCACCTCGATCAACAGCACCGGCAGCCTGACCGGCGTGGGGAACTGAGCCATGGCGACTCTCAGTCAGGAACACAAGAAGATCGAACAGCTCCAGCACGCCTCCCCGGACGAGCTTGAGGTGGCGGCAGGCCGCGAGCGCGAAAACCTCGAAGGCTGGATCCCTGCGCTCGCCGGCGACGACGAGATTCGCGAAGCCCTCGAGAAGGCTTTCGACTACCGGGGCGACATCACTATCACCCGCAAGGACGGGTCGGTGGTCGAAGGCTACGCTTACGATCGCCGCATGGGCAAAGGTCTGAGCGACTCCATGGTCCGCATCATGCCAGTCCCGCCCAAAGGCGCGCCTGCCGGCACGGCGTTCGAGCGCATCAGCATCCCGTACAGTGAAGTCGCCGCGCTCAAGTTCAGTGGCCGCGACGCTGCCGCCGGCAAGAGCTTTGAAGCCTGGGTGAAGAAGTACTGGGAGAAGAAGGCCGCCGGCGAGACGAACATTGCCATCGAGCCGGAGAAGCTAGACTAAGTGGCAGAGGTAAAGTATGGCCGCGCATCCGATCATGGTTGTTGATGATGAGCTCCTCGGAAAGCTGCCGGAGGAGTTCAAGTCAGATCCGCGCTATCAAAAGGGTGCGACTCTAGAGCTTGTTCCGCTTCAAGCGATTTACACCGCAGATTCAGCGGAAGATGCGATTCGCAAGTGGGAAAGCTTGCGGGGCCTGCTAGCTGACTCAGAATACGATCCCAATGCGGAGTTGGAGCGGGAGAAGCAGGCCGAGCTAGCGAAAGAAGCAAGGTGGTTAGAAGGCTGATGTCGCTGTATGTGCTTGACTCATGGGCGGTGCTCGAGTGGATCAAGCGTCGGGAGCCCGCTGCAGGAAGTTTCCACGACCTCATCGTCCGAACCGCGTATCAAGGCGATTCACTGGCCATGTCGCGTATCAATCATGGCGAGGTCATCTATACGATCCGCAAGGCTCCAGATATACACAACCGCGCCGCGGCTCTTGCGGCTTTGTCTTCGTTATCCATGACTCTCCATTCTGTCGATGACGCCCTAGTGGATGCCGCTGTCGAAATCAAGAGCACGTACTCAGTAGCTTACGCAGATGCTTTTGCAGCAGCTCTTGCAGCACGGCTAAACGCAGTGCTGGTCACGGGTGACCGCGAGTTCCGTGCACTTGAGGCAGACGGCGTTCTCAAGTTGTACTGGCTGGGCGCATGAAGCTCTTCATCACCGGCGCGACCGGCTTTGTCGGCTCGCACGTGGCCCGCCTCGCGGTCGAGCAGGGCTCCCAACTCCGTCTGCTCACCCGCAAGAGCTCAAACCTCGCCAACCTGCCCGCAGGCGCCGAGATCATCCAGGGCGACCTTCGCAATCCCGCCGCCTTCGCCTCCGCCTTCTTGCGGCTTGCTCGTTTCGGCTTGGTCTCGACAGCGGCGGCTTCGACGACGATGGAGGCCGCTTCGGCGTTCTTGCGCGTGCGTTTC
>CAXSHQ010000268.1:0-2818 GCA_964236875.1 uncultured Acidobacteriaceae bacterium | reverse complement strand
TCGCAATCCCGCCGCCTTCGCCTCCGCCCTGCAGGGCTGCCACGCCCTCCTCCACATCGCCGCCGACTACCGCCTCTGGGTGCCCGATCCTGCGGACATGTACAAAGCCAACGTGGACGGCACCCGCGAGCTCCTGCGTCTGGCGCGCGAAGCCGGCGTCCCGCGCGTGGTCTACACCTCCAGCGTGGCCACCATGGGCTTCAAGGCCGACGGCACGGTCGTTGACGAGACCACGCCCGTCACCGAAGCCGACATGATCGGCCACTACAAGCGCTCCAAGTGGCTGGCCGAGCGGGAAGCCATCGCCGCCGCGCGCTTGGGCCAGCGTGTCATCCTCCTCAACCCGACTACGCCCGTCGGCTCACAGGACGCCAAGCCCACTCCTACCGGCCGTATCGTCGTCGACTTCCTCAACCGCAACTTCCCGGCCTACGTCGACACGGGCCTGAACCTCGTCGACGTGGAAGAGGTCGCCCGCATGCACCTGCTGGCCATCGAGCGTGGACGCCCCGGCGAGCGCTACATCCTCGGTGGCGAAAACCTCACCCTCAAGCAGATTCTCGACAGGCTCGCCGCGATCACCGGCCTGCCTTCCCCGAAGCATAAGGTTCCGCACGCTGTCGCCATGGCCTTCGCTTTCCTCGACGAGACGATCACCGGCAAGCTGCGCGGCAAGGAGCCGCGCGCCACCGTGGAAGCCGTGCGCATGGGCAGGAAAATGATGTTCGCCGCCTCCGCCAAGGCCGAGCGCGAGCTGGGCTGGCGCGTGCTGCCCGTCGACGAAGCCCTGCGGACCGCCTGCCGCTGGTTCATCGAACACGGCTATGCACCCGCCCCACCCAAACCTCTCTCCCAGGCGTCCTCGTGAGCCGCGTTGCGATTGTCGCAGCCTTGCCGCGCGAAATCGCCGGTCTGGTTCGCGGGGCGGCAGTGAACTCCGCACTCAAAGCGTCCGGTGTCTTCCTGTACACCTTGCCCTCCGCTCTGGTCGTCGCCGCGGGTATGGGGCAGGAACGGGCCACGGCCGCCGTGGCCGCCGCTCTTGCTCAGGGAGAAGTCGACACCTTGATATCGGCCGGTCTCGCGGGAGCCTCCGCGCCTCTGCTGCATCCAGGAGACATAGCCGAAGCGAACACAGTTGTCGACGTGCGCACCGGTGAGCGCTACGAGACAACCGCTCCGAACCAGCCGCGGAACCCGGTGGTGCTCGCCAGCACGTCAACGATCGCCAGCGTGCACGAGAAGGCCCGCCTCGCCCAAACCTACGGTGCGGCCCTGGTCGACATGGAAGCCGCGACCGTCGCCCGCCTGGCTCGCGCGCATGGCCTTCGCTTTCGAGCCATTAAGGGCATCTCCGATGCACATGACTTCGAGCTCGCCTCGCTTTCGCGCTTCGAAGGCAAGCACGGCGCCTTCCGCACCGGCCGTTTCGCACTCCATACCGCCCTGCGCCCGCATCACTGGCGCCGCACCCTCACGCTCGGCAGGCATAGCGTGCAGGCGCTCGCTGCGCTGGATCGCGAGCTGCGCGTCATCTTGGCTTCGGTTCCGTAAACTCACCTTCGCCACACAGTGCGTCCACCTGCCCCATAGCGCGCGTCCAACCTGATGACGCCATCCTCCGCAATTCCCAAGGACCTCGTGACCTTCCTCATCGCCCTGATTGCCCTCGCCGCCGGCGCCGCCAACCCCTTTCAGGGCGCGACCAATGCGCAGCTCAACAAGCAGACGCACTCGCCGCTCTGGGCAGCCATCATCGTCTACGCCACCGGCTTGCTAGGCCTGCTGCTGGCGCAGGCTGTCGTGCGCCAGGCATTTCCCGCGGGCAATCTCGGCAAGGTCAACTGGTGGGCGTGGACTGGCGGCCTCATCAGCCTGATCTCCACCATCGTCGGCCTCACCTTAACGCAGAAGCTCGGCTCCACGCTATTCACTGGGTTGAGCGTCACAGCCGCGCTGGTCACGTCCGTGCTGCTCGATCAGTTCGGCATCGTCGGCCTCAAGCAGCACTCCGCCTCGCCCGGAAGGCTCATCGGCTGCGGCCTGCTGGTCGCCGGCCTGTGGTGTGTCGCGAAGTTCTAGAACATCTCGTATAAGCACAAACGCTTGTCATCTCGACCGGAGGTCGCGCCTTTGCGGCCGGAGTGAGAGACCCCTGTATTTCGGACCACCGCGAACATTGATTCGGCCGGCAATCTGCGACCAGACGACTATCCTTGCAGATGATGTCTACCTTTGTACCCAGCACCATGACAGCCGCGGTCTACCGCGCGCCCGACGACGTCCGCACCGAAACCGTCGCCGTCCCCGCCATCGGCCCCGGCGAAGTTCTCGTCCGCATCGATACCTGCGGCATTTGCGGCACCGACCTCAAGAAGATCCACACCGGCTCGCACTCCGCGCCGCGCGTCTTCGGCCATGAGATGGCCGGCGCCATTGCCGCCGTGGGAGAAAACGTGCGCGGCTTCGCCGTCGGTAACCGCGTCATGGCCTTCCACCACATCCCCTGCGGCCAATGCTTCTACTGCCGCAAGCACACCTTCGCCCAGTGCGAGCGCTACAAGCTCGTCGGCACCACCGCCGGCACCGGCGAGCCCGCCGGCGGCGGCTTCGCCGAGTACATCCGGGTCATGGACTGGATCGTCGGCGACGGCATCACGCCCGCCGGCCTCATCCGCATCCCGGACGACGCACGGCGAGCGGCGCGTCCACGCGTAGTAGGGCGAAAACACCGAGCCCACGAAGGCGATCAGCGTGAGGCCCTGACGGCCGTCGTCGCTCAGCGCGTCGAGATACCACCAGGCATAGCCGCCCGGAC
>CAXSHQ010000267.1:5649-6771 GCA_964236875.1 uncultured Acidobacteriaceae bacterium | reverse complement strand
GTGGGGCCGCTGCTCACGACGAAGACACAGCTGCCTTCCTGGCCGGTCTGGATGGCGGAGGTTGGGATGACGGTGGCGTTGGGCCGCTGCCGCAGGATGAGGCGGACGTTGACGAACTGGTTGGCGAAGAGCGCGTTATCGGCGTTGTCGAAGACGGCCTTGAGCTTGGCGGTGCCAGTAGTGGTGTCGATCTGGTTGTCGATGGTGAGCAAGGTGCCGGCGGCGATCTTATGGGCGTCGTTGCGGTCGTAGGCTTCGACCACGAGCTTGTTACCGCTCTTCATGGCTGCCTGGACCTGCGGGAGCTGGTCTTCGGGCAGGGTGAAGATGAGGGCGATGGGGTGGACCTGGGTGATGACCACGAGGCCGGTGGAATCGGACGCATGGACGATGTTGCCGGGGTCAATCTGGCGGAGGCCGACGACGCCATCGATGGGCGAGACGATGCGGGTGTAGCCGAGGTTGACGCGGGCGGCTTCGATGGCGGCCTGATCGGACTGGATGCTGCCGGCGGCCTGACCCTGGTTGGAGATCTGAAGCTGCTGCTGTTCCTTGGAAACCACACCGGCCTGGTAGAGGGCGGTGTAGCGCTCGGCCTGGGCTTCCTGGTTCTTGAGATTGGCCTGGTCGCGGGTGAGGGTGCCGATGGCCTGATCGACGGCGGCCTGGTAAGGGCGGGGATCGATCTGGAGAAGAAGCTGGCCCTTGCGGACGGTCTGGCCTTCGTGGAAGTTGACCTGGAGGAGCTGGCCGTCTACGCGGGAACGGAGCGTGACGGTGTTATAGGCGGTGACGGTGCCGAGCGCGGTGAAGTAGACGGGCACAGTGCGCTGCTCGACCGCCACGACCTGAACGGGGATGGGACGGTTGCCGACGGCGGCGGCGCGGTTGGCTTCCTGGTTCTGGGACTTCTTGTTGGAAAGGATGCGCCAGACGATGAGCCCAATGGCGACAGCGATGATGAGCAGGATGACGACCGTGCGAACGATGCTGCCGCGGGAGCTTCCGCTACCCTGCGAGGCGTGCTCAGGGAGCATGTGGGCGGGACCGGTGATGGGCCGCTTGGAAGCCGGGTCCTGCTGTGCATTCAGGGGCATGAGTCGGGGGTCGGGCTCCTAGGAA